>DATHCP010000089.1:0-26760 GCA_035490535.1 Actinomycetota bacterium
CGTGCTGCACCTCTACACGCCGCTGCGCCGTGCGGTCTATCCGATCCTGATCGGCTCGCAGACGATCCCGATCGTGGTGCTCGCACCGATCCTCGTGATCCTGCTCGGCTACGGGTTGCTGCCGAAGGTCGTGATCGTCGCCCTGATCTGCTTCTTCCCGATCGTCGTGAACGGCCTCGATGGGCTGCGCCTGGTCGACGACGACTTCATCCACATGATGCGCACGCTCGATGCGACCCGATGGGCGATCTTCCGCAAGGTCGAGTTCCCCGGCGCGCTGCCCTCGATCTTCTCGGGGATGCGCGTGGCGGCGACGTTCGCGGCGATCGGCGCGGTGTTCGGCGAATGGGCCGGCGCCAGCCAGGGCCTCGGCTACCTGATCCAGGCGTCCACGCCGAACCTGCAGACCGCCCGGATCTTCGCCGCGATCGTGCTGCTCACCCTGATCGCGATGGCGTTGTTCGGGCTGGTCTCGCTCCTGGAGCGGATCTTCTGCCCGTGGGTGTCGAAGGGGGGTGCGCTGTAGGGGTCGGGACCGAGCCGAGGGAGAACGGCCGCGGGGAGCCCCCCGTGCCGGGAGGGAAAGGACACGCAGATGATCCGAACTCGCAGGAAGGCCCCCATCGGGGTCGTGGTCCTGACCGCGGTCGCGCTCGTGGCGGCGGCATGCAGCAAGAGCAGCACCTCGAGCCCCGCCGCGTCCGGCTCGGGCTCGGCCGCGCCCGCGACGCTGAACGTGGAACTCGACTGGGTGCCGAATCCCGACCACGTGGGCCTCTACTACGCGCAGGACAAGGGCTACTACAGCGACGCGAACCTCACGATCAACTTCCGGCAGCCCTCGAACGCGGCCGACCCGATCAAGCTCGTCGCGCTGGGCAAGGTGGACCTGGCGATCACGTACGAGCCGGAGATGTTCTACGGCCAGGAGAACGACCTGCCGGCGATCGCGGTGGCGACCGTCGTGCCGGTGCCGCTGAACTCCCTGATCATGGACCCGAACCAGCCGATCAGCTCGCTATCGCAGATGAACGGCAAGACGGTCGGCGTGACCGGGATCCCGAGCGACGACGCCTTCTACACGACGATGCTGAAGACCGCGGGGCTCACCGAGTCCCAGGTCCCGAAGGTGAACGTCGGCTTCAACCTGGTGACCTCCATCCTGTCGCACAAGGTCGACGGGATCATCGGCGGCTACCAGAACGTCGAGGCGATCCAGATCGCCCAGGAGACCGGCAAGAAGCCGTCGGTCTTCCCGGCGAACGAGCTCGGTGTGCCGAGCTACGCGGAGCTGGTGATCGCGGCGAACGCGAACCGCCTGCAGTCCGACGCGGCCTACGCCGACGCGGTCAAGCGCTTCGTCGCGGCGGTGGTCAAGGGCACGGACGGCGCGATCGCCGATCCTGCCGGCGCGACGAAGATCATGGTCAAGGAGACCGACTACAAGCCGGCGTTCCTCGCCCTGAGCGTCCCGTACACGCTGAACCTGCTCAAGCCGGCCTCGGGAACGAAGACCGGCTGCATCAACGTGGACAACTGGCAGAGCTACGGCCAGTGGATGCACGACAACCAGCTGATCACGGTCACGCCCGATGCGAGCGCGATCGCGACCACCGACTACATGCCGTACAGCTGCACCTGATCGGTCGCGGCCCCGAACGGAGCGGAACGAGGCACGAGGGAGACGACACGGATGGAGGTCGCGATCGGATCGGCGGTCGAAGCGAGCGTGCGGGCCGCGCTCGACCTCGACCGCGCGGTGGAGCTGGTCCGCGAGGTGTGTCGGATCCCGAGCGTCCTCGGCGAGGAAGGGTCCCTCGCCGCGTTCCTCGCGGACACGATGCGGACGTCGGGGTTCGAGGACGTCGAGCTGCAGCCGGTGCTCGAGGACCGGCCCAACGCCGTCGGGCACGTCTCCTTCGGAGGGGACGGCCCGACGGTGGTCCTCACCGGCCATATGGACACGAAGCCCGTCTCGCACGGGTGGTCCGTCACCGAGCCGTTCTCGGGCGACCTGATCGACGGCGCCGTGTACGGCCACGGCGTGATGGACATGAAGGCGGCGCTGGCGTGCCAGATCGTCGCGATCGAGGCGGTGCGGGCGGCCGGCCTGCCGCTGGCCGGTCGTCTATCGATGGCTGCCGTGTCCGACCACATGGGCGACCAGCTCGGCTCGATCGCGTTCTTCGACCGCTTCCCGGCGGACCTGGCCGTGCTCGGCGAGCTGACCGACAACCAGGTGTGCCTGGGCCACCGCGGCCGGTACTACTTCGACATCACGGCGATCGGCCGCTCCGCGCACACGTGCCACAAGCCGGAGGCGATCAACGCGAACGTCCTGGCGGCGCAGATAGTGCTGGCGCTCGACGCCTCGAAGTACGAGCCCGAGCTGGAGGGCTGGATCGTCGAGCTCTTCGGCGCGGAGACCTACGTGGTGCCGGGTCGGATCTACGGGGGCCTGCCCCCCGGCGGGCCCTCGATGATCCCGGACGAGTGCGTGATCCGCGTGGACACACGCCCGCAGCCCGGCGTCACGATCGAGCAGGTGCGAGCGGAGATCGACCGGTGCCTCGCCCGCGCGCTCGAGGCGGAACCCCGCCTGCGCTGGGAGATCGAGCTGGCCGACGTGAAGTCCGGCTACCTCGCGGCGCCCGAGGACCGCGTCGTCGAGCTGATGCGGGCGGCCATGCGCTCGGTCCGGGGCGAGGAGCCGCCGCTCGTCGTGGAGAACTGGCTCGGCGACACGGCGAGCTTCGGGGAGAAGGTGCCGACCGTGATCTTCGGGCCGGGCGGGCCGCCCGTGTACTGCCCGGACGAGCACCTGACGGTCGAGGACATCCGCGAGGCCACGATGGTCTACGCGCTGTTCGCGGCGCAGGCCCTGGCCGCGGAGGGAGCCTGAGGCGTGGTGGGCACGCCGGCCGGATTCGCGAACGTGCTGGACCGGTGCCTGGCGATGCGCCGCGGCGAGCAGGTCCTGCTGCTGACCGACCCGGGCACCGACCCGGAGGTCGTGGCCGCCTTCGAGGAGGCGATCGGGTCTCGCGGCGGCGTGCCGGTCGTCTCGCGGATGCCGGCGCCCGCGCTGCCCGGCGCCGAGCCGCCGGCGACGGTCGCGGCGGCGATGCTCGCCGCCGGCGCGGTGATCGAGCTGACCAGCCTGTTCATCGGCTCGAGCGCGGCGCGGCGGGAGGCCACGGCGGCCGGCGTGCGCTACCTGGCGATGCCGGGGGTCCGCCTCGAGACGTTCCGCGATGACGGCCCGCTGACGGTGGATTTCGACGCGATCCGCACCGACGCGGAGCGGGTGGGCGCAGCGTGGGGCGCGGCCACGACGTACCGGCTGAGCACGCCCGCCGGCACCGACCTGCGCGGCTCGGTCCAGGGCCGCCCGGGACGGGTGCTCCACGGGCTGGCCCGCGATGCGGGCGACTACATGGCGCCCCCCGACATCGAGGCCGGCACCGCGCCGGTCGAACGCTCCAGCGCCGGCGTCGTCGTGGTGGACGCCGACCTGCTGTTCATGGGGACCGGGCCGCTGCCCTCGCCGGTGGCCCTGCACGTCCGCGACGGCGAGCTGACCGAGGTGGAGGGCGACGAGGCCGGCCGGCTCGAGGCGATGCTCGAGCGCTGCGCCGATCCACGGATGGCGAACCTCGCGGAGGTCTCGGTCGCGTTCAACCCGAACGGGCGCGTGTGCGGCGTCGCGATGGAGACCGAGTCGGCGCGCGGCACCGCCCACGTCGCGCTCGGGAACTCGATCGCCTACGGCGGCACGGTGGACGCGGTCGCGCACCTGGACTGCGTGATGCGCGACGCGACCCTCGAGCTCGACGGCGAGCCGGTGATCGTCGCGGGGGTGCTGGCGTGAGCCCGACGCGCGTGCTCCTGGCGAAGCCCGGCCTCGACGGCCACGACCGCGGGATCAAGGTCGTGGCGATGGCGCTGCGCGACGCCGGCGCGGAGGTGGTCTACCTGGGCCTGCGGCGCACCCCGGAGGAGATCTGGCGCGCGGCCGTGGACGAGGACGCCGACGTCGTGGGCATCTCGGTGCTCTCGGGCGCGCACCTGGCGCTGACCGAGGACCTGCTGGCGGAGCGCGCGCGTCTGGGCGCGGCGACCCCCGTCGTCGTCGGCGGCACGATCCCGGCGGAGGACGCCGAGGCGCTGCGGGCCCTCGGCGTCGAGGCCGTGCACCCGGTGGGCTCCCGCCTGACGGACGTGGTCGCGAGCGTCCTGGCGCTCGGCGAACGGCGGACCGCGTGAGCGCGATGGACGCGACCGACGCCGGGATCCCGGTCGCGACCGTCTACACGCAGGATGACGTTGCCGCCGGCCTGGCCGAGCGGCTCGGGGCGCCGGGCGCGCCGCCGTTCACGCGCGGCCCCTACCCGTCGATGTACCGCGGGCGCCTCTGGACGATGCGTCAGTTCGCCGGGTTCGGCTCCGCGGAGGACGCGAACGCACGCTTCCGCTTCCTGCTGGAGCGCGGGCAGACGGCGCTGTCGGTCGCGTTCGACCTGCCGACCCAGCTGGGCTACGACTCCGCGGACCCGGTGGCGCGCGCGGAGGTCGGGCGCGTCGGCGTCGCGATCGACACGGCCGAGGACATGGTCGACCTGTTCGCCGGGATCCCGCTCGGGGAGATCTCGGTGAACTTCACGATCAACGCGACCGCCCCGATCATCCTGGCGATGTACCTGGTGGCCGCGGAGCGTCAGGGCGTCGCGCACGCGGACCTCGCCGGCACGCTCCAGAACGACATCCTGAAGGAGTTCCTGGCGCGCAAGACCTTCATCTATCCCCCGGCGCCGTCGATCCGGCTGAGCTGCGACGTGATCGACTACGCGTCCTCGGCGCTGCCTCGGTTCAACCCGATCTCGATCACCGGCTACCACGCCCGCGAGGCGGGCTGCGACGCCGTCCAGGAGCTCGCGCTCACGATGGCTTCGGCGATCGCGTATTCGGAGGCGCTCGTGGCGCGCGGCCTCGCCTTCGACGCGTTCGCGCCGCGGCTGTCGTTCCACTTCGCCACGACGATGGACCTGTTCGAGGAGGTCGCGAAGCTCCGCGCGGCGCGCCGCCTGTGGTACCGGATCGCGACCGAGCGCTTCGACGCGGCGGATCCGGCGTCGGGCCGGCTGCGGTTCTTCTCGGGGAACTCGGGGACCACGCTGACCGCGCAGCAGCCGCTGAACAACATCGTGCGCTCGACGATCCAGTGCCTGGGCGCCGTGCTCGGCGGGGCGCAGTCGATCCACGTGATGGGCTACGACGAGGCCTACGAGATCCCGTCGGAGGAGGCGGTCACGCTGTCGCTGCGCACGCAGCAGATCGTCGCGCTGGAATCCGGCGTCGCCCGCACCGCCGACCCGCTGGCCGGCTCGTACTTCGTGGAAGCGCTGACCGACGAGCTCGAGGCGCGCGCCGGCGCGCTGCTCGCCGAGCTCGACGCGGCCGGCGGCGCGACGGCGGCGATCGAGCGCGGGATCCCCCAGCGGTGGATCGCCGAGTCGGCGTACCGGCTCGAACGCGAGCTCGCGAACGGCGAGCGCCCACGGGTCGGCGTCAACGTCCACGTGACCGAGGATGCGGAGCCGCTCGGCGAGATGTTCGCGCCGGATCCCAGCGTGGCCGAGCGGCACGCCGCCCGGACCGGCAAGCGGGTGGCCGCGCGGAACGCGGCGACCTGCGCGGCGGCGACCGACGCGGTGGCGGCGGCGGCGCGCGACGGCGGCAACGTGATGCCGCCGCTGCTCGAGGCCGCGCGCGCCGGCGCGACGCTGGGCGAGCTGGCCGACGTCTTCCGCTCGGCGTTCGGCGAGTTCCGGGAGCCCCGGCCGTGGTGAGCGGACCGCTCGCGGGGCTGCGCGCGCTGGACCTGACCCGGTTCGTCGCGGGCTCGTTCACGACGGCGCTGCTCGCCTCGTTCGGCGCCGACGTGATCAAGCTCGAGGTGCCGCCCGGCGGCGACCCGTACCGCGCGCAGGGCACCGAGCGGATCGGGGACGAGTCGGTGCTCTTCCTGTCGCTGAACAGCGGCAAGCGGAGCGTGGCGCTCGACTTCCGCCGGGCCGAGGCCGCCACGGCGCGAGACGCGTTGCTGCGGTCCTCGGACTTCCTGGTCGAGAACGGCCGGCCGGGGAGCCTCGCCGCCCACGGCCTGGACTGGGAGACCGTCCACGCCGCGCACCCGGCCCTCGTCTACGGCTCGATCTCGGGCTACGGCGAGATCGGGCCGGACGCGGCGCGCGGCGGGTTCGACCTGATCCTGCAGGCCGAGAGCGGCGTGATGAGCGTGACCGGCAGCGAGGCGAGCGGCCCGGTGAAGGTGGGCGCGCCGCTGCTGGACGTCGGCGCCGGCCTCGCGTGCGCGGTCGGACTCCTCGCGGCGCACGTCGAGCGCCTGCGCACGGGCGTCGGCGCGCACGTGTCGTCCTCCCTGCTGGAGTTCGCGCTGTCGGGCCTGGGCACGCTCGCGACCTCGATGTTCGTCTCGGGCGCGGCGCCGGGGCTGCTCGGCACGCACTCGCCGACGTTCGCCCCCTACGGCGGGTTCCGGACCGCCGACGGCTGGATCGTGCTGGCCGGCGCCGGCTCCGAGGACCTGTGGCGGCGATGCTGCGCGGCGATCGGCGCCGAAGGGCTCGTCGAGGATCCGCGGTTCGCGGACAACGCCGAGCGGGTGCGGCACCGCGACGAGCTGACCACCGCGCTCGAGGACGTGCTGCGCGCGCGGCCGACCGCCGCGTGGCTCGAGGTGCTCGGCGCGGCGGGCGTGCCGGCGGCGGAGGTGCGCGACCTCGCGCAGGTGTTCGCGTCCGAGCAGGTGCGCGCGCTCGGCGCGGTCCAGGAGCTCCACCACGCGACCGCCGGGCCGTACGACGTGGTGGCGCCGCCCGTGCGCACCGACGGATCCATCGCGTCGTTCCCGGGACCGGCGCCGGTGCTCGGCGCCGACACGCGGCAGGTGCTCGCCGAGGTCGGGCTGTCGGCGGCCGACGTCGAGGCGCTCCTGGAACACGGGGTTGCGGTGGCGGCATGAGCGCCGACCTGACCACCGTCGCGGAGCGGGTCGTCGAGCGGACGATCGCGCTGGCCGCGATCCCGGCGCCCACCGGTGCCGAGGGGGCGCGCGCCGAGCTGGTCGCGTCCTGGTGGCGCGCGGACGGCTTCGCCGACGTGCGCACCGACGACGCCGGGAACGTCTGGGCGCGTGCCCGGTTCGGCGACGGACCGGCGGTCGTCCTCGCGGCGCACCTCGACACGGTCTTCGGTGAAGACGTCCCGCACGGGGTCGTCCGCGACGGCGGCAGGCTCCGAGGCCCCGGCGTGGGCGACGACGCGGTCGGCGTGGTGGGGATCGGCGCCGCGGCCGCCGACCTCGGCGCGAGCGGACCGCCGGTGTGGCTGTGCGCGACGGTCGGCGAGGAGGGTCTGGGCAACCTGCGCGGCATCACCGCGGCCCTCGAGGCTCCGCCGGCCCCGGTCGGCGTGCTGCTCGCGGTCGAGGGCAACTACCTGGGCCGGATCTCGACGGTCGGCGTCGGCTCGGCCCGTCGGCGCGTGCGGATCGCGGGCCCGGGCGGCCACGCGTGGGAGGCCGCGGGGTCCCCGAGCGCCGTGCACGGCGCGGCCGAGCTGGTCGCGGCATTGGTCGCGGCGCCCCGTCCGGCCGGCACGACCGTGAACGTCGGGCGGATCGGCGGCGGCGAGGGGATCAACGTGCGCGCCCGCGAGGCATGGTTCGACGTCGACCTCCGCGCCGACGACCCCTCGGCACTCGCCGAGCTGGTCCGCAGCCTCGAGGGGACCATCGGAACGACGCAGCAGCCGCTGCGCGCCGAGCTCGAGCCGATCGGGGACCGCCCCGCAGGCAGGCTCGATCCCGACGCGCCGCTCGCCCGCGCCGCCGAGGCGGCGCTCACCGCCGAGCGCATCGAGGTCACCCGCCCCGCCACCAGCACCGATGCGAACGCCGCCCACGCGCGCGGCATCCCCGCGCTCGCGATCGGGATCACCACCGGCGGCGGGGAGCACACGACCGACGAGTGGATCGACGTCGCGCCGATCGCGGCCGGGGTCCGCGCGTTGGCCGCGACGATCGAGCGGTACGGGGAGACCCCCGGATGAGCGCGCCGCGCTCCGGCGTCGTCCTGCAGGGCGCGTATCCTCCCGCCGAGTTCGGGGCGATGGTCGAGCGGATCGAGGAGCTCGGCTTCGATCACCTGTGGCTCACCGACTCGTCGTTGCACGCGCGCAACTCCTACGCGGAGCTGACCCTCGCCGCCGCGCGGTCGACGACGCTGCGCCTCGGCACCGCCGTGACGAACCCGCTCACGCGGCATCCCGCGGTCACGGCGGTCGCGGCCGCGACCCTCGACGAGATCTCCGACGGCCGGATGATCCTGGGGATCGGCGCCGGAGACCGCCCGCTGCTCGCGCTCGGCCTGCATCCGGCCACGATCGGCTCGGTCCGTGCCGCGATCGACGCGATCCGCGCGCTCTGGGCCGGCGAGACGGTGTCGGTCGAGGACCCCGCCTTCGAGCTGCACGAGGCCCACATGCGTCTGGGCCCGCGCCCCGGGATCCCGGTGTACCTCGCCGCGAGCGGTCCGAAGATGCTCGAGCTGGCCGGCGAGATCGCCGACGGCGTGATCGCGCTGGTCGGCCTGTTCCCCGGCGGACTCCGCTGGGCGATCGAGCGGATCGACGAGGGCGCCGCCGCCGCCGGCCGGCCGCGGCCGCACGTCGCGGTGTTCGCCTACGGCGCGATCGACGAGGACGCGGACACCGCCCTCGAGGCCGCACGGACGATCGCCGCCTGGTTCCCGCAGACCGCGCCGGTCGTCTGCGAGCTGTGGGGCCTGGAGCCGGGCACCGTCGACGCGGTCCGCGACGCGTACCGGGGCGGCGAGTTCCAGGAGGCCGCCGCCGCAGCCGGCCTGCTCCCCGACGCGTTCGTCCGCGACGTGGCACTGGCCGGCGACGCGGCCCAGGCGCGCGACCGGATCGCCGCCGCGCTCGAGGCCGGCGCCGACTCGGTGCACGTGTTCCCGCTCGGGGGTCGCCGGATCGAGACGATCGAGGCGTTCGCGGCGTGCTTCCGCGACGTCGTGGGAGCGCGGACGTGAGCGGCTGGCGCGTGACCGGGCTGCATCACGTGGCGGTGGCCTCCGACGAGGACCGCGCCGGCGAGGACCTGTTCGTCTCGCTGCTCGGCGCCCCGGTCCACGAAGAGGACGGCGAGGGATTCGTCGAACGGATGTACGACGCCGGCGGGCCGTACCTGCAGACGCTCGAGGCGACCGGCGATGGCGTGGTGCAACGGTTCCTCGACCGGCGCGGCCCCGGCCTGCACCACATCGCGTTCCGCGTCGACCGGATCGACGCCGCGCTCGAGGACCTCGAGGCGCGCGGCGTGCCCCTGATCGACCGGACGGCCCGTCCCGGCGGGATGGGCACCAGGATCGCGTTCCTGCATCCGGCGGGAGCCGGCGGCGTGCTGGTCGAGCTGGTGGAAGGGGCCTCGGAGGAGGTCCCGCGAGGAGGTGCGAACGATGCGTGATCCGGTCCGCGATGACGGCGTGCACGCGCCGCCCGGGAACGACTCGCCGAACGGCGAGGCGGTCTTCCAGGCGCGGCCCGACCGGCAGCTCGTGACCGACTGGGTCTACGAGGAGCTCCGCGGCGCGATCATCGACCTGCGCCTGCAGCCCGGCGCCCCGCTGCGGGAGGCCGCGATCGCGACGCAGCTCGGCGTCAGCAAGACCCCGCTGCGGGAGGCGCTCGGACGGCTCGAGCAGGAGGGTCTGGTCGAGACGACCTCGTTCAAGGGCGCGGTCGTGACCGACTACTCCGAGCGGGACCTCCAGGAGATCTACGAGCTCCGCCAGCTCCTGGAGGGCGCGGCGGTCCGCACGGCGGCGACCGACGCTTCCGCGGAGACCCGCGAGGAGCTGCGCGAGGTGATCGAGCAGAGCCGCGCCCTGCGCGACGCCGGCGACCTCACCCGACTGGCCGACCTCCTCGGGCGGTTCGACCTGCTCCTGTACGAGCAGGTCACGAACCGCCGGATCCGCGGGCTGATCGACACCCTGCGCGCGCACCTGACCCGGATCGGCAAGCTCACCGAGGACATCCCGGGCCGCGTCGTGGCCTCGGTCGAGGAGCACGCGGCGATCGTCGAGGCGATCGCGCGCACCGACCCCGACGAGGCCGAGCGCGCGATCCGGATCCACATCGCGAGCGTGCTCGCCGATCAGCTCGCCGGCGTCCGCGCGAACCACGGGGAGCCGCCGCGATGACGCGCGGGGTGGCCTCGATCCTGCACCAGGCCGGCGGCGACACGTGGCGCAACGCGGTCGAGCACCCGATGGTTCGCGAGATCGCCGCGGGGACGCTTCCCCACGAGACCTTCCGCGGGTACTTCCGGCAGAACGTGCTGTACCTGGAGGACTACGCCCGCGCGATCGGGCTGCTCCTGGCCGGCGCCCCCGACCGGGCGGCGCTGGACGTGCTCACGCGGTTCGAGGTGCAGATCGTCCGCACCGAGATCCCCGCGAACCTCGCGTTCCTCGAGCGGCTCGGCGGCGACGAGGACACGCTGGCCGGCCGCGGGAAGATGCTCCCGACGACGTACGCCTACACGAAGCACCTGCTGGCGGTGTGCGCGACGCAGGACGTCGCGGCCGGGCTCGCCGCCGTGCTCCCGTGCCAGTGGAGCTACGGCGAGCTCGCGAAGCCGCTGATGCGGGCTCGGCCGGCCGATCCGATCTATGCGGACTGGATCGGGCTCTTCGGCGACGAGGGCTACGACGCGCTGGTCGGCGAGACGACCGGGTTGCTCGACCGACTGGTCGATCCCGCCGACGGGCGGCGCCTGCACGAGCTGGCGAGGATCTTCGAGCGCTCGATCGCGTACGAGCGCGCGTTCTGGGAGATGGCGTACGGGAGCGACGGCTCCCCCAACGGAGGAGGACACACCTGATGCGTGCGGTGCGGATCCACGAGGACCTGACGCTTCGCGTCGACGAGGTCGAGGACCCGAGCCCCGGCCCAGGCCGGGTGCTCGTGCGGATCGAGGCGGCCGGCGTGTGCGGGACCGACCTGCACATCCTCGACGGCATGATCAAGCCCGATCCCTATCCGATGACGATCGGCCACGAGGCCGCCGGTGTGGTCGAGGCCGCCGGGGACGGCGTGCGGACGCATCCGGGCACCCGGGTCGCGATCTACAACAAGATCTTCTGCGGGCGCTGCGAGCAGTGCCTGAAGGGCCGCACCAACATCTGCGACGAGGAGCCCGATCAGCTCGGGTTCAACATCGACGGTGGCGACGCCGAGTACGTCGTGGTCCCCGAGCAGAACGCCGTGCCGGTGCCCGACGGCGTCGACCTCGCGACCGCGGCCGTGCTGACGTGCGCCGGGATGACCGCGATGCACGCCACGAAGCTCTCGAACCTGCGCCTGGGCGACACCGCGGTGATCGACGGGGTCGGCGGCGTGGGCATCCTGGTGATCCAGGCCGCCGCGCACGCCGGCGCGCGCGTGCTCGCGATCGCCGACTCCGCCGAGAAGCTCGAGCTCGCGCGCTCCCACGGCGCCGACGGCGGCGTGGTGCTCGACGACCGCGGCTACGAGGCGGTTCCCGAGCAGCTGCGGGCGCAGACCGGCGGCCGCGGCACCGACGTCTTCTTCGAGCTGGTCGGCACCACGGCCTCCATGCTCGCCGGGATCCGCTCGCTCGCGAAGGGCGGGCGGTTCGTCTCGACCGGCTACACGGACCAGCAGCTCGAGGTCCATCCGATCGAGTTCATCCTGCCCGAGACGACGTTCGTCTCGACCGTCGCGGCCACGCGCCTGGACCTCCAGGACGCGCTCGCGATGGCCGGCGCCGGCGCGCTGACGGTGCCGATCGCCGCCAGCTATCCGATCGACGGGATCCACGACGCCCTCGACGCGCTGCGCAAGCGCGCCGTGCTCGGGCGCCAGGTCCTCACGCTCGCCTGAACCCACCGGAAGGAGAACGCATCCCCATGGCATCCACCGACACCGAGCCGCGGATCGGCTTCCTCGAGGAGCCGATGCGGCTGTACATCGACGGGGTCTTCGTCGCGACCGACGAGGGCCTCCCGTCGCTGAACCCGGCCACCGGGCGGACCCTCGCCGAGGCGCCGCTCGCGTCCGGCCGCGAGGTCGACGCCGCGGTCGCCGCCGCCGGCCGGGCGTTCGACGACTGGCGGTTCACACCGCCGACGCAGCGCGCGAAGCTGCTCTGGCGCCTGGCCGACCTCCTGGAGGCGGCGAAGGACGAGTTCGCCACGATCGAGGTGCTCGACAACGGCAAGCCGCTGTGGGAGGCGCAGCTCGTCGACATCGCGCTGACGATCGAGCTGCTGCGCTACTACGGCGGCTGGACCACGAAGATCGACGGCAAGGTCCTGCCGAACTCGATCCCCGGCATGTTCACGGTGGCGAAGCGGGAGCCGGTCGGCGTGGTCGCCGCGATCACGCCGTGGAACTTCCCGCTGCTCGAGGTCGCGTACAAGCTCGGGCCGGCGCTCGCGGCCGGCTGCACGATCGTGGTCAAGCCCTCGGAGCTCGCGCCGCTGTCGACGCTGCGGCTGATGCAGCTGGTGGACGAGGCGGGGTTCCCCCCCGGCGTGATCAACGTCGTGATCGGCGGGCCCGAGGTCGGCGCGTCCCTCGTGCGTCATCCCGGCGTGCAGAAGGTCGCGTTCACGGGCCAGACGGCCACCGGCAAGGAGATCATGCGCACCGCGGTCGACGGCCTGAAGCGGGTGACGCTCGAGCTCGGCGGCAAGAGCCCGAACATCGTGTTCGCCGACGCGAACCTCGAGGCCGCCACGGCCGGGGCGTTCGGCGGGATCTTCTTCAACCAGGGGCAGGCCTGCGTGGCCGGCTCGCGCCTGTTCGTGGAGGCGCCGGTCGCCGACGAGCTGACCGAGCGGGTCGCGTCGCAGGCGAGGGAGATCCGCCTCGGCTCCGGCCTCGACCCCGACACGCAGATGGGCCCGCTGATCTCGGCGAACCACCGAACGCGCGTGAAGGGCTACGTGGACTCCGCGCGCGAGGAGGGCGCCGAGGTGGTCGCCGGCGGCCACGAGGCCACGGTCGAGGGCCTCGAGGACGGCTTCTTCCTGGAGCCCACGGTGCTGGCCGGGATGCGCAACGGCATGAAGGCCTCGCAGGAGGAGATCTTCGGGCCGGTGCTGGCCGTGATCCCGTTCGGGAACGAGGACGAGCTGCTCCAGCTCGCGAACGGCGTCGACTACGGCCTGGCCTCGGGGATCTGGACCGCGGACACGTCGAAGGCGCTGCGGATCGCCGACCGGCTGGACGCCGGCACGGTGTGGATCAACACCTACGGGATGTTCGACGTGGCCGTGCCGTTCGGCGGCCGCAAGCACTCGGGGTTCGGCAAGGAGCTGGGCGAGGAGGCCCTGGAGCCGTACCTCCATTCGAAGTCGGTGTGGGTCGACCTGACCGCGGCGGTGCCGCAGGGCGGCCAGGGCATCTCGCGGTAGAGGAAGGAGCGGAGCGATGACCGATCGGATCATCATCAAGAACGGAACCGTGATCACGATGAACGACGCCGACGACGTGCTGTTCGGCGGCACGGTCGTGATCGAGGGGGACCGGATCACGCAGGTCGGCGAGGACGTGACGGTCGACGAGACCGGCGCGACCGTGATCGACGCCACCGACCAGGCGGTGATGCCGGGCCTGGTCGACCTGCACTTCCACACGGCGATCGGCAAGGGCTGGAGCGACCACCTGCCGCTGTGGGAGTACCTCGATACCTGCTGGTACCCGATCATCCGGGCGCTGAGCCCGGAGGAGGCGTACTGGGCGGCGCTCGCGAGCTACAGCGAGTCGCTCAAGTGCGGCGTCACCACCGTGAACGACATGTACCGGCGCCTCGATGGGTTGGCGAAGGCGGCCGAGGAGATCGGGATCCGCGCGGTGCTGTCGAACGACGTCGCCGACGACGAGCACGACCTCGACACGCTGGAGGACAACCGGATCGCGTTCGAGCAGTCGAACGGCGCCGCGAACGGCCGGATCGAGGTCTACATCGGGATCGAGTGGCTGCCGCTGGCCTCCGAGGCCCTGCTGAGCGACGCGCGCCGGCTGGCCGACGACCTGAACACCGGGATCCACATCCACCTGAACGAGTCGCTGACGGAGGTCGAGAACTCGAAGGAGCGGTTCGGCCGGCGACCCACCGAGGTCGCCTACGACTGCGGGATCCTGTTCGACCGGTGCATCGCGGCCCACTGCGTGTGGCTCTCGGACAAGGAGATCGCGCTGATGCGCGAGACCGGCACGCAGATCAGCCACAACCCGTCGTCGAACGCGAAGCTCGGCAACGGGATCGCGCGGGTGCCGGAGATGCTCGCCGCCGGGATCAACGTGGGGCTCGGCCACGACGCGGCCGAGTGCAACAACAGCCGGGATCTGTTCGAGGTGATGAAGTTCGCCTCGCTGATGCACCGGGCGAGCCGCGTGGACCCGAGCCTCCAGCAGGCGCCCGACGTGGTCCGGATGGCCACGCGCAACGGCTCGGCGGCGCTCGGGCACGAGACCGGGCAGCTCACCGCCGGCACGAAGGCCGACGTGATCCTGATCGACCTGAACAGCCAGATGTTCACACCGCTGTTCCCCGGGTCGAAGGCGCACCTGTACTCGCACCTGGTCTTCGCGGCCAACGGCAGCGCGGTGAACACGACGATCGTCGACGGCCGGATCGTGTACCGGAACCGCGAGTTCACGACGATCGACGAGGGCAAGGTGCTGGCCGAGGCGAACGAGGCGTTCCGCCACGTCCTGGACCGGATGGTGGTGCCCACCTAAGGGAGCGCGATGCTGCTGATCGACGACGCGATCGTTGTCACGCTGAACGACGACCACGACGTCTTCTTCGACGGCGCGGTCGCCGTGGACGGCGACCGGATCGTCGCGGTCGGCCCGTCGGCCGAGGTTCGGGCGAGCGTGCCGGCCGACGGGCTGCGCACGATCGACGCCGGCGGCGCCGCCGTGCTCCCCGGGTTGGTCGACCTGCACTACCACACCGCCCTCGGCCGGGGGTGGATCGACCACCTGCCGCTGGCGCGGAGCCTCGAGGAGTTCTGGTACCCGGTGGTCCGCACGATCGACCCCGAGGCGGTGCACGCCGCGGCGCTGCTGAGCTACGCCGAGTCGATCCGCTGCGGCGTCACCACGGTGAACGACATGTACCGGCACATCCCCGCGATGGCGCGGGCCGCCGAGGAGATCGGGATCCGCGCCGTCTTGTCGAACGTGGTGGCCGACGACGAGCACGGCCTGGACACGCTGGCCGACAACGAGGCCGGCTTCCGCGAGAGCCACGGCGCCGCCGACGGCCGCGTCGAGGTCAAGGTGGGAATCGAGTGGCTCCCGATGTCGTCGATCGGCCTGCTGGAGGACGCCGCCGCCCTGGCCGCCGACCTCGGGACCGGCGTGCACATCCACCTGAACGAGTCGCTCGGCGAGGTCGAGATCGTCCGGGAGCGGTTCGGGCGGCGGCCCACCGAGGTCGCGCGCGACTGCGGCCTGCTCGGCCCGGCCACCGTCGCCGCCCACTGCGTGTGGCTGTCGGACGCCGAGATCGGCTTGATGCGCGAGACCGGCACGCAGATCTCGCACAACCCCACCTCGAACGCGAAGCTCGGCACCGGTGTGGCCCGGGTCCTGGACTACCGCGCCGCCGGGATCAACGTTGGCCTCGGGCACGACTCGGTGGAAGGCGTGAACTCCTCCGACCTGTTCCGCGTGATGCGGTTCGCGTCGCTCGTGCAGCGCGCCGTGCACCGCGACGCCGACCTGCTGCACGCCGCCGACCTGCTGACGATGGCCACCCGCAACGGCTCCGCCGCGCTCGGCCACGACGCCGGGGTGCTGGAGGAGGGCCGGAAGGCCGACCTGATCGTGCTCGACCTGGACGACGTGGCCCTCACGCCGCTCGTCCGCGGCAACCGCAACCAGCTGTACTCGCACCTGGCCTTCGCGGCCGACGGCCGCTCGATCCGCACCGTGGTGATCGACGGCCGGGTCGTGATGCAGGACCGCCGGCTGGCGTTCGTGGACGAGGACGAGATCCGCGCACGCGCGAACGAGGCCTTCGTCCGCGTCCTGGACGCCGCCGGGATCGGCGCCCGCGTGCAGACCGCGGTGCGGAGGTCCGGCGCGTGATCATCGACGGCCACAGCCACATCCTGTCGCTCGCGGTCGACCCGGCGTTCACGGTCGAGTACGGCCGCGAGGGGTCGCTCTGCATCTACCGCGCGACCGGCGCGCTCCCCTCGCACCGGATGCCGACCGAGCAGGAGTGGGAGGCCAGCGGCTTCACCCGCGCCGGCTGGCCGGTGATCGGCCCCGCGGAGTCGGTGCGCGACCACGTGGGGTTCGACAAGACCGTGATCCTTGCCGTGTCGCCGCAGATCCTGGACGGCGTGCTGATCGGAACGGTGGACACGGAGGGCGTGCTGGGCGTGCCCGGCCCGCCCGATCCGGAGCGGTGCAACGACTACGTGGCGGCGTGCGTGCGCGCCGACCCGTCGCACCTGATCGGCTTCGGATCGGTGAACCCTGCGTACCGAGGCGTCGTCGCCGCGGTCGAGGAGCTGGAGCGCGCCGTCGTCGAGCTCGGCCTGTCGGGCGTGAAGCTCTATCCGATGTACCAGCACTGGTGGGCGAACGATCCCGAGCTCGCGTTCCCGATCTACGAGAAGGCGCAGGAGCTGGACGTGCCGGTGATGATCCACCAGGCCGGCTCGACCCGCATCGACGCGAAGCTGGAGCTGGGCCGCCCGGCGATCCTGGACGACATCGGGCGTGAGTTCCGCGACCTGCGCGTGATCGTGGCGCACACGGGATGGCCCTGGGTGGACGAGGCGCTGTTCCTGCTGACGAAGCACCCGAACTTCTACGCCGAGCTTTCGTACCTCATCGCGAGCATCAGCCGGCGCGACCTGTTCCTGCTGCTCTCGCGATGCGAGCCGATGTTCGTGCCTCTCGAGAAGCTGTTCTTCGGCACGGACTATCCGGGGTTCCTGTACGACCCGGTGAAGCTGAAGGACAAGCTGCTGTCGGTGAACGAGGAGGCGGCGGGGCTGGGGATGGATCCGATCCCGCAGGCGAAGCTCGAGGGGATCATGGGCACGAACCTGGCGAGGGTGCTCCGGCTGGAAGGAGATGACACGGTCAGCTAGGCCGTCGTCACAGGGATGTCACCGCGGATCTTCCCGATATCTGATCCTTTCCACCGCTCCGCCCGTAATGCTTCCAACTGGCGGAGGGCAGAGCGATGCAGAGATACCTGGTGATCGCGGACCTCGGGGTGGGGTCGCGCGAGTTGCAGGAGTTCGTCCGCGGTCGCGACGACGTGCGATCGACGTTCCACCTCGTCGTGCCGACGGTCCCGGACCGGAAGCGCCTGACCTGGGATGAAGGTGAGGCGCATCTCGTCGCCCGGAAGCGACTCGCGCACGGCCTCGGATGGATCCGCGAGGTCGACCCTCGGGCCGACGGCGAGATCGGGGACATCGATCCGATCCTGGCGATCGGCGACGCGCTCCGGACGTCGCGGTACGACGCGATCGTGCTGGCGATCCGCGAGCGGCATCCCCGGCGCCGACTCAGCGTGACGGCCCGCACGGGCCGCGCCTTCGGCGTCCCGGTGATCGACGTCCTGGGCTCCCGCCGGGACCTCTCGGCCGACATGCGCGAGGAGCGCGCGTCCTGAGGGGATGGACACCGATCAGGCTCGGAGCCGGGCCCGATGAAGGACAGGACCGCTGGAGTCGCTACCACGACGGCGTTCGTCACGCACACGACGATCGTCGACTCCGCCCGCGCGCCGGCTCCGAAGCAACGACGCCGTCGCATCCCGCGGCGACGCCGGATGCCCGTTCTCCGGCCGGTCCTCGAAGGTCACCTCTTCGACCCGTGACGCACACCTCACGGCCGCTCCACACGGGTCGCGGCGTGCCCGGCGAAGCGCTGGCGGGTAGCCGACTCGCGCCGCTCGATCTGACGGTCGGCCAGCTCTTCTGATCCTGCCCATCAGCGACTCGCCCGCGCGCGACCATCTGGGGAAACGATGAGAGCGCGCAGCGGACCACGTTCGCCGGAGCGGGGAAGCGACGGAGCTACGCCCGCACGGCCCCGACCTCACCGGTGGCCCCGCCGGGGTATGCGATCCCCGCTCGATCGGGCCACGCGATGCCGAGCCTCGCCCCCGGCGCCACAGGCTCGCGGACCCGCAGCCGGCACGGCCCCACCTTCGTCGTCGTCAAGAGCTCGAAGTACGACCCGAAGAACGAGCAGGCCTCGACCGTGCCGTCGAGCGATCCCGATCCCGCCGCCACGGCCTCGAGCTCCTCGGGACGGAGCAGCACCTGCGCGGCCCCCACGACGACCCCGGCATCGGCGGCCGAGAACCGCCGGCCGGCGACCTCGACGTCCGCCCGCCCGGCGCCCACCGAGCGGACCGTTCCGACGAAGAACGAGCCAGCCCCGATGAAGCGGGCGGTGAACAGGGTCGCCGGCGACCGGTAGATCGTCTGCGGATCGGCGACCTGTTCCAGCCGTCCCTCGTTCATCACGCCGACGAGCTGGGAGATGCTGAGCGCCTCGTCCTGGTCGTGGGTCACGAACACGAAGGTCGTGCCGAGCTCCTGGTGGATCCGCAGCAGCTCCTCGCGCAGGGCGAACCGCACGTTCCGGTCGAGGGCGCTGAGCGGCTCGTCCAGCAGCAGGACGCTCGGCCGGTTGATCAACGCGCGGGCCACCGCGACCCGCTGCGCCTGGCCGCCCGACAGCTCCGACGGATATCGCGCACCGAGGTGGGCGAGACCGACTAGGTCCAGCATCTGCGCGACCCGGGTGCCGCGTTCCGCATCGGAGGGCCGCTCGCGCTTGGGAGCGGTCGTGAGCCCGAACCCGACGTTGTCGGCCACCGACAGGTGCGGGAACAGCGCGTAGTGCTGGAACACCATGTTGAACGGCCGCCGCTCCGGCGGGCGCGACGTGATGTCGACGCCGTCCGCGGCGACCGTGCCCTCGTCCGGCACCTCGAGGCCGGCCACGATCTTCAGCAGCGTCGTCTTCCCGCAGCCGCTCGGACCGAGCAGGCTGAAGAACGAGCCGGCCGGGATGTCGAGGTCGAGCGCGTGCAGTGCCGTCACCTCGCCGTAGCGCTTCGCGATCCCCCGGATGCCGACGGCGCCGGTCGGCGTCACGCCGCCCTCGCCAGTTCCTCGGCCGGCGCCCCCACCGCGGCCGCACCGGACCGGCGCCGCTGCCACAGGAGCGTCAGCCCCACGACCACCCACGGCACGAGCAGCAGGATCGTCGCGACGGCGTTCACCGACGGATCGATCGTGCGTCGCAGCCGCGACAGGACGAACAGCGGCAGCGTTTGGGTCGTG
The DNA here is from genome assembly GCA_035490535.1 of Actinomycetota bacterium. GTDB lineage: Bacteria > Actinomycetota > UBA4738 > UBA4738 > HRBIN12 > AC-51. The sequence continues at coordinate 19,479 of DATHCP010000089.1, forward strand.
CCGGACGTGAAGTTCGTGATCAGGACCTCGTCGAAGGAGATCGCGCACGCGATCACCATCGCCCCGAAGATCGCCGGCGCGATCAGGGGCAACGTGATCCGTCGCAGCACCATCCGGGGCGTCGCGCCCAGGTCCCGCGCCGCCTGCTCGACCGTCAGGTCGTAGTTCCGCAGGCGAGAGGCCACGATCAGGATCACGAACGGCGTCGTGATGATCACGTGCCCGGCGATGATCGTGAGCATCGAGGGGTCGATCGCGAACGTCTTCATCGCGGCCACCAGCGCGATCCCGATGAACAGCGGCGGCAGCATCACCGGCAGCCGGGACCCGCTCTCGAACCATCGCGCGACCCGGTTCGGCCGGCGGACGATCGCGAAGGCCGCCGCCGTGCCGACCACCACGGCGATCGCGCCCGTGGCGAGCGCCGCGGTGGCGCTCACGCGCAGGCCCGAGCGGAACGCGTCGTCGCCGAAGATCAGCCGGAACCACCGCAGCGACACCCCCTGCGGCGGCCAGCTCAGGTTCGACCCGCCGTTGAACCCGTACAGGACGACGACCAGGAGCGGCACGTAGATGAACAGCAGGAGGAGCACGGCCGCGGTCGTGAGCGGCCAGCGTCGCCGCCTCATCCGGTGTGCTCCGGCAGCAGCCCCGCCGCGCGCATCCCGAGCCGCAGCAGCACGACCACCGCGGCGAACAGCGCGAGCATCACGAACGCGATCGACGCTCCGAGCGGGTAGTTCAGGGTCGTGCTCAGCTGGTCGGCGATCAGGGTTCCGAACGTCCCGCTGGATCCGATCCCCCCGAGGAACACCGGCGTGATGTAGTCGCCCGCCGACAGGAAGAACACGAACAGGGTCGCGCCGAACAGCGCGGTGCCCGACAGCGGGAACACGATCCGCCGCAACGTCATCCACCGTGAGGCGCCCAGATCGCGCGCCGCGGCCTCGAGCGAGGGCGGGATCGAGCTCAGGCTCGAGTACAGCACCAGCGTCGTGAACGGCAGGAAGAAGTTCGTCTCCGCGATCACGACGGCCGTCCGGGAGAACAGGATCAGGCCGAGCGGACCCCTCGTCACGTGCGCGGCCTGCAGGAGCGAGTTGATGATCCCGTGCTCGCCCGAGAGCGTGCGCCACGAGTAGATCAGCGCCAGATAGCTCCCCATCAGCGCGATCACGATCGCGACCAGCAGGATCCCGCGCGCGCGGCCGGCCCGGAACGCCAGGTAGTACGCCAGCACGTACCCGCCGACGATCGAGGCGATCGCGGTCGGCGCCGCGATCAGCAGCGTGTTCACCGCATACACGCGGTACACCGAGGTCGTGACGACCTGCCGGTAGTTGCCCGCCGTGAACCCGGGGACGATCTGCAGCAGCTCGTTGATGTGGAAGAACGAGAACGCGAACAGCATCGCGAGCGGCACGATCACGGCCAGCAGCAGGAGCGCGCCGAGCGGGGTCAGCAGGAAGGCGGCGAGCCGTCGGGAGAGTGACACGCCGTCCGCTTCGACCTCAGGATCCCTTGACCGCCTCCCAGGTCGCGATCACCTGGTCGTAGGTCGCCCGGTCTCCCTCGGGCTCGTGCGGCCATCCCGTGTTGAACGTCAGCGTGTCGTTCAGGTAGGTGTCGATGTCGTTGAACGGATAGAGCGCCTTCGCGTCGGCCGACAGCATCGGGATCGCCGCCTTCACGCCGGGACCCTGCAGCAGCGCGCTGTTCGCGGCCGCGTTCGCCTTGGGATCCAGCAGGTGGTTCGCGAACGCGTAGGCGTTCTGCGGGTGCGGCGCGGTCGGCGTGATGAAGGTGGTGTCGGCCCAGCCGATCGCGCCCTCCGACGGCACGATCGTCTTCGTGGTGACCCCCTTCGCGGCCGCCTCGGCGTCCATGAAGGTGAGCCCGCACACCATGTAGTCGACATCACCCGAGACGAGCAGGTTGATCTGGTCGCCGATGCTCGGCGCCAGCGCGCGGATCTGGCCCTTCAGCTTCATCAGCCAGTCCTTGATCGGCCCGTTCAGCTGGGCGGTCGTCATCGTGTCCGGATCGATGCCGACGGCGATCGAAGCCGAGGCGACGTTGTTCATCGCGCCGTCGATCGTCGAGACCCGACCCTGGTACTTCGGGTCGAGGATGTCGTTCCAGCTCTTCGGCGCCGGGACGTTCTTCACGTTGTAGGTGAGTCCCGTGAACCCCCACGTCCAGGGAACGCCGTTGTAGGTGCCGTCGTCGTTCTTCCAGGGGGCGCCCTGGAACGCGCTCATCAGCCCGGCGAGCCCGGGCACCTGGTCGAGGGTCATCGGCACGAGCAGGCCGAGCTCCTTGTAGTAGCCGAGCACGACGTTGTCGCCGTAGGACATGTCCCACTTGTCGCCGCCCGGGCCCTTCAGGACCGTGGGGACCTCCTCGGGCTGGGTGATGTACTTCACGTGCTCGACGAGGTTCTGCGATGCGAGCCACTTCTTGAAGCTCGGATCGGGGACGTCGTAGCCCTCCCAGACGTAGAGGTTGATGTCGCCGCCCACGGGTGGGAGGGAGGTCGAGGGGCTCGTCGCGCCGGTGGTGCTGCTGCTGTTCGACAGGCCGCAGGCCGCCAGGAACCCCGTCAGGGCCGCGCCGCCGCCGAGGGCGAGGAACCGCCGCCGGTCCATCAGGTATCGCAGGTATCCCGGATCGACCCGATCGCCCATCTCTCCCCCTCCGGCCCCTTCCGGGGTCTCAGTGGTCAGGTGGCATGATAACCTGCCGTCGCGAGGGCCGGTCAACGCGCCCGGCACCACCCTTCCTTACGAAGGTTCCAGGTAGCGGGCTCGCTCCCAGTCGCTCACGTGCTCCCGGTAGGCGGCCTCCTCACGGCGGCACAGCAGCGAGAACGTCTCCACGAAGACCTCCCCGAAGACGTCCTTGCAGAAGGCGCTCCCCTCGAACAGGTCCGCGGCGGCCCCGATCGTGGCCGGCAGCCGCTCGAGGGCGTCGTCCCGGTAGGCGTCGCCCTCGATCGGCGGCGGCGGGGTCAGCCGCCGCGCGATCCCGTCGGCGCCGGCGGCGACCGTTCCGGCGACGATCAGGTAGGGGTTCGCGTCCGAGGAGCCCGTGCGGATCTCCAGGCGCCGGTCCTCCGGATCGCCGGCGGGGATCCGGACCGCGGCCGTGCGGTTGTCGAGCGCCCAGCACACGCGGTTCGGCGCGAACGTGTAGTCCTTCAGCCGCTTGTACGCGTTCACGCTGGGCAGGTTCACCGCGGTGAGGTCCACCATGTGCTCCAGCACGCCGGCGAGGTATCCGCCGAACACCGCGTCGTCCTCGGCGAAGACGTTCGCCGTTCCGCCGCGCGCGCGCAGGCTCTCGTGCAGGTGATGGCCGCTGCCCTCCACCGACTGGAACGGCATCGGCATGAACGTCGCCCGGACCCCGTGGCGCCGCGCGACCACCTTGACCACGTACTTCAGGATCGCCGCATGGTCCGCCGCCTGGACCGGAGCGGCCGGGGCGACGTTGATCTCCCACTGGCCCGGACCGCCCTCGGTCTGGGTCGACTCCACCGGAACCCCAGCGGCGAGCAGGGTCGAGCGGATCTCGCCCAGGATCGGCTCGTACTCGGCGCCGAGGGTCATCGACCAGCACCGATGGTCGTCGTACAGCGGCTGCCCGTCCGGGGTCGTCAGGTACAGCTCGAGCTCGGGCCCCACCCACGCCTCGTAGCCGGTGTCCGCGAGCGACGCGACGGCGCGCCGCGCGATCGCGCGGGTGTCGAGCGGATGCGGATCGCCGCCGGGCTCGAGGAACGCGTCCATCAGGCAGAACGCGGTCCGGTCGGCCCACGGCGCCGGCCGGAGCGTCGACAGGTCCGGCATCACGTGCATGTTCGGGAAGCCGGTGTCCGGGTTCGTGAAGGGGACCGCGTCGATGTCGCCGCGGACGTTCCACGCGAACGGCGCGTTCGGCATGCTGATCCCGCGCTCGGCGGCGCGCAGGAACACCGGCGCCGGCATCCGCCGGCCGACGAAGACGCCCCAGGTGTCGGGGAAGCAGCACTCGACCGTGTCGAGGTCGCTCAGGAACCGCTCGGCGTCTCGGAGCTGCATCGTTCCCCCGTCCGGGCGCCCGGAGGATACCTCGGAACCGTCGGCCGGGCGGCCCTTGTTATCATCTGGTCTGCTCACCATATATCTCGGGGAGAGAGCTGCGATGCAGGACGAGACGTTCGCGCGGCTGCGGGGGCTCCGCGGCGTCGTGACCGGGGCCGGCCGCGGGATCGGCCACGGATGCGCCGCCGAGCTGGTTCGGCGGGGCGCGAGGGTCCTGCTGGCCGACCTCGACGGCGATCTGGCCGCGGAGGCCGCCGCCGGGCTCGCGGGCCTCGAGGGCGAGGCGATCGCACGCGGGGCCGACGTCCGCTCCTGGGACGACGTCGAGGGCACGGTCGCGGCCTGCGTCGAGGCCTTCGGCGGGATCGACTTCGTGGTGGCGAACGCCGGGATCGGCGACTACAGCGCCCTGGACACGGGCGATCCCGAGCGGTGGCGCCGCGTGCTCGAGACGAACCTCCTCGGCGTGCTGCACACGGTCCGCGCGGCGCTCCCGCCGATGAAGGCGCAGCGCTCGGGCCACATCGTGCTGATGGCCTCGATCGCGAGCCGGTGGACCTGGGTCGGTGAGCCCGTCTACATCGCCGCGAAGTGGGGCGTCGTCGGGCTCGGCTGGGCGCTCCGCAAGGAGGTCCTCGGCGACGGCATCCGGGTCACGATGATCGAGCCGGGGATGGTCGACACGCCGCTCGTGCGCTCCACGGAAGAGGGACGCTCCGAGCTCGAACGCTTCGCGGCGCTGTCGATCGACGACGTGGCGCGCGCGGTCGCGTTCGCGCTCGCGCAGCCGCAGGACGTCGCGATCTCCGAGCTGATGATCAACCCGGTCGGCCCCGAGCTGTGACGATGGGCGTCGCCGAACGGCGCCGGCGCTCCGCGGATCCGGTCGGCCGGACGGTCGAGGAGCTCGAGACGCCGGCGCTCGTGCTGGACCGGGCGGTGGCGGAGGCGAACGCCGCCGCGATGGGCGAGCGGATCGCGCGGCTCCCGGCGGCGCTGCGCCCGCACGTCAAGGTGCACAAGTGCGCGGAGCTCGCACGGCTCCAGCTCGCACACGGCGCGATCGGCGTCACGACGGCGACCGTCGCCGAGGCGGCGGCGATGCTCGAGGCCGGCGTGCCGGACGTGCTGATCGCCAACGAGGTGGTCGGCGACGCCGCGATCCGACACCTGGTTGCGACCGCCGGGGCCGGCGACGTGACGGTGGCGGTCGACGACGCCGGGAACCTGGAACGGATCGCCGCGGCGGCGCGCGCGGCGGGGGTCACGATCGGGGTCGTCGTGGAGGTCGACGTCGGCATGGGCCGCGGCGGCGCGCGCGACGTGGTCGGCGCGTGCCGCCTCGGGCGCGCCGCCGCGGAGCTCGAGGGCGTGCGCCTCCGGGGCCTGCTCGGCTACGAGGGCCACTGCGCGAGCGAGCCCGACCGCGCGACGCGGGAGCGCGCGACGCGCGAGGCGATGGATCGGCTCCTCGAGGCCGCCGGGCGGTTCCGCGACGAAGGGCTGCCGGTCGACGTGGTCTCCGCCGGTGCGACGGGCACCTTCGACATCGCCGGCGCGATCGAGGGCATCACGGAGGTGCAGGCGGGCTCGTACCTCCTGATGGACCGCTTCCACGCGCCGCTCGTCGAGGGCTTCGGGTTCGCGCTCACGATCGCGACCACCGCGATCTCCGTGCACGACGACCTGGTGGTCTTCGACGCCGGACGCAAGGCCGTGGGAGCCGATTTCGGACCGCCGGACGCGCCCGGGGCGGACGGCGACTTCGCGTTCATCCACGAGGAGCACCTGGGGATCCGCTATCCGTCCGGCGCCCCGTTCCGCGTGGGCGACCGGGCGGCGCTGGTGCCGGCCTACGCGCCGATCGCCGTGAACCTGTTCGGCGCGTTCCACGTCGTGCAGGACGGCACGGTCGTCGATCGCTGGGCCGTGCGGGCGCGCCACGGCGATCCGTGAGCCCCGCCGAGCCGATCCGCGCCGGCGACCTCTCCTTCGCGCTCGACGGGACCGACCTGATCGACCTGCGCTGGGGCGGGCTCGAGATCGCGAGCCGGATCCAGGTGACGGTCCGCGATCCGGACTGGGGCACCGTCCCCTCGACCCTCCGCGCGGCGCACGTCGAGCCGGCCGGCGTCGTGCTCGAGGGGCGGCACGATCCCGCGGGCTTCGCCTGGCGTGCGGTGATCGACGCCGACGCGGGCGGACGGCTGACGTTCGCGCTGGACGGCGTGGCGGAGCGAGACTTCGACCTGCGCCGGATCGGCGTGTGCGTGCTGCATCCGTGGCGCTCCTACGTCGGTGCGCGGTACGAGGCCGCGACGGCCGGCGCCCCCCGCGGCGGCACGTTCCCGCTCGCGATCGCGCCGCAGGCCCGGGTCGGCGGCGCGTACCTCCCGATGATCGAGGCGTTCGACGCGCTCACGGTCGCGTTCCCCGGCGGCCAGATCCTCGAGCTGCGCCTGGAGGGCGAGCGGTTCGAGCTGGAGGACCAGCGCAACTGGACCGACGGCTCCTTCAAGACGTATCCGACGCCGCTCGCGCGGTCGCATCCGCGGACGATGCGCGCGGGCGAGCGCGTCCGCCAGCGCGCGACACTGACGATCGACGGCCCGGCGCCGCCGCCGCGGCCCGACGCGACGCCCACCGTGACGGTCGGTCCCGCGACCGGCGTGACCGTTCCCCCGGTCGGGATGAGCGCGACGTCGGCGCCGATCGACGGCGCGGCCCACGTCCGGATCCCCCTCGACGCCGCCGACCCCGATCCCGGCGCGCTGGCCCGGGCCGCCCTGCCGGTCGAGCTCGCGCTGACGGTCGATCCGACCGCGCCGGACGTCGCGCCGGTCCTGCCGCTCCTGGACGTCGTCCCCCTCGCACGCGTGATCGTCCTGCGCGCCGACGAGGAGACCTCCTCGCCCGACCTGGTCGAGGAGGTCCGGGGGCGTCTGGGCGCGCGGGCCGGGAGCGTCCCGTTCCTCGGCGGCACGGCCACCCATTTCTCCGAGATCAACCGGAACCCGCCCGCCGCGGGCCTGGAGGGCGTCGCGTTCGCGCTGAGCCCCGAGGTGCATGCCACCGACGAGCGCTCGGTCCGCGGAACGCTCGAGATCCAGGCGCAGGTCCTCGCGCGGGCACGCGAGCTCGCCGGCTCGCCCGCGCACCCATCGCCCGTCACGCTGGCCACGCACGCCGGCACCGGG
>DATHCP010000090.1:0-17667 GCA_035490535.1 Actinomycetota bacterium
CCTGCCGGAGGCCGCGGCCGCGACGTGGCACCCGATGGACGTGACCGCCGAGGACCCCGAGGCGGCCGCGGCCGCCTACGCCGCGTCGCTGCCGGAGCGGTTCGACCTGCTGCACCTCGGGATCGGGCCCGACGGCCACACCGCCTCGCTCGTGCCCGGCGATCCGGTCCTGGACGTGACCGACCGCGACGTCGCGGTCACCGGCACGTACGTGGGGCGGCGACGGATCACCCTGACGTATCCGGCGATCGACCGTGCGCGCCGCGCGATGTGGTTCGAGCTCGGCGCCGACAAGCGCGGGGCGCTCGCGAAGCTCGTCGCCAGCGATCCGTCGATCCCGGCCGCGCGGGTCGCGACGCCCGACCAGCTCCTGGTGTGCGACCGGGAGGCCGCACCGGGCTAGGTCGCGCGCGAGCGGGCCGCGGCGCGCGCCCGGCGTTGCACGTCGGCCGGCGTGAGCCGGCGCGCGCCGTTCGCCGCCAGCCAGCGGAACAGCTGCGGACGCATGCCGAGGGCGGTCACGCCCAGGACGTCGCCGCGGCGCGACGCCGCGAGCATCCGCTGCAGCGCGTGCAGCTCGCCCCGGTACCGCGGCGGATCGTGCACGCCGGCGGTCGCCGCCGCGGCGGCCAGCGCGTCGTAGACCTCCTGCGCGGTGCGCCCGCGCGTGTAGTGGGGCAGATCGGCGACCGCGAGGTGGTCGGAGCCGACCGCAGCGCGGAACCCGAAGCCGTGCAGGATCTCCTCGGTCCGGTCCCCGGCGGTGCAGATCGCGAGCCAGATCTCGGCGTCGCGCGGCCGCAGGCCCTCGAGGATCTCGGTCAGCCCCAGCATGCCGGCCTCGTTGTGGGCGTAATCGATCACCACGGTCCGCCCGTCGAGCGCGAACAGGTTCGCGCGGCCCGGGTTCCGCTCGGGATCGGGGACGAAGGACCGCAGCCCTCGGGCGACGGCACCGGAGGGCAGGCCCACGGCCAGCGCCGCCGACGCGGCGGCCAGGGCGTTGGAGGTGAAGATGCTGGAGAGCCCGGCGATCGTGAGCGGCACGTCGGCGACCGGCACCACGGGATGCACCGATCCCCCCTCGAGCCAGGTGATCCGTCCGTCGAGCACCGTGGTCGCGCGGCCGCCGTCGGCCAGCACCTCGCGGATCGCCGGATGCTCCGGGGAGCGTGACCAGATCCAGATCCGTCCGGTGGCGTGGCGCCGCATCGCCAACACCCGCGGGTCGTCGGCGTTCAGCAGGTCCCAGCCGCCGGGCCGGGTGATCCGCGTGATCGTCGCCTTCACCTCGGCCAGCTGGTCGACCGTGTCGATCCCCTGCAGCCCCAGGTGGTCGGCCGAGACGTTCGTCACGACCGCGACGTCGTTGTGGCGCACACCGATCCCGCGCAGGAGGATCCCGCCGCGCGCGGTCTCGAGCACGGCCACGTCGGGACGTGCGCGCAGCGCCAGCGCCGCGCCGCCGAACCCGGAGTAGTCGCCCTTCTTCACGCGGCGGTCGTCGCGGTAGACCCCGTCGGTGCTCGAGTACGCCACGTGGAGGCCGGCCGTCCGGACCACGTGGGCGAGCAGCCGCACCGTGGTCGTCTTGCCGTTCGTGCCGGTGACCTGGATCACCGGGACCGTCGGGTCGGGGACCGTCGGCTCGGGCCCCGGATCGGCCGCCGCGACGACGACGGCCTCGTCGTGGAGCACGCGCGCCGGCGAGCGTCGCAGGCCGTCCCGCATCGATCGCGCGGCCGCCCGCGCGAGCGCCTCTGCCGATCCGCGTCGCCGCCACGGGAACGCGACGACGATCGTGCCGGCCTCCGGCCCGGGGCGGCCGCGGACCGCGAGCCGGCGGACCCCCGCCCGGGCCGCGAGCTCGCGCGTCAGCCCGGCGGCGATCTTCGCGACCGTCCGGCGGCGCCGTTCGGTGCCCGCGGCTCCCGGCGCGCCCGGCACGCCGACCGTCTGCATCGCGCGGCGGATCCGCTCCTCGCCGGCGCCGAGCCATCCCGGCACGGCTAGCGTGAGCTTGACCGCGGGACGCGGGAAGTAGACGTTCGGCCCGTCGAGGACGCGGAGCTCGACCGCCTCGGCAGCCGGGGTGGGTGCCATGCGGGGCAGGGTAGTTCAGCCCTCGGCCGCCACGCGACCGCCCGCCGGCTCCTGCCGGTAGCGCCGGAGCTCCGGGTAGATCGCCCCGGTCGCGAACGCCCCGACGATGCACGCGAGGCCGCCGCTGATCACGCTGAAGGCCGGCGAGACCGCCGAGGCGACGAGCCCCGCCTCGAGGTCGCCGAGCTTCGGCCCGCCGGTGACCACCAGCGTGAAGATCCCCGACAGGCGTCCGCGCAGTGCGTCGGGCACGGTCACCTGCAGGATCGTCGAGCGGAAGATCGCGCTGATCACGTCGGCGGCGCCGGCGATCGCCAGGAACAGGAGCGCGAGCCACAGGTGCGGGCCGACCGCGCCGAACGCAGCGATCGCCGCACCCCAGCCGACGACCGCCCAGATCACCGCCGCGCCCTGCCGATGGATCCGGGTCACCGGCCCGGCGATCAGCGACTGCGCGAGCGCGCCGACCGCCGGCGCGGCGAACAGCAGCCCGACCACCGTCGAGCCGCGGTGGAACTGCTCGACGGCGAGCACCGGGAACAGCGCGGCCGGCATGCCGAAGATCATCGCGATCAGGTCGATCACGAACGTCGACTGGAGCAGCCGGTGCCGGGCGACGTACGCGAAGCCCTCCTTCACGGCCCGCGGTCCGACCGGACGGCGCTCGCCGGCCAGCGGCTCCGGCGGCAGCGGGTGCATCGCCAGCGCGGCCGCCAACAGGCCGGTGTAGCTCACGAGGTCCACGGCGTAGGCGGCGGTCGGGCTGGTCAGGCCGATCAGCACCCCGGCCAGCGCGGGCCCGACGATCCCGGTGGTCTGCCACAGCACCTGGTTCAGCGCGACCGCCTGCGGCACCAGGTCGTCGCCGACCAGGCGCGGCGTCGCGGCCTGCCGCGCGGGGGAGTCGATCGCGGCGAGCAGCCAGGTCAGCAGGTTCGCGCCGTGCAGCAGCGCGAGCGGGGGATGACCGCCGAGCGCGCCGGCGACCAGCACGCCCGAGACGCCGATGTGGCCGACCTGCGTCCACGCGAGCACGGTGCGCCGGTCGTGCGCGTCGATGAACGAGCCACCGATGAACACCCCGGCGAACGTGCCGATCAGGCCCGAGACACCGAGCAGGCCGACCTGGGCCGGCGAGCCCGTGATCGCGTAGACCTGGATGTACAGCCCGACGCGCGCGAACTGCGAGCCGAGCGACGAGATGAACGAGCCGCTCCAGAGCAGCCGGAAATCGCGGGAGACCCGCAGCGGCGTGATGTCGGTGACGAGACGGCGCAGCCGGTCCCCCACGGGACCGACGCTACCAAGGGCTCAGCCGGCGGCCGCGGCGAGCGCCTCCTCGAGCACGTCGAGCCCGTCGTCCAGCAGCGCGTCGTCGATCGTCAACGGCGGGAGCAGCCGGATCACGTTGCCGTAGGTGCCGGCGGCCAGCACGATCACGCCCTGCTCGAGGCACCGCTTCGTGACCGCGGTCGTGGCCGCGTCGGCCGGCTCCTTCGTGCCGCGGTCGCTCACGAGCTCGACCGCGTTCATCGCGCCGCGGCCCCGCACGTCGCCGATCAACGGGTTCGCATCGGCCATCCGGGCGAACCGCTCGCGGATGTGCTCGCCGATCGCCCGCGAGCGCTCGAGCAGCCCGTCGCGCTCGATCACGTCGAGCACCGCGAGCGCCGCCGCGGCCGCGACGGGGTTGCCGCCGTACGTGCCGCCGAGGCCGCCGGGGTGCACCGCGTCCATCAGATCGGCGCGCCCGGTGATCGCGCTGATCGGCAGGCCGCCGCCGAGCGACTTCGCCGACGTGATCAGGTCCGGGCGAACGTCCTCGTCCTCGATCGCGAACCACCGGCCCGCGCGGCCCATCCCGCTCTGGATCTCGTCGGCGATGAACACGATGCCGTGCTCGCGGCAGAACTCGGCGAGCCCCTGCACGAACCCCGGCGCCGGCACGATGAATCCGCCCTCGCCCTGGATCGGCTCGAGGATCACGCAGGCGATGTCGCGCTCGTCGATGTGCTTGTGCATCTCGTCCAGCGCGTAGGCCAGCGCCTCCTCGGCGCAGCGCTCCGCGCCGCCCGGCCACCGGTACGGATACGCGAAGGGCAGGCGGTAGATCTCGGGGGCGAACGGCCCCATCCCGTGCTTGTAGGGCATCACCTTCGCCGTCAGCGACATCGCCATCAGCGTGCGGCCGTGGAACGCGTGGTCGAAGGCGACCACCGCGGTGCGGCCGGTCGCCTTGCGCGCGATCTTGATCGCGTTCTCCACCGCCTCGGCGCCCGAGTTCGCGAACATCGTCTTCGTGGGGCCGTCGATCGGCGCGAGCGCGTTCAGGCGCTCGGCGAGCTCGACGTAGGGCTCGTTCACGCTCACGTGGAAGCACGTGTGGGTCTCGAGCTCGAGCTGCCGCTGCGCCGCGGCGACGACCTCCGGAGCGGTGTGACCGACGTTGAGCACCGAGATGCCGGTCGCGAAGTCGATCAGGCGGTTGCCGTCCACGTCCTCGACGATCGCGCCCGAGGCGCGCGCGGTGACGAGCGGGTGCATGTTGCCGACGCCGAGCGGCACCGCCGCGGTCCGCCGGGCGAACCATTCGAGGCCCTTCGGCCCGGGGATCTCGGTGACGACCTTCCGTTCCTGCGGGATGTCCACGATGCCTCCTGGATGCTCGAGAACGCCTGGACCCGAGTGTGAGCCCGGCCGGCGCACCTGTCAGGCGATGCGGTGGCGCGGACCCGTCGCTCCGTTTGTACCCGATGTCGAACCCGGGCGTTCCGCGCCCAGGCCCGGGCGGGTCCGTTTCGCCGTTCCGTACAATCCATCCCATGGCCGTCACCGTCGCGGACATCGTCGCGATGCCGGGCCTGGCGCTGCGCGTGCTGGCCGGTGAGGACGCGGCCGGCCGGCCGATCCGGTGGGTCCATGCGAGCGAGCTGGAGGACCCGACGCCGTGGCTCCGCGGCGGCGAGCTGATCCTCACGACGGGCATGGGCGTCGGCGCCACGCCGGCGCTCCAGCGTGCCTACCTCCGGCGCCTCCTCGACGCCGAGGTCGCCGGACTCGGGTTCGGTCTGGGCTTCGGCCACGACCGCGTGCCCCGCGCCCTCGTCACCGACGCGGCCAAGCACGGCGTGCCGTTGTTCGAGGTGCCGTACCCCGTGCCGTTCATCGCGATCACCGAGGCGGTCTCGACGAAGCTGCTGGCAGAGCAGTACGACGTCCTGCAGCGCGCGGTCGACGCCCAGCACGCCCTGACCGCCGCGGTGCTCGAGGGCGAGGGCGTCGAGGGCATCGCGGCCTCGCTCGCCGCCGTGACGAACGGGTGGGTGCTCCTGCTCGACCTCCACGGTCAGGTGCTGGCGGCGACCGGTCGCGCCGCGCAGGCGCGGCGCGACCGGATCCGAGAGGAGCTCGCCGGCTCGCGCCCGGAGGGCGCGAGCTTCTCCCTGACCCTGGTCGACCGGGGTCACCACGTCTGGGTGCAGCCGGTCGGCGCGCACGGCCGCGTCGAGGCGTTCCTCGCGGTCGGCAAGGCCGAGCAGCCGAGCGCGTTCGACCGGATCGTGGCCGGGCACGCGCTCAGCCTGTTCGCGATCGCGCTCGCGTCCTCGCGCGCGGTTGCCGAAGCCGAGCGCCGCCTCCGCGGCGATCTGCTCGAGGAGCTCGCGGCCGGAGCGCTGACGGCGCCCGACGCGGCCCGCGGCCTGGCCCGGTTCGGGTTCGGCGGCGGGGACGTCGTGGCGATCGCGATCGAGCCGACCGGCGGCCGGCCGGACGTGGACCGGCTCGCGCTCGCCGCGACGGACGCCGGCTCACGCCGGGGCGGCGGGTTCCTGGTGTCGGCGTCCGGAGACGGGATCGCGCTGCTCCTGCCGGCCGATCCGGCCTTCGACCTCCCCGAGTTCGCGAAGGACCTCGGGCAGCGCGTCGGCGCCGAGCTCCGAGCCGGGATGGGCTCTGCGGTGGAGCCGGAGGCCGTCGGGCGATCGCTGCGCGAGGCCCGGTACGCCCTGCGGGTGAGCCGTCTCGAAGGCTGGTCGACGGCCGGGTTCGAGGATCTGGGGTCCTACCGGCTGTTGCTCAGCATGAGCGAGCCGGACGCCCTCCGGGCCTTCGCCGACGCGCTGCTCGCCCCGCTGGACACCTACGACCGCGAGCAGCACGGCGACCTCCTGGCGTCGCTCCAGGCGTTCCTGCAGCACAACGCCCGCTGGGAGACCGCCGCCACCGAGCTCTACGTGCACCGGCACACCCTGCGCTACCGGATGCGCAAGGTCGAGGAGCTCACCGGCCGGGACCTGAGCAGCTCGTTCGACCGGATGGAGTTCTGGCTGGCCCTGCGGGCGCGCGACCTGCTCGCGACGGGCGGTCCGGGCTCGGACACCCTTATCCGGGACGGCCAGGCGCGGCGACCGGCGGCGCCGTGATGTCGAGTGGTGCTTCGGGGGCCCCGCGCGGGATACTTGCTGCGTACGGTTCTGCGGTTCGCGTCCATCGGTAGGAGGGGAACATGGCGGACACCTATCAGATGTTCATCGGCGGCGAGTGGGTCAACGCCTCGGGCGGCGAGACCCGCGACATCATCAGCCCCCACACGGGCGCGGTGATGGCAACGGTCCAGGAGGGCACCGCGGAGGACACGGACGAGGCCGTCACCGCGGCGAAGAAGGCCTTCGAGGAGACCTGGTTCGACTCCACGCCGAAGGACCGCCAGCTCGCGCTGCTGAAGCTGGCCGACGCGATCGAGGCCAACGCCGAGGACATCGTGAAGATCGAGGCCGAGAACGCCGGCAAGCCCGCCGAGGTCACGATGTCGGAGGAGATCCCGCCGATCGTCGACAACCTCCGGTTCTTCGCCGGCGCCGCCCGGACGCCCGAGGGCCGCTCGGCCGGGGAGTACATGGCCGGGTTCACCTCGTTCATCCGTCGCGAGCCGATCGGCGTGGCCGGACTGATCGCCCCGTGGAACTACCCGCTGATGATGGCGGTGTGGAAGATCGGGCCGGCGCTCGCCTCCGGGAACACGGTGGTGCTGAAGCCCTCGGAGCTCACGCCGCTCACGGCGCTGAAGATGGCCGAGCTCGCCGCCGACATCTTCCCGCCCGGCGTGTTCAACGTGATCACCGGCGACGGCCTGCCCGTGGGGGACCGGATCGTGCGGCATCCCGACGTCGGCATCGTCTCGCTCACCGGCGACGTGAACACCGGCAAGCTGATCCACGAGAACGCGAGCGCGTCGCTGAAGCGTGTGCACCTCGAGCTGGGCGGCAAAGCGCCGGTGATCGTGTTCGACGACGCCGACCTGGCGGCCGCGGTCGAGTGGATCTCGATCGCCGGCTACTTCAACGCCGGCCAGGACTGCACGGCCGCGTGCCGCGTGCTGGTGAGCGACCGGGTCTACGACAAGGTCCTGAACGACCTGGTGCCCGCCGTCGAGGACATCAAGGTCGGCGGCGCGTTCGAGGACGACGTCGCGGTCGGCTCGGTGATCTCGAAGGAGCAGCTGGAGCGCGTCGAGGGCTTCGTCGACCGGGCCAAGGACGCCGGGGCGGAGGTCCTGACCGGCGGCAAGGCGATGGGATCGGAGGGCTTCTACTACTCGCCGACCGTCGTCGCGAACCCGACGCAGGACTCCGAGATTATCCAGCGCGAGGTCTTCGGGCCGGTCGTCACGGTGCAGCGGTTCTCCGACGAGGAGCAGGCGCTGCAGTGGGCCAACGGTGTCGACTACGGTCTCGCGTCGTCGGTGTGGACGCGCGACGTCGGCCGGGCGATGCGGATGGCCCGCCGCCTGCAGTACGGCTGCGTGTGGGTCAACACCCACATCCCGCTGACGCCCGAGATGCCGCACGGCGGCTACAAGCAGTCGGGGCACGGCAAGGACATGTCCGTGTACTCGCTGGAGGACTACACGAACATCAAGCACGTGATGGTGTCGCTGGACTAGCGCACCGAACGGATCGAGCAGCGACGGGGCGCCCGCCGGGCGCCCGCGTCGTGCGTGGAGGTGACCGAACACGATGGCAGTTCGCCCGTACCTCGTGAACGGGGAGTGGCGCACCGGCGAGGGCATCCTCACGGTGAAGAACCCGTACGACGACGCCGTGGTCGCCGAGATCGGCGTGCCGACGGCCGAGGACGTCGAGGAGGCCGTCGCCACGGCGGCCGCCACGTTCGAGGGGTCCAAGAAGCTCTCGGTGGCCGCGCGCGCCGACGCGCTCGACCACATCTCGCGGCGCCTGGCCGAGACGCTGCCGGAGAACGCCGCGCTGATCGCCCGGGAGGGCGGGAAGCCGGTGAAGTGGGCGACGGTCGAGGCCACGAGGGCCGTGTCCACGTTCCGGTGGGCCTCCGAGCTCCTGCGGCACGGCGACGACGAGTTGATCCGGCTGGACACCGAGGCCTCGCTGGGCTCGCGGATCGGCCTGATCCGCCGCTTCCCCTACGGCCCGGTGCTCGGCATCACGCCGTTCAACTTCCCGCTGAACCTCGTGGCGCACAAGGTCGCCCCGGCGCTCGCGACCGGCTCGCCGATCGTGGTGAAGCCGGCCAGCTACACGCCGCTCGGAGCGCTGCGCCTGGCGGAGCTCTTCGACGAGACGGACCTGCCCAAGGGCATGTACCAGGTGCTCCCGGTCAATTCGAAGGTCGCCGACGGGATGGCCCGGGACGACCGATTCCGGAAGATCTCGTTCACCGGCTCGGCCGCGATCGGCTGGTACCTGAAGGGCCTGGACCCGAAGAAGCGCGTGACGCTCGAGCTGGGCGGCAACGCCGGCGTGATCGTCCACGCCGACGCCGACCTGGATCTCGCCGCGCAGCGGATCGCGTTCGGCGGCTACTACCAGGCCGGCCAGAGCTGCATCAGCGTGCAGCGCGTCCTGGTCTCCGCCGAGATCTACGACGATTTCGCGACGCGCCTGACGAAGCAGGTCGAGCAGTTGAAGGTCGGCGATCCGATGGACCCGACGGTCGACGTCGGCCCCGTGATCGAGCGCAAGGAGGTCGACCGGATCGCCGAGTGGGTCCGGGAAGCGGTCGCCGCCGGCGCCGAGGTCCTGACGGGCGGCGAGGGCGACGGGCCGTTCTTCCAGCCCACGCTGATCTCCCGCACCACGCCGGAGATGAAGGTGCGCTGCGAGGAGGTCTTCGGGCCGGTGTGCACGATCAGCCCGTACGAGACCTTCGACGAGGCTCTGGCCGAGGTGAACAACTCGAAGTACGGACTCCAGGCCGGCGTGTTCACGAAGGACATCGACCGGGCGTTCGAGGCGCACCGCACCCTCGACGTCGGCGGCGTGATCGTGAACGACGTCTCCGCCTTCCGCGCCGACCAGATGCCGTACGGCGGCTCGAAGGACTCCGGGTTCGGCCGCGAGGGGCTGAAGTACGCGATGGAGGAGATGACGGAGCCCCGGATCATGGTCCTGTCGCACGTCCCCCTGTAGCGACCGGCGCCGCGCGCGGCGCTAGCCTTCGGGCGTGGGCAACGACGGGTGGATCTACGCGGTGCTCCCCTTCGTCACGATGCTCGCGCTGGGCGCCGGGCTCTACGTCGTGTTCCGGCAGCGGAACGCGGCGCGGCGCAACGCCATCGGTGCCCAGCTCGCCGAACCCGGCCTCGCGACCCCGCCGCGCGACCGGCCGCCGCGGTCGGCGCGGCCATGGTGGGGCAACCCGCTGCTGTGGATCGGCGTGTGCCTGGTCTTCCTGGCGCTCGGCTTCGTGTGGCACGGCCTGTTCGGCGGCGTCTTCCTCTTCCTGCCGTTCGTGTGGGTGTTCCGGCCCCGATCCGAGCCGCGGATGGATCCGCGCACGAACGGCCACTCGGGGCACGACACCGGCTCGCTCAGCGGCGACTGAGCGTCCGTTCGGCGAACGCGCCGACCAAGGCGGCGGCCTCTTTCTCGCGGCGCCACAGGTAGTGGTCGGTGCCATTCAGGATCTCGGCCTCGCCGGCCGGGAACGCCGCGGCGTAGGCGCGGACCTCCTCGGGCGGCGCGTAGACGTCCTGCTCGCCGGCGAGCAGCAGGACCGGGCGGGCCAACGCGCGGAGCTCGCTCGGCGCCGGCAGCCCCGGGAGCTCGACGTCGCCGGGCCGCAGGGGGATCCCCAGCAGCGCCAGCGCGTCGACGCGCGGATCGTCCAGCGCCTCGCGCAGCGCCACGTTCGCGCCGAACGACCAGCCGACCACGAACGTCCCCGCCGCCTCCGGCACGTGCTCGCGAGCGAAGGAGATCGCCGCCCGTGCGTCCCGGATCTCGGCGCGCCCACCGCCGTAGGTCCCTCCCGAGCCCATCACGCCGCGGAAGTTGAACCCCACCACCGCGCAGCCGCGCGCGGCCGCGAGCTCGTTGCGGATCGCCCACAGGATCGGATGGTCCTTCGACCCGCCGTGCCGCGGGTGGGGATGGCAGAGCACCGCCGCGGCTCGCGGCTCGCCCTCGGGCATCCGCAGCTCGCCTTCCAGGCGGACGCCGTCCTCGGTCGTGAACGACACGGGATCCATCTCTCTGGCACCATCGGAGCATGACGCCCGGCGAACGCCAACCGGCCACCGGCTTCGCGCTGCGCGATCCCTACCCGTGGGACGACCTGGTCGGGCTGGCGAAGGAGGGCGAGGAGCTCGGCTACGGCGCGCTGTTCATGCCGGAGACCGGCTCGCGCGACATCCTGGCGGCCCTGACCGGCCTGGCCGGCGAGACCGACCGGCTCCTCCTGGGGAGCGGGATCCTGCCGGTGCCCTCGCGTGCGCCGCAGCTGCTGGCCGCGGCCGCCGCGACGGTCCAGGAGCGCTCGGGCGGCCGGCTCCTGCTGGGCCTCGGCACCGGGCCATCGGGACCGGGTGCGCTCGAGCGGTTGCGGACGACGGTCGACGTGGTCCGCCGGCTGCTGCGCGACGGCGAGGCCGAGCTCGACGGCCGCCGGCTGCGCCTGGACCTGGTCCCGCCCACGCCGCCGCCGATCTGGATCGCCGCGCTCGGCCCGAAGGCCGTCCGGCTGGCCGGCGAGATCGCCGACGGCGTGCTGCTGAACTGGTGCACGCCCGACCGGGTCCGTCGCGCCGTCGAGGAGCTCGACGAGGGCCTGCGCGCCGCCGGGCGCGACCGGAGCGCGTGCACGGTCGGGGTGTACGTCCGTGCGTGCCTCGATCCCGACGCGATGGCCGCGATCGCCGCGGTGCAGGCGATGGCGGGGCAGTACGCGAGCTATCCGGCCTACGGGCGGCAGTTCGCCGCGATGGGCATGGGCGACGACGCCGAGCAGGCCGCCGCCGCCTGGGCTGCCGGCCGGCCCGAGGACGTCCCCGAGCGGCTGGTCCGGGCGATCGCCCTGGTCGGAGCGGCCGCCGAGGCACGCGGTCGGCTCGAGGACCACCGTCGGGCCGGCGCCGATCTCCCGGTGGTGTATCCGGTGGTCGTTCCCGGCGGTCCGGCCGCGGCCTCGGCCGCCCATACGATCCGGGCCCTTGCCCCTTCCGGGGAGGTTGCGAACCCGCGCTGAGCGGGTAGCATCTGATTTGAACGGTGAACACCGTGGAAACGGTGGAAAAGGCCCGAAGCCGAAGAGTCCGGAGGACGGCATGACCTACTCGATCTGTGAGCCCTGCATCGACGTGAAGGACCGCGCCTGCGTGGACGAGTGCCCGGTCGACTGCATCTACGAGGGCCCGCGGATGCTCTACATCCAGCCGGACGAGTGTGTGGACTGCGGCGCCTGCGAGCCGGCCTGCCCGGTCACGGCGATCTTCTACGAGGACGACGTGCCCGGTGAGTGGAAGCAGTTCAACGCCGTGAACGCGGAGTGGTTCACCGACGCGGTCTCGGGCGTGGGCTCACCCGGCGGCGCCGCGCAGGTCGGTCCCGCCGCGGTGGACCATCCCGTCGTCGCGAACTGGACCGTCGTCTAGGCCCGCCGGGCCCGACGGCAGGAAGACGCGGAAGGACGCCCCGCCGCCCTCGCGTTCGTCGACCCACGCCGACCCACCGTGGATCTCGGCGAACCGCGCCACGAGCGTCAGGCCCACGCCCACGCCGGGGGAGTGCTGCGGTGCGTCCGGCCCCTGCTGGAACGGCTCGAAGATCGTCTGCCGGAGCTCCGGCGCCACGCCCGGTCCGTCGTCCTCGACCAGGATCAGCACACCGTCGGTCACCGGCCGGACCGTGACCCACACGGTCGAGCTCTCCGGCGTGTGCCGGGCGGTGTTCGCGATCAGGTTCTCGATCACCCGCTCGATCTTCGCGGGGTCCACCGGAACCACGATCTCCGCGATGTCGGTGCGCAGCCGCGAGTCGGCGATCAGTTCGGACTCGGCGAGCACCCGGCGCACCAGCGCGCCCACGTCGACCGGCTCGAGCTTCGGCGTGACGATCCCGCGCGCGAGCCGGTCCAGGTCGAGCAGGTTCGTGACCAGCCGGTCCAGGCGCCGCGCGTTCTCCGCGATCCGCCGCGCCAGGTCGCGCGCCTCGACCTCCTCCAGGTGCACGTCGCCGCGCTCCAGCGTGATCGCCAGGCCGAGGATCGCCGCCAGCGGCGTCCGCAGGTCGTGCGACACCGCCTGGAGGAACGTGTTCTTCATGTCGTCGAGCGCGCGCAGGCGGCTCGCGGCCTCGCGCTCGACCACCAGCGCCCGCGCCAGGTGCTCCTCGGCGTGCTTGCGCTCGGTGACGTCCAGCAGGAAGCCCTGCCAGAACGCCGGCCGGCCCTCCATCCGCACCAGCCGCGCCTGGTCCTGGACCCACGAGATGCCGCCGTCCTTCGCGATGATCCGGAACTCGTCGGAACGCTCGCCCGTCTCCTCGCCCGCGTCGGGCGCCAGCACCCGCTCGCGGTCGTCGGGGTAGATCACGCGGCCCCAGATCGAGGGGTCGGCCAGGATCTCCTCCGGCTCGTAGCCGAACAGCAGGTCGTGGCGCGGCGAGATGTACGTGGTTCGGAAGAATCGCGGCACGCCGGGCTCCGCGGTCTGCGTGTAGATCAGCGCCGGGTTCTGCTCGACGATCGTGCGGAACGTCTCCTCGGCCTCGCGGAGCTGCTCCTCGGCCTCCTTGCCCTCGGTGACGTCGACCATGAAGCCCTGGAAGTACGCGAGCTGCCCCTCGTCACCGAACACCGCGGTCGAGGTGTCGTGCACCCAGACCCAGCGGCCGTCCGCCTGCCGCATCCGGTACGTCTGGTCGAACGGCGCGACGTCGTCCACGCTGAACGTGCTGTCCCCTTGGAGCCGCTGCAGGTCGTCGGGGTGGATCAGCGAGAACCAGAACGAGGGGTCCTCCATGAACCGCGCGACCGGATAGCCGAGCACCTGTTCGATCTGCGGGCTCAGGAACGTCACGTCGGCGCCGGCGCCAGCCGGACCGCCGTTCGGCTGGTCGATGTACGTGATCGCCGGGATCGCCTCGACCATGCTGCGGTAGCGGCGCTCGGCCTCCCGCAGTCGCTCCTCGGCCTCCTTGCGGCCGGTCACGTCGATCATGAAGCCCTGGAAATGCGAGACCTCGCCGTCGTCGCCCGCCACCGGCATCGAGGTGTCGTGCACCCAGACCCAGTGCTCGTCCGCGTGGCGCATCCGGTATTCCTGGTCGAACGTCACGCCGGTCTGTCCGGCCTCGATCGCCGCCGCGTCCACCCGCTCGCGATCCTCCGGATGCACCAGCTCGAACCAGAACTCCGGGTCCAGCAGGAAGCGCTCGTTCGCGTGGCCCAGCAGCGCCTCGATCTGCGGGCTCACGAAGGCCATGTGGACGGCCTCGGCGGTCTTCACGTCGACGTACGTCACGGCCGGGATCCGTTCCAGCACGCTGCGGTAGCGCGCGTCGGCCGATCGCAGCCGGTCCTCCTGCCGCCGGCGCCCGATCGCCGCGCCCAGCAGCGTGGCCGCCGTCCGCAGCCCGTCCAGGTCGGCGAACGTCCAGTCCCGGTCGCGCTCGCAGTCGTCGAAACCGATGCAGCCCCACCACTCGCCGTCGACCGTGACCGGGAAGTACGCCAGCGAGACGATCTCCTGCGCGCGGAGCGCCGGCCGCTCGACCTCGGGGAAGGACTCCACCGAGCCGACGACCGCCTCGCCGGTCCGCATCATCTCGACCCACCGGTGGTGGTCGGGCTCCCACGGCAGGCCGTCGAGCGCCGTGTCCAGCAGGAACGAGCGCACGCCCGGCGCGCACCACTCGGAGGCGAGTGTGATCCGGACCTCGCCGTCGACGACCGCGTTCTCGATCAGGTGGATCCGCGAGACCCCGGCCGCGAGGCCGAAGCGCTCCAGGACCTCGTGGGCGGCGTCGCGCCAGTCGGCCGAGAGGAGGAGCCGCTCCGCCGCGAACGAGACCGCCTCCAGCGCAGCGTCGCGGCGCGCGGCGTTCGCGATCCCCGCGGTCTCGACCATCCCGTCGTCCTCCTGCCCCGCCGCGCGGCGAGGCTCGCGGCCCGATGGGTCGCGCTGGAAGGGTTATCGGCGGAAGGACCGGTGAGTGAAGGCGCCGGGGAGGAGAGATAAGGCCGGGGAAACGCCGCTAAACCGGACACATGTGGGCCTTACTCCCGGTCCGCGGCTGAGCAGCTATCCCTTGCCTTAGATCCGGTCAAACACCTGGGGGCTGGGTGGGGGCTGGGCTCCTGGTGGCCTGTTCTACGCCTGCCAGTTGTTCGCGGTCCGGAGCCGACGAGCAACGCGCTAGGGCCGATTTCCCATCTCGGACGGTATCCCTTCATTCCGTGCGAGCTGGATGGACTCCCCCCACGGATACAAGCTGGTCCAAGACGAGCGGTATTGGTTTGATTTCAAGTACACAGTGACCGTCAATTCCGGCAAGTACTCGGGCTTGACTATCGTCCAATGCAACCCGTCACAATTCAATTCGGAATGGTTCGATCGGAAGCAGGGTAGGCAGCCATCCGGCGCAGTTCTTAGCTTTCGTGAACAATCCCCACGCCTAGGCTGGTGATCGCGGGTCGCTCCGATGGAAGACCCCTCCGGCGACTGGGCCATCGGAGCGAGTCCGCATTCAACCGAGACCCTGACGATCCTAGTGTGGTTCCACAACCTCAGGGGGTTCCACGGCTTTGCCAACGGTCAACGACAGCATCCACTTGCGAACGACTGGTTCGCTCACGGACTTCATCTCCAACACCACCCCAGTTTCTCTGTCCACCACGACTTCCATCCCATCGTCGGTATCACGCCTAAGCCCCACAACTCGAAATGCGACGCCATCTCGGCCAGCCACCTCGCGCTGATCGATGTAGTCGCCAGTTGAGTCCTCCAGGTACGCCATCAGCCTTGGATCGAGCATCACCTTCGCCCGATTGAACCTACCTGCGTAGTGAACGGGGAGTAGATCTGACTCCAAGTTCCCATCCTCGAGGACCGTGGTGCTGTGGGGGAATGTGACCTCGAACTTGCCGTCCGCCTCTGCAAGCCATCCTCCGAGCCCGTCGGATGTGATCTGCAACTCCTCACTGTTGAACCCCGGGTCGCCCGTCGCTCGAATGACTGCCCGCAGGGGTGGCTTTTGACTCAACATGAGGGCTCGGAACTCGATCCAATCGGTGTCGATGGTCATGCGCAGCCGCTCTCCCTCGTGGCTCTGGCCGTGAGGATAGTCCCTCTCGTGACAGGTTCCTGCGTCGATGTGCGGCCGTGGGTCTAGATCGGAAGGATCTGGGCTCCCGGTGCCGCGTTGGCCACGGATTGCAGCGTTCCTAGGCAGCTACCTGTACGTCCGAGTGAAGGGGGTGCTACGCCAACAGCGCGCTCAGGCGGTCCCGGGCGCGTTCGGCCAGCACCAGGTTGCCCTTGCGGTCGAACCGTTCGATCGCGATCGCGAGCTCCGCTGCCGCCTCCTCGGGCTTGCCGGCCAGCCGGAGCACCTCCGCGAGGTCGGCCCGCATGTCGCCGCTGCCGCTGAGGTTGTCGGTGCCCTCGATGATCGCCACGGCCTCCCGGCCGAGCCGTTCCGCCTCCTCCCGCGGACCGAGACGGAAGGCCAGATGTGTCCGGTCTAGCGGCGTTCCCCCGGCCTTATCTCTCCTCCCGGGTGAAGCGGCGGGTGAGGAGAGATAGGGCCCAGGAAACGCCGCTGAACCGGACGCATCCGAGCCGAACCCACGGACCTCCCTGCCGTCAGCGGCTGAGCCTTATCCCTTTCCTCAGATCCGGTCAAACACGTACGGCGCTGGGTGGGCGCCTGGGCTGCGGTGGCCGGTTCTGCATCGGGGGGTCTTGGCTTGTCCGGGGGGGTGCATCGAACCGATACTGGCTCCATGGCTTCACGCTGCCGACGACCGCGAAGGATCTCGGTATTCGCCGGGGTGTTGATCAGCATCAGCTTTGTCGGCGCCGTCGCCTGTACGGGGTCGTCCGCGACGACCAGCCCACCGTCCTTCCTCGTGTCCCCGGCGCCGTCGGCGTGGACGAAGGATTGCCATTGGTTCCCCTTCCGCACCAAGACCGTCGATCCATCGCTGATCCTGACGCAGCTCGCCGGTCACGTTCCGGCCGCGCTGCCCCAGGGCTTCGGCCTGCTCGGTCTGTGGCAGGGAGGGGGACCAGGTCCCGGAGGGGCGGCGATGTGGGTGGACTCGTCTTGTCGGAACATCATGGTGCAGACGTGGTCGACGACCGATCCGATCCCCTCGGGTCCGCACGTCGGTCGGTTCACGCTCACGTCGAGGGGGGTTGCCACCTGTCCATCGACCGGCCCCCACCCCTGCTTCGCCTTCCGTGCCCATCTCCCCCCGGGCCTCGTGGAGCTCGATACGGTCGGGCTACCCAGACGTGAGGCCGAGGCGGTTGTCGCTGGGTTGAACTGACCGGAATCGTTGGCCGCTGGGTGGGGTGCCGGGCCTGTGGTGGCCGGTTCGTAGTGCGAGGTCGATCCGACCGATCCGACCTCGTTCCCGAGCTGACGATCTCGAGGCCGGGCGGCTGGCAGGGCCGCAGCCGGGGTCAGGCGACGATCCGTCTGCGCCACTCCACGAAGGCCTCGGCGAGATCATGGCGGCCAAGGTCGATGAGACGGGCAGTGTGGTCGTCGATGTAGTGGAGGTACAGAGGGATCATCTCCTGTTGCAGGAGGGCCATCGCCAACGCCTCATCGGGTGGAGTGCTCCGCCAGGTGAGCGCCGCGGCTACGAGGTTGGTGCTCGGTCCTCGGCCCTCGGCCACGTAGTGCTCAGTTGCAGTCTGGTTGGTGCCTACATTGCCCGTCTCGGCCGTGTAGAGGAAGCGCACGGGGAAGAGGACGAGCTTGGTGACGTGGCGGACGCCCCGGGCCAGGAGCTCTTCCGGGTGACGCAGCAGCTCGACAGCGTCTTCGGCGGCGGGTCGCATGGAGCCCACCTCTTCACCCCTCAGCTCAGCGGTGGATCCGATCCCGGCTAAGAACTCGAGCGCGAACTCGGCGCCGGCGATGAGGAGGTCGGTCCGGCTTGGCGGGGTGAGGTCCCGCCGGGCGTCGTCGCCGGCCAGGAGCAGGCCGTGCTGGATGAGGTCCAGCAGATCCAGCGGGGGGAACCGGCCTCCGGCCCGCCGTCCGCTGAGCGTTGACGGCGACCCCCAGAACACCG
>DATHCP010000091.1:0-20109 GCA_035490535.1 Actinomycetota bacterium
CGCCGACCGCGATCTGCTGCGCGGCGAGCTGGATCGCCTTCATGCCGGAGCCGCACGCGATGTTGACGTTGTAGGCCGAGACCTCCACCGGCACGCCGGCCCGAACGCTGACCTGGCGGCCGGTGTTCGGGCCGTTGCCCGCCTGGCGCGCGTGCCCGTAGATCGTCTGGTCGACCTGATCCGGCTGGACGCCGGCACGCCGCATCGCCTCGACCGCAGCGGCCGTGCCGAGCTCGACCGCGCTGGTGTCGGCGAACGATCCGAGGAACCGCCCGATCGGCGTCCGCGCGCCCTCGAGGATCACGGCCGTCTCCACGGGCCAAGTCTACCGGCGGCCCCGCGGGCCCCCGGTTCCACGGTCCTCGCGGGCGTCCGGGCGCCGAACCGACTCGAGGATCCGTGCGAGCGCCGCGCCGCCGTCCACGGGCTCCGACGGCGCAACCGCGCAACGCTCGATCCGGACGGGGTGGCGGCGGATCCACCCGCGGACCGCCGCGAGCTCGTCGGCGCGCTCGCGCGGCACCGGCCGCGCGAGCGGAACCGGCGCGGGTTCGTCCGGCCGCACGACCGCCCCGCGGTCGAGCTCGATCCGCTCGCCGTCGGGACCGCGCAGGACGAGCCGGCCGGCCAGCAGCCAGGCGTCCGTGCGGGCCTGCGCCAGCGCGACGGCCACGGCGCGGAGGCGGTCGCGCGCCAGCGCCGCCTCCTCGAACCGCTCCTGATCGGCCAGCGCGATCATCCGCGTCTCGAGCGCACGCAGGAGCCCCTCCGGCGCCGCGATCCGCCCGACGAGGGCGCGGGCGACCGCGGCGTAGGCCTCGGGCGTCGTGCGCCCGTCGCACGGCGCCGCGCAGCGGCCCATGTCCGCCAGGGCGCACGGCGCGAAGCGGGTGCGCGTGCCCATCGACGCGGTGCAGCGGCGGATCGTCGTGACGTGCTCGAGGGCCTCCTTCGCCAGCCGCGCCCGGGCCGTCGATCCGAACGGGCCGAGCACCACGACCTCCGGCTCGGCCGCCGCGGTGCGCACGACCTTGATCCGCGGCCAGGCCTCGCGCAGGTCGAGCTTCAGGTAGGCGTAGCGGCGCCAGCGCTTGCCGTGGGCGTTGAAGCGCGGCTCGTGCCGGGCGATCAGCCGCGCCTCCAGGGCCAGCGCCTCGAGCTCGCCGCCGGTGCGCACGCCCCGCACGGCGACGACCGCCTCCAGCAGATCCTGCACCTTCTTGCGCTCGTCGCCGTAGAAGTAGGACTTCACGCGGGCCCGCAGGTCCTTCGCCTTGCCGACGTAGAGCACGCGCCCGCCGCGATCCTCGAACAGGTAGACGCCGGGCGCCCGGGGGAGCGAGGCGGCCAGTGCGATCTTGCCGTAGTTCGGCCGGCCCCGCGCCGAGCATGCCTCGTGCAGCTCGCCGAGCGAGCGGATCCCGAGGCGTTCGGCGGCCTCGAGCAACCCGGTGAGGACCTCCCCGGTGGCCTCGGCGTCGGCGAGGGCCCGGTGCACCGGGGTGGTCCGGGTGCGGAAGTACCGAGCGAGCGTCGCCAGGCGCACGTTCGGCACGTCGGGCCACACCACGCGGCGCGCGAGCTTCGCGGTGCACACCGGGGGCCCGGTCAGGAGCGGGTACTCGAGCCGGGCGAGGCTCGCGTTCAGGAACCCGAAGTCGAACGAAGCGTTGTGCGCCACGAAGACCGCGCCCCGCAGGAACTCCAGCAGGCTCGGGAGCACCTCCCGCAGGGCGGGGGCGCCGGCGACGGTGGCGTCGGAGATGCCCGTGAGGTGGGCGACGTACGGGGGGATCGGCCGGCGGGGATCGACGAGGGTTCCGAAGGACCCGAGGCGTTCCCCGCCCCGGTACGTCACGGCGCCGATCTCCGTGATCGCGTCGTCGATGGCCGAGCCGCCGGTGGTCTCGAGGTCGACGACCGCGAACGTGACCTCGGACAGGGGGATGCCGTCCTCGATCGTGGTTTGGAGCGGCTCGAGCAGCATCGGCGGTCCTCCGTCCCGGGCCGTCGACCGTATCGAACAGACGTTCGAGAGGCAAGGACCCGGCCGGCATCCTCGCCGGGAGGACCGACACGGAGGGGCGGTCTCAGATCGGGTCGGGGTAGAGGTCGCGCTCGACGAGCAGCGCCAGGAGCTGCTCGATCGCGAGGTGGCATTCCTGGATGTGGGCGGTGACCGTCGAGGGGACGCGGATCGCGACGTCGGCGAGGGGCGCGAGGGCGCCGCCGGAGGCGCCGGTGAGGGCCACGACCCGCAGCTCGAGCTCGCGGGCCCGCTCGGCGGCCCGCAGGATGTTCGCGGAGTTGCCGCTGGTGGAGATCGCCAGCAAGACATCGCCCGGGCGGCCGATCGCCTCGACCTGCCGGGCGAAGACGCCCTCGACGCCGAAGTCGTTCGCCACGGCGGTCAGCAACGAGGTGTCGGTGGTCAGTGCGAGCGCGCGGATCGGCGGCCGGGGATGGTCGATCGTCAGCGTGCTCACGAACTCGGTCGCCAGGTGCTGGGCGTCGGCGGCGCTCCCGCCGTTGCCGCAGATCAGCAGGGCGCCGTCGGAGCGGAACGCCTCGAGCAGCGTGCCCGTGGCCGCCACGATGTCGGCCTCGCACGTCTGCGCCACGCGCGTCATCAGATCGCCGGCCTCTCGGAGGTAGTCGCGCGCGCTGGCGCCGGCCGCCTCACGATCCACGCGCCACCTCCTCGGCTCCGTCGCCCACGAGCCCCGCGATGATATCCACGGCCGCCGGCAGGTCGGGCGCCACGTGGTCGGCGTCGCGCCGAGCCGAGGACAGCTCCTGGGCGCCGTGGCCGGTCAGCACGAACAGGGTCGTGGCCCCGATCGCGCGCCCGAGCCCCATGTCCCCGGCGTGATCGCCGATCACGAAGGCGCGCGCGGGGTCGAACCCGAGCTCCGCGGCGGCTCGGAGCGCGAGACCGGGGGCCGGTTTGCGGCAGTCGCAGCCGTCCTCCGGCACGTGCGGGCACACGTACAGCCCGTCGAGCGTCGCGCCCTCGACGGCCAGCAGCGATCGCACGCGTTCGTGGATCGCCGACAGACGCTCGGGCGTGAGCAGGCCGCGGCCGATCTGCGCCTGGTTCGTGACCACCGCGACCCCGAGGCCGAGCGCGCGCAGGCGCGCGATCGCCGCGGCCGCGCCGGGGATCAGCTCGACCTGTTCGGGATCGTCGAGGTGATGACGCTCCTGGATGATCGTCCCGTCGCGGTCCAGGAGCGCGAAGCGCCGGCTCATGCGACCGGCGCCCACCGGTCCGCTCCGCGGGTCGCGCGGACGCCCTCGGCGCGGAACGCGAACGGCGCGAACTGCCCGCCCGCGGCCTCGAGCGCGGTACGGACGGCCGGCTGGGCCGCCGGATCGGCCGCGATCAGCAGGTAGCCGCCGCCGCCGGCGCCGCAGATCTTGCCACCGCTCGCGCCGGCGTCGTGCGCCGCCGCCAGCATCGACTCGATCGGGGTTCCGTCGGTGATGTGCGGGTTCATCTGCTTCTTCGCGAGGAACGCCTCGTGCAGCATCTCGCCGAGCGCCTCGACGTCGCCGCGCTCGATCGCCTCGCGCATCGCTGAGGCCATCGACTGGAGCCGCTTCATCCCGAGCAGCGTCTCCTCCCGGCCCTCGCGGTGCATCGCGATCTGCCGGTCGATCAACCCGACGTCGCGCCGGACGTGGCCCGTGTAGCACAGCAGGAGGTGACGCGAGAGCGCCTCGAGCCGCCCGGGCTCCAGGCGGACCGGCTCGACCGTCACGCCCCGCGCCGTGAAGTCCAGCAGGTTGAAGCCGCCGAACGCCGACGCGTACTGGTCCTGCCAACCGCCGGCGATGCCGAGATCTTCGCGCTCGATCCGGTACGCGAGGCGGGCGACCTCCTCGGCGGTCATCCGCCGTTCGCCGAGGAACGCGAGGGCCGCGACGACGGCCGTAACGAGCGCGGAGGAGCCGCCGAGCCCGCTGCCCGGCGGGGCGTCGCTGCGGATCTCGAGGTCGACCCCGGTCGGCACTCCGATCCGCTCGATCGCGGCGGCGGCCAGGTCGGTGGCCCCCGTTCCGTCGGGTCCGTCGTCGAGGTGGTATTCGACGAGGTGCCCGAGGTCGAGCGAGCGCACGCGGACCCGGCGATCGGCCCGGGGGGTGAGCCGCACGCGCACGACGTGGTCGATCGTCGCCGACAGCACGGCGCCGCCGTGCTCCTCGTACCAGTGCGGGAAGTCCGTTCCGCCGCCGACGAAGCTGATCCGCAGCGGCGCGACGGCCTCGATCGGGTCGAGCGGCATCGCCCCAGTCTAGGGGCGTCGGATCACGCGACGTGGCGCTGGAGCCGCCGGCGTTGCTGCTCGGTCGTGCCGCCCCACACGCCGTAGCGCTCGCCGTTCTTGAGCGCCCACGACAGGCATTCGGTCCGGATGCGGCACACGCCGCAGAACGCGAGGGCCGGTCCGGCCTCCTCTTCGGAGATCGGGAAGAAGACGTCGGGGTCGACACCGAAGCACGATGCCCGTTCCTGCCAGAAGTCCGGCGGCGACGGATCCATCGGCAGCGTGCCCAGGTCAACGTCGGGGAACCGCTCGATCCTCACCCACACACCCCCCTCGGCTCCCGGCCGCGGGCAGGCCGGAGCCGATTCATACCAAAGGGGGTGGCTCCGACGGAAGGGGGCGGAAGCACGTGTTGCGGCCTCACCCCTGCGGCGGACCCGAAATGACCCGAACGGGCTAGTCACCAACCCCAACGAGGGGACACGGGGCGTGTCCAGGCGAGCGCCTCTGGGAGGATGTCGGCGGCATGGACGTTCCGACGACGCTGCTCGTGACGAACGATTTCCCGCCGAGGGTCGGTGGCATCCAGCGCACGCTCGAGGCGCTGGTGCGCGAGCTGCCGGTGGATAACGTCGGCGTGTTCTGCCCCTCTTGGGAGGATGCAGCGGCCTACGACGAGCGGGCACCCTTCCGGATCTTCCGGCAACCCGAACGGTTCCTGTGGCCGACGCCGGCCGTCGGGGAACGGGTCGCGGCGGCCGCTCGCGAGCTCGGTGCCGAGGTCGTGCTGTTCGGGGCGACGTACCCGCTCGCGCTGCTCGGTCCGCGCCTGGCGGCGGCCGGAACGCCGTACCTCGCGGCGGCGCACGGCTTCGAGTACTGGCTATCGATCGCGCCGGGGACGCACGCGCTGCTGCGCCGGGCGACCTCGCGCGCCGCGCGGGTCCCCGTGATGTGCTCGGCGTTCGTCGCGCGCACGGTGCGCACGGCGGTGCCGCGCGACGTGCCGGTGTCGGTGCTCTACCCGGGAGCCGACGTCGAGCGGTTCCGGCCGGACCTGCCGACCGACGATCTGTGCGCTTCGTTGGGCCTGGGAGGCCCGGTCGTGGTGTGCGTGAGCCGGCTCGTGCGGCGCAAGGGCCAGGACGTGCTGATCCGGGGGATGGCGCGGATCCGCGAGCGGGTCCCAGGCGCGACGCTGGTGATCGTGGGCGGAGGACCCGACGAAGCCCGCCTGCGAGCGCTGGCCGAGGCGGCGCCCCGCGGCGCCGTGCGGTTCGTCGGGCAGGTCCCCGAGGAGGACCTCCCGCGCTACTACGCGATGGGGGACGTGTTCGCGATGCCGTGCCGCACGCGGCTGGGAGGCCTCGAGGTCGAAGGCTGGGGCAACGTGTTCATCGAGGCTGCGGCCTGCGGGCGTCCGGTCGTCGTCGGCGACTCCGGCGGGGCGCGCGAGTCCCTGGTGGATGGGGAGACCGGTCTGCTCGTGGACGGCGGCGACGAGGACGCCGTCGCGACGGCGGTGGGGGACCTGCTGGCCGATCCCGCGTGGGCGCGGCGCATGGGCGATGCCGGCCGTGCACGGGTGCTGCGCGACCACACCTGGCCGCGGATCGCCCAGCGCCTGGCAGGCTGGCTCCGTGAGGCCGTCGGGCAGACCGGCTGAGGGTCGTTCCGGAGGCCAACCACCCGCGTTAGCCTGCGCGCGTGTCCGACGCCGAACGCCGATGTCCGTCGTGCGGAGCGCTCGTGAGCGCGAGCGCCACCTGGTGCGGCCAGTGCTTCGCGACCCTCGAGGAGCCGAAGGGGCGCGCCGTGGGGACCATGACCGCGGAGGTGCAGGCGGCGACGGAGCGGCGGCCTCCGTTCTGGCCCTGCCCGGTCTGCGGCGAGGAGAACGCGATCGCGCTCGACGCCTGCGCGGTGTGCGGCACGCCGTTCGCCGCCGCGATGCGGGCCGACGCGGAGCGTCCGCACGTGCCCCCGCGCGACGCGGCGATGCGTTCGCTGGTGTTCCCGGGCCTCGGCCACGCACTCGTCGGGCGGGGAGCCGACGGTCTGGCGCGGGGGGTGCTGTTCGCGGTCACGGCCGGGATCGCGATCCTGCTGGGCCTGGCCACCGCCGGTTCTGGGGCGCTGACGGCGTCGTTCCTGCTGTTCGTGCTGGCGGCCGTGGCCGTCTACGCGATGTCGGCGTTCGAGGCCTACCAGCTGGCGGCCGGCGGCGATCTGCTGATCGCGACCCCGACGCTCGTGTGGATCGTGCTCGGGGTCGTGTTCGCGGGGATCGGGCTGCTCGCGTACGGCGTGATCACCGCGACCCGCAGGTAGCATCTGCTCCGATGGAGCACGCCGAGGGCTCGATCCTGATCGAGGCGCCGATCGAGGATGTCGTCGAGGTGATCGAGGACTACGAGGCCTATCCGGAGTGGGCCGATGTGCGGTCGGTCGAGGTCCGGGAGCGCGGCGAGGGTGGCCGGCCCACCGAGGTCGCCTTCGAGGTCGACGTGCCGGTCCTCGGCAAGGCCTCGTACACGCTCCGCTACCGCTACGCCTCGGGCGACACCGCGATCTCGTGGACCTCGCTCGAGGCGCACGGCGCGGTCCGCGACGTCCAGGGCGAGTACCTGCTCGACGAGCTCGATCCGGACTCGACGAAGGTCACGTATCGGCTCGCCGTCGAGCTCGGCGCCCTGGTGCCCGGGTTCATCCGGACCGAAGGCGCCAAGCGGGTGATCGAGAACGCCCTCGAGCGCCTGAAGCGCCGCGTCGAGATGGGCTGAGGCCGTGGCGCAGCCGCCCGCACCGATGCCGGCGGTCCACGGCGCCCCGCCGGCGGTGCCTCCTCGGCCCGACGGTCCCCCCGCATGGCCACTCGCGGACTGGGGGCTCGACGAGCTGCTCCCGATGCTGCTGGTGCCGTTCGGCATCGTGTTGCTGGCGCAGGAGCTCGTCGTGGGGTTCTTCGGCTGGACCTCTGACGGCGCGCGCGTGCTGCTGTCGCTCGTGCAGCAGCTGGCCTTGCTGCTGCCGCTGGTCGTGTGGGTGCGGCGCACGCGGGGCTCGCTCGCTCCGCTCGGGCTGCGCCGAGGCTGGACCGGCCGCGACGTGGCGGCGGGCGTGGGCGGCGGCCTGGTCGCGATCGTGGCCGGGGTGATCGTGATCGGGCTGACGCTCTCGGTCGTGGAAGGGCTCACCGGCCATCGGCCGGACGTCACGAGCGGCCTGCGGTCGGTGGCCGGACCGTGGGTGTTCGCCGAGGCGCTCCTGGCGGTGGTGTTCGCACCGCTCTGCGAGGAGACCTTCTTCCGAGGATTCCTGTTCGGCGGGCTCCGGCGCCGGTGGCGGCTCGTGCCGGCCGCGCTGGTCTCGGGCGCCTTCTTCGGCTTCGCGCACGTGGAGCCGATCCGGTTCGTGGGGCTCGCGACGATGGGCGCGATCCTCGCGGTGATCTTCGAGCGGCGCCGGACGCTCACCGCCTCGATCGCGGCGCACGCCACGATCAACGTGCTGGCCGTCCTCGCCCTCCTGCTCGCGCGCTGAGCGTCCCGCCGCCCCGCGTCACGTCCCGCGGCGCTAGGCTGGCGCGATGCGCGTGATCCTGTTCACCGGTAAGGGCGGCGTCGGCAAGACGACCGTCGCGGCCGCCACGGCGGTCCGGGCGGCGGATGCGGGTCAGCGAACCCTGGTGATGTCCACCGATCCGGCGCACTCGCTGTCGGACTCCTTCGAGATCGCGATGGGCAACGAGCCGGGCGCGATCGCTCCGAACCTGTGGGCCCAACAGATCGACGCGCAGGAGCGCCTGGAGGACAACTGGCGCGAGATCCAGGACTACATGGTCCAGCTGATGAACTGGGCCGGCACGGAGACGATCCAGGCGGAGGAGCTCACGGTGATCCCGGGGCTCGACGAGATCTTCGCGTTGATCGACGTGAAGACCCACGTGGAGTCCGGGCGCTACGACTGCCTCGTGGTCGACTGCGCGCCGACCGCCGAGACGCTCCGGCTCCTGTCGCTGCCGGAGATCATGAACTGGTACATCGAGCGGATCTTCCCGGTCGAGCGCAAGGTCGTGAAGGTCGTGCGGCCGCTGGTGTCGCGGGTGACCTCGCTGCCGATCGCCGGGGAGCAGGTGTTCGACGCGGTCGAGCGGCTGCACCGCAACCTCGACGCGGTCAAGTCGATCCTCACAGACGAGGCCGTGTCGTCGGTGCGCCTGGTGCTGAACCCGGAGAAGATGGTGATCAGCGAGGCGCGCCGGACGTACACGTACCTCGGGCTGTTCGGCTACCGGGTGGATGCCGTCGTGGTGAACCGTGTGCTGCCGCCCGACGTGACCGACCCGTACTTCGGCAAGTGGAAGGATATCCAGGCCGAGCACCTCGCCACCGTGCACGAGTCGTTCGAGCCGGTGCCGATCCTGACCGCGCGGCTGTTCGACCGTGAGATGGTCGGGATCCCGCTGCTCGGGGAGATGGGCGACGAGGTCTACGGCGAACGCGACGCGGCCTCGGTCCTGTACGTCGACGATCCGATCCGGATCCGGAAAGCGGACGTGGGCTACGTCCTGCGGATGCGGCTGCCGTTCGTCTCGCGCGAGGACCTGGACATCCATCGTCGCGGTGAGGAGCTCTACGTCCGGGTGGGCTCGTACAAGCGGAACCTGATCCTGCCCCAGACCCTCAAGCGCATGGTGGTGGCCGAGGCGAATTTCGCCGGCGATCACCTCGAGATCACGTTCGCCCGCGAGGAACCGGCGACGCCTCACGGCGACGCCGGCGCCGGGCCCAGCGAAGGGAGTTGACCGTGGCGGAGGCGGCGAAGGATGTGCGGGCCGACGAGGACGGCGGCGAGGAGGCCGCGCACGCCGGCTGCCCGGTCGCGTGGTGCCCGATCTGCATGACCGTGACGGCGGTCCAGCCGCTGAAGCCCGACGTGGTCGAGCATCTGCTGAAGGCGGGCACGGAGCTGTTGATGGCGTTCCGGGGCGTGATCGACGCCCGCGCCGAGGAGATGCAGCCGAGCGAGACGCCCGGTCCGACGCGGCTCGAGAAGATCGACATCGGATGACGCCGGATCCGGCGCGGGCGCTCGGCGTCGACGTCGGCGGTACGAAGATCAACGCGGTCCGGACCGACGCGGACGGGGAGATCGAGGCCCGCGAGGTCCTGGAGACCCCGGCGGAGGACACCGACGCCACGCTCGAGGCGCTGCTCGCGGCCCTGGCGGCGGTGCGGGACGGCTCGGTCCGATCGGTGGGGATCGGCGCGGCGGGGCTCGTGGAGACCGGCAGCGGCATCCTGCGCTACGCCCCGAACCTCGTGTGGCGCGACGTGCCCATCGCGAAGGTCGTCGAGGCGGCGCTGGATCTCCCGGTCGTGGTCGAGAACGACTGCAGCGCGGCGGCGTACGGTGAGTTCCGGCTCGGGGCGGCGCGCGGGCACCGGCACGTGCTCTACGTCGGGGTCGGCACCGGGATCGGTGGCGGGATCGTGGTCGACGGGCGACTCGACCGGGGCGCGCACGGGTTCGCCGGCGAGATCGGCCACGTGATCGTGGAGCCGGGGGGTCCGCGGTGCGGCTGCGGGAACGACGGGTGCTGGGAGACGGTCGCGAGCGGGCGCGCGCTCGCCCGCGAGGGCCGCGAGGCCGCCCGGACCGATCCCGCGCTCGCCGCGCGCGCGGGCGGCGATCCCGCGGACGTGCGAGGGGAGGACGTCACCGAGGCAGCGCGGGCGGGCGATCCCGCGGCGTCGGAGATCGTGGAGCGGGTCGGGCGTCGACTGGGGGAGGGGATCGCCGGGCTGATCAACGTGCTGGACCCCGACATCGTCGTGCTCGGAGGCGGCGTGGTGCGGGCGGCCGACCTCCTGCTGCCGGCGGCGCGGGCCGCGGCGGCGGCGGCCGTCGAAGGCGGCGTTCACCGCCCGGAGGTCCCGATCGTTCCCGCGGCACTCGGCGTCGACGCGGCGGCCGTCGGGGCCGCGTTGCTGGCCCTGGAGGAGCGCCCGTGAAGCTGGGCCTGTCCCTGACGGTGTTCACGGCCGATCCGGCGCGGCCGATGGCCGCCGCCGACCGAGCCGCCGCGAACGGCTACGACGCCGTCTTCGCCTCCGACCATCTGTTCCCGCCCGGCTCGCCGGAACGGCCCTCCCTGGAGACGTACACGCTCCTGTCGGCGATCGCCGCCGCCCATCCGGGACTGGGGGTCGGCGTCCTGGTGACCCGAGCCGGCTTCCGGCCGCCGGGGATCCTGGCGAAGCAGGCCGCCGCGCTCGATCAGCTGAGCGGCGGCCGCTCGATCCTGGGCCTCGGCCTGGGCGACGCCTCGGGCAGAGCCGAGCACCGTGCGCTCGGGCTCCCGTACCCGCCGGTCGCCGAGCGCGGCGAGGCCCTCGAAGAGACCGCCGCGGCGCTGCGTGCCCTCTTCCGCGGCGACACCTGGCCGGGCGGCGCTCACGTTCCACCGCTGACCGGACCCCTCCTCCCACCCGGCGCGCCCCAGGTGTGGGTCGGCGGCGTCAGCGATCGCGTGTTGGGGATCGCCGCACGGGCCGCCGACGCATGGAACGCGTGGGGCCTGGAGATCGAGCCGTTCGTCGCGCGCGCGGAGGCGCTGGCCGGCCTCGCGCGAGCGGCCGGGCGCGATCCAGCGGAGGTGCCGCCCACGTGGGCCGGCATCGCGTTGGTCGCGGAGGACGCCGCCGCGCTCGATCGGCTCGCGAGCGAGCGCGGCGAGAAGGGGCTGACGATGGACATCTGGCGCGGGACGGTCGACGACCTGCGCCGCCTGCGGGACGCGGTGGCGGCCGCGGGCGCGGGCGGGACGTGGCTCGTGGTGGTGGCCGCGGGTCCCGCGGACCGAGCCGAGCTGATCGCCGCCACGCTGCGCGCCGGATGAGGTCGCATGAGCTGAAGCGCGCCAAGCGCGACGTCCGGGGCGTGGTGCTCGCGCGACGCGATGCGATCCCCCCGGCCGTCCGCGAGGCGGCCTCCGCCGCGATCGCGGACCGCTTCCTGCGCTTGCCCGATCTGGATGGCACCCACACCGCGATGGCGTTCTGGTCGTTCGGCTCCGAAGTGTCCACCGCGCCGATCCTCGAAGGCCTCCGCGCGCGCGGTATCCGCACCGCGCTCCCGGCGATCGTCGAGGGCGGGCTCGAGGTGCGCGTCTACGCACCGGGCGATCCGGTGACGACCACCTCGTTCGGCGCGATGGAGCCGGCCGACGGCGAGGTGCTCGATCCGGCCGCCGTCGACGTGGTCCTCACCCCCGGCGTCGCGTTCGACCGACGCGGAAGGCGCGTCGGGTACGGGGGCGGCTTCTACGACGCGTTCTTCCCGGCCACTCGCTCCGCCCTTCGGATCGCGGTCGCCTTCGCGATGCAGGTCGTGGACGAGGACCTGCCGGCCGGGAACATGGACCTCCCGGTGCACACGATCGTGACCGAACGCGAGACGATCCGGTGCGCGGACGGATGAACGACCTGCCAGCACCGCCGCCGCGCCCCCGGCGTCGCACGCCGTGGGCGGAGGCCGCGTACGCGGCGCTGGACTTCGAGACCACCGGTCTGGACTACGCGACCGACGAGGTGGTCTCGTACGGGGTCGTTCCGATCCAGGGGGGGCATGTGCGGCTCGGGGACGCCGTGCACCAGCTGGTGCGTCCAGACACGCCGCCGTCGCCCTCGTCCCAGACCGTGCACCTGTTGCGCCCGGCCGACCTCGCCGAGGCGCCCCCGATCGCCGAGTCGCGCGAGCGGCTCCGGAACCTCCTGGCCGGGCGGTACCTCGTGGTGTGGTTCGCCGACGTGGAGGTGCACTTCCTCGCGCGGACGTTCGGCGGGAGCCTGCGGGCGTGGCGGCGCCGGACGATCGACGTTCGGAACCTCGCGATCGCCGTGGCGGGTGAGCCGGCGGAGGTCCGTCGCCGGCAGGGGTTCGCCCTCCACACGGTCGCCCGCCGCTACGGCGTGCCGGTCGTGTCGCCGCACGAGGCCTTGGACGACGCGCTCGTCACCGCCCAGCTGCTGCTCGTGCTGGCTCCGAAGCTTCCCGGGGTCCCACGACCGAGCGTGCGCGACCTGGTGCGGATCGCTCGCTGAGGAGCTCGCGCGCCCGTGGCGGGTTGAACCGTGGTTCAGCCATGCGGTACAACGTCGGCCCATGGCGAGGGAGACCGCGTTCCACCCGATCACGTCGCGGACCGCCGCCGGCTTCACGGACGAGGCCGGTTGGCTCTGGGTCACGAACTTCGGTGACGTCGACGCGGAGTATCGAGCGATCCGCGAGGACGTCGGGATGTGGGACCTCTCGCCGCTGAACAAATGGGAGTTCTCCGGGCCCGACGCGGTGGAAGCCGCGCAGCGGGTGCACACGAACGACATCGTCGGCATGGAGCCGGGGCAGGTGCGGTACGGCGCCTTCGTCGACGAGGACGGCATGGTCGTCGACGACGGCACGGTCTTCCGGTTCCCCGATCACCTGTGGGTCTGCACGAACTCGAACGAGCGTGAGGCCTACTTCGCGGCTGCGACGAAGGGCCTGGACGTCCGGATCGCGTACATCGCGCCGGATCTGCCGAGCATGCAGATCCAAGGACCGCGGAGCCGCGAGCTCATGCGGTCGATCACCGATGCGGACGTCGACGCGCTGCGCTACTTCCGGTTCTTCCCCGAGCCCGTGCAGGTGGGCGGGGTGCCGGTGTGGCTGTCGCGAACCGGCTTCAGCGGCGAGCTCGGCTACGAGGTGTTCCTGCGGCCCGAGCATGCGCCGGCGCTGTGGGAGGCCGTCCGTGCCGCCGGTGCGACGCCGTACGGCGCCGACGTGATCGAGCCGATCCGCGTCGAGGTCGGCATGATCGTGACCGACTACGACTACGAGCCGAACGGCCGCTCGCCGTACGACCTGGGGCTCGACCGCTTCGTCGCGCTGCAGGAGCTGAACATGGGCACCGAGGCGCTCGCGACGATCGCGGAGGACCCGCCGAACCGGTTCCGCACCGTGCGCCTGGCGGGGGACCGGCTGCCCGACTACGGGGCGGCGGTGTCGGTCGACGGTCGCGAGGTCGGCGTGCTGACCTCGCCGGCGCGGAGCCCGCGGTTCGGCCCGATCGGGCTGGCGATCCTCGCGCGCGACGCCGCGGAACCGGGCACGCGCGTGCAGGTGCACGCCGACGACGGCCCGATCGAGGGCACGGTCGACGTGGCCTCGATCCTCGACCCGAACAAGGAGCGGCCGCGGTCCTGAGCCGCGGCCCGGAAGGAGGACCCATCCGATGACCGACGACAAGCGCTCGCCGCTGCACGACTGGCACGAGGCCAACGGCGCCGAGACGATCTGGGAAGACGGCTACCCGTGGACGATGCACGAGGGCGGCGATCCGATGCAGGAGTACGAGGCCCTTCGGACCGGCACCGGGATCTGGGACCTCTTCTCGACCTGCAAGTACGAGGTGACCGGGCCGGACGCGGCGCGCCTGATCCAGCGGCGCTTCACGAACACCGTGGCCGGCATGGAGCCCGGCCAGGTCCGCTACGGCGCGTTCGTGAACGCCGACGGCCGCATGATCGACGACGGCAACGTTTACAAGTTCGCCGACGACCGGTTCTGGATCATGATCAACAGCGCCGGGATCGAGGACTGGTTCCGCGAGACGGCCGGGGATCTGGACGCGAGGATCGAGCACCGGACCGACGACCTCGCGATGATCGCCGTGCAGGGTCCGACGTCGAAGGCCACGCTCCAGGGGATCACGGATCGGGACCTCGGCGAGCTGCGGTATTTCCGGTTCTGGACCGAACCGGCGACGGTGGCCGGCGTGCCCGCGACCGTGACCCGGACCGGGTTCAGCGGCGAGCACGGCTACGAGGTGATCGTGGCACCGGAGGACGCGCGCGCGGTCTGGGACAAGCTCCTGGACGCCGGGGCCGTGCCGTTCGGGCTGACCGCGATCGACCTGGCGCGGACCGAGGTCGGCTTGGTGATCATCGCGGTCGACTACGACCCGGGGGAGCGCTCGCCGTGGGATCTGTCGATGGACCGGTTCATCAAGACCGACACGGAGAACGTCGCCGCCGACGCCCTGGCCACCGCCGGTGCGAGCCCGGCGAAGCGCTTCAAGACGCTGAAGATCGAGGGCGACGAGGCGCCGGAAGCCGGCGCCAGCGTCACCAAGGGCGACCGTGTGGTCGGCACGGTGACCTCGCCCGCCGTCAGCCCACGCGTGGGCACGATCGGCCTGGCGATCATCGACGCCGAGGTCGCCGAGGACGGCGAAATGCTGGCCGTCGTGGTCGGCGAGGCGACCGTGCCGGCCACGGTGGCGCCGCTGTCGATCCTCGATCCGGCGAAGGAGCGCCCGCGGGCCTGAGCGCACCGCCGCGTATGCTCCCTGCGTGACGGGAGGGGGCGTCTTCGGCGTGGTTCCCAACTTCAGCGAGGGCCGGCGCGCCGACGTGATCGACGCGATCTGCCGCGCGCTGGAGGTGCCGGGCGCCCGGCTCGTGTACCGCCAGTCCGACCCGGACCACAACCGCCTCGACACGACCGTGCTCGGCGATCGCGACGCCGTCTGGCGCTCCGCGATGGCCGGCGCGCGTGTGGCCGTGTCGCTGATCGACATGACGCGGCACACCGGCGGCCATCCACGGATGGGCGCCGCCGACGTGATCCCGTTCCTGCCGGTGCGTGACGTGAAGATGGACGACGCGGTGGAGCTGGCGCGCGCCTTCGGCGCCGCGCTCGCGACCGAGCTCGACCTGCCCGTCTACCTCTACGACGCGGCCGCGCTCCAGCCCGAGCGGGCCTCGCTCGCCGACGTCCGCCGCGGCGAGTACGAAGGGCTCCGGGCCGACGTCGCGCGCGGCGAGCGGCCGCCCGACTTCGGCCCGCACGCGCTCGGATCGGCGGGCGCAACCGCGGTGGGGGCGCGCAAGCCGCTCGTGGCGTTCAACCTGTACCTCGACGGCGGGGACGAGGCCGCCGCGAAGGAGATCGCCCGGACCGTCCGCACCTCGGGCGGGGGGCTGGCGGCGCTGCGCGCGATCGGTTTCGCGGTCCCCGAACGCCGCTGCGTCACGGTCTCGATGAACCTGATCGACGTCGACGTGACCGGGGTGCGCGCGGCGTTCGACGCGGTCGAGGCCGAGGCGTCCACACGGGGGATGCGGGTGCTCGATTCGGAGATCGTCGGCCTCGTGCCCGAAGCCGCGCTTGCCGATGCAGACATCGAGCACGTTCGTCTGACAGCATTCGATCCGGACCGGCAGTTCCTGGAGCGGCTGATCGAGGAGGCGGCATGAGCGAGACCTGGGGCGGCGGCACCGCCGGGTCCGACGACGCCCCCAGCGACGGCGACGGGTCGGCCGAGCGGCCGGCCGCCGCACCGCCCACGTCGGACGCCGGCGCCTCCGGGTGGTCGACGTCGAGCGGCACGAACCTGCCGCCGCCGGCGATCGTGGTGGAGCCCCCCGTCGCCAGTCAGCGGATCCAGCGCTTCCTCGACGAACTCGCCTCGGACGCGCCCACCCCGGGCGGCGGCGCGTGGGCCGCGGTCTCGGCGGCGGCCGGCTCGGCGATGATCGCGATGGTCGCGCGCCTGACGATCAAGAAGAAGGGCTACGAGACCGTCGCGGAGCGGATGGAGGCGATCGCGCACGAGTGCGACGACGAGCTGTTCACCTTGCTGGGGCTGGCCGACCGCGACGCCCACGCCTACCGCGAGGTGATGGCGGCCTACAAGCTCCCGAAGACGACGCCGGAGGAACAGCACACCTGGTCGTTCACGTTGCAGCGCGCGCTCGAGCGTGCCGCGGACATCCCGCTCGAGGTCGCGCGACGCGCGGTCTACCTGATGGGCCTCGCGGAGGAGGTCCTGTCGAACGGGAACCCGAACGCGGCCTCCGATGCCTACAGCGCCGCCGCGGCGCTGCACGCGGCCGCGCTCTCCGCGATCGCGAACATGGAGATCAACGCGATCACGTTCATCGACAAGACCCGGCAACAGGAGCTCGCCGACTCCGCCAGCTCGCTGCGGAACCGTGCGCAGTCGCTGCTGCGCGAGGTCGGCGACGCGTTCGTGATCGTGCTCCACAGCTGAGCCGGCGAGGCCGCGCTCCGCGTCCCGTTGCGCTTGCGGAGAGCCCCCCGGGGAGGCACGCTCCGACCGTGCGGATCGACGCGATCGTCCTGGACTGCCACGACGCCGGATCGCTGGCCCGGTTCTGGGCCGCGGCGCTCGGCTGGGAGGTCGCGCCCTACGACGAGGAGGAGCTCGCACGGCTCGCGTCTCAGGGGATCTTCGATCCGGCGGACGACCCGACGGTCCTCGTCGAGCCGCCGGGTGATGGCGACCTGCCCGCGCTGTTCCTGGTGGAGGTGCCGGAGGAGAAGATCGTGAAGAACCGGATGCACCTGGACATCCAGGCCGACGGGGACCTGGAGGCCGAGGTCGAGCGCCTCGAAGGGCTGGGCGCGCGGATCCGGAACTGGGCCGAGGGCGACGGCGGCATGTGGTGCGTGATGCTCGATCCCGAGGGCAACGAGTTCTGCGTGATGCCGCCGGACGAGGACGTCGCCTGAGGCGGCGCTAGAACAGCCCGACGGTGCGGCCGTC
This sequence comes from Actinomycetota bacterium, assembly GCA_035490535.1. Lineage (GTDB taxonomy): Bacteria > Actinomycetota > UBA4738 > UBA4738 > HRBIN12 > AC-51. The sequence continues at coordinate 16,891 of DATHCP010000091.1, forward strand.
GGCGTCGATGTCCACCCCGGCGAAGTTCGGCCGCACACCCAGGCCGGGCATCCGCTGCATGTCGCCGCACAGCGCGACCACGAACCCGGCGCCCGCGCTGGGCACCAGGCCGCGGACCGGCAGCCGGAACCCCGTGGGACGGTTCAGCAGCAGGGGATCGTGGCTGAGGGACAGGTGGGTCTTCGCCATGCAGACGGGGAGCGACCCGAAGCCGATCCGGTCCAGCCGCTCCAGGTCCTTCTCGGCCTGCGGCAGGTAGTCGACGCCCTCGGCGCCGTAGATCCTGGTGGCGATCGCCTCGATCTGCGTCCGAAGGGACGCGCCGTCGGGGGTCAGCATCGAGAACGTGTTCGGCCGCTCGGTGGCCGCCAGGACCGCCTCGGCGAGCTCCACTGCCCCCGCGCCGCCCTCGGCGAACCCGCGGTTCACGACCACCGTCTCCGCCCCGGCCGTTGCCGCGAGCTCGCGGAGCAGCTCGGTCTCGGCGGGCGTGTCGGTGGGGAACGCGTTGATCGACACGACGCACGGCAGGCCGTACGTGCGCACGATCCCGACGTGTGCGGCGAGGTTGTCGATGCCGCGGCGCAGCGCGTCGAGGTCCTCCGCGCCGAGGTCCGCGAACGGCACGCCGCCGTGCGACTTCGTGGCGCGGACCGTGGTGACCAGCACGCCGGCGCTCGGCGTGAAGCCGCCGAGGCGGCACACGATGTCGCAGAACTTCTGGAACCCCAGGTCGCTCCCGAACCCGGCCTCGGTGATCACGACGTCGGCGAGCTTGAGCGCGACCCGGTCTTCGATGATCGAGTTGTTCGCGTGAGCGATGTTGCCGAACGGCCCGGCGTGCAGCAGCACCGGTTGGTGCTCGAGCGTCTGCACGAGGTTCGGCTCGATCGCGTCGCGCATCACCACCGCCATCGCCCCGGCCACCGACAACCGCTCGGCCGTCACGGGCTCGCCGTCGAAGGTCGAGGCGACCACGATCCGGCCCAAGCGCTCGCGGAGGTCCTGCAGGTCCGCCGCGAGCGCGAGGATCGCCATGATCTCCGAGGCCGCGGTGATCACGAACTCGCTCTCACGCGGGATCCCATGCGCCTTGCCGCCCAGGCCGATCACCACGCGGCGGAGCTCGCGGTCGTTCACGTCGAGCGTCCGAGGCCACGTGATCGCCTGCGGGTCGATGCCGAGCGGGTTCCCGTGGAAGATCGAGGCATCGAGCGCGGCGGCGAGCAGGTTGTGCGCGGCGGTCACGGCGTGGAAGTCGCCGTTCAGGTGGAGGTTGATCTCCTCCATCGGCACGATCTGGGCGTAGCCGCCGCCCGTCCCGCCGCCCTTGATCCCGAAGACCGGTCCCATCGAGGGCTCGCGGAGGGCCAGGACCACCTTCCGGCCGAGGACGCCGAGGCCCTGCGCAAGGGAGATCGAGGTCGTGGTCTTGCCTTCGCCGGCCTTCGTGGGTGTGATCGCCGTCGTGATCACGAGCTTCCCGTCGGGCCGGTCCCGCAGGCGGTCGAGGATCGACAGCGCGATCTTCGCCCGGGATGAGCCGAACGGGCGCAGCTCCTCCTGGAGGATCCCGGCGGCCGCCGCGACCTCGGCGATCGGGTGCAGCTCGGCTTCCTGGGCGATCTCGAGACCGGACTTCATGGCGCGCGTGAGCTCCTGGGCCGTGGGCGGAGCGAACGATAGCGCAGGGCCCGTGGAGCACGGGAACGGGGGTCCGGGGCCCCATGACCTGCGGTCACAGGTTGGTGATCAGGACGACGAGCGTGATCGCGCCCAGCAGGATCATCGCCACGGTGAACCCGAGCACGACGCGGGTGTCGGCCTCCCGGTAGTGGCCGGTCTCGAGCGCCGAGCGGAGCGCCCGGTACCGCACGGTGCCGTAGAGCACGTAGGCGAGCCCGAGCGCGGCGAATCCCAGACCCAGCGCGACGTACGGGACCCGGTCCCCGTGGGTGAGGGCCGGCACGAGCCGCCCGACGCCGATCGCGACGGCGACCGACGCGATCGCCGAGCGCCACCACGCCAGCAGGGTGCGCTCGGCCGCGAGGGAGGTCCTGCGGGAGGCTTCCGCGAGCTGGGGATCCTCCGGCTCCGGCATCCGCGCATCATGCCACGGGCCGTCGGGGTGCCGAAGGCCGATACTGGGCGCATGGCCTCTGCCGAGCCGGCCCGGCGCAACGCGACCCCCGTGCGGGTCCTGGCCGTGCGCGAGGGCGGCCGCTCCGAGCGGGCCGACACCCTCGCGACCGAGGAACCGATGGAGATCCGTGCCCAGGGCCCGGGGCAGGAGGCCGTCCAGGTGGCGGTCACGATGCGGACCCCCGGCGGGGATTTCGAGCTGGCGGCCGGGTTCCTGTTCACCGAGGGCCTGATCGGCCCGAACGACGTCCGCAGGGTCGCCTATTGCGACGACGTCGACGACGAGGACCAGCGCTACAACGTGATCACGGTCTCGCTCGAACGGTCCTTCGACGAGGACCGCCTGCACCGGAACTTCTTCGCGACCTCGTCGTGCGGCGTGTGCGGCAAGGCGTCGCTGGAGGAGATCGAGGTGCGGTGCGCGCCGATCCCCGACGGGTTCCGCGTGCCCGCGGAGGTGCTGGTCTCGCTGCCGGAGCGCCTGCGGACCGCGCAGAAGGTGTTCGAGCGCACCGGCGGCCTGCACGCGGCCGGCCTGGCCGGCGCCGACGGCGCGCTCGGAACCGTCCGGGAGGACGTGGGACGGCACAACGCGGTGGACAAGGTGATCGGCGAGCGGCTCCTCGCGGGGGACCTGCCCCTGTCCGAGCGCGTCCTGCAGGTCTCGGGCCGCGCATCGTTCGAGATCGTCCAGAAGGCGGCCGTCGCCGGCATCCCGGTCGTGAGCGCCGTGAGCGCCCCGTCGTCGCTCGCCGTCGAGGCGGGCGAGCGGCTCGGGGTGACGGTCGTCGGCTTCGTCCGCGACGGGCGGTGCAACGTGTACTCGCACCCGGAGCGGGTGACCTAGGCGCCGCCGGCGCGCACCCGCCAGTCGTAGACCACCGACGTCCGGACGATCAGATCCTGCACCGAGCGACGCCGGGCGTCGACGATCGCCCAGAACAGCAGCAGCGGGAAGAGCACGCAGAGCACCGCCCGGACGATCGCTCGTCCTGGATGCAGGAGGGCGCCCGATCGATCGAGGACGCGGATCCCCATCAGCCGGTCGCCGTAGGTCTGCCCGTTGGCGGTCCAGGT
>DATHCP010000092.1:0-2747 GCA_035490535.1 Actinomycetota bacterium
TGAGAACCTTCGCGGATGGGAACCCTAGCGCAGCCGGACGCGCCACGCCCGGCGGCAGAGCGGGTCCTCGACACGGCCGGGCGCGGGCTCGCGAAGGTCTGGCCCGCCGCGGGGCGCGGGCTCACGAGGCTGGCCCCGACGGTCGGCGAGCTCCTGATCAAGGCCTCCCGTGACGAGCTAGGGACGAAGGCGGCGGCGCTGACGTTCACGGCCTTCATCGCGCTGTTCCCGGCGCTGCTGCTCGCCACCTCGATCGCCGGCTTCTGGCTGGAGAGCCACGGCGAGGAGTCGATCCAGCGGATCATCCGGTCGATCCCCGGCCTGGAGGAGCTGGTCCAGCGCTCGGCCCAGACGATCGTGGACGGGCGCTACGCGGCCGGGGTGATCGGTGCGGTCGGTCTGCTGTGGGTCGCCTCCGCGCTTTCGAACCGCGCCCGGATCGCGCTCGCGCAGATCTTCGGGCAGCGCGAGTCCGCGGTCCGGGGCCGCCTGTGGGCGGTCGTCGCGACGGTGGCCGTCGGCGTGACGGTCTTGATCGGCCTCGGCCTCGCGGGCCTCGTGACCGGCTCGCTCGGCCGGACCGCCGGATCGACGGCCGGCGGCGTCCTCGGCGAGGCCGTGACGCTCCTCGTGCTCACCGGCGCGTTCCTGCTGATCTACCTCCTCTTGCTGCCCCACGCGGTGCCGGCGCGCCAGCTCCTGCCCGCGGCGGTCCTCTGTGCGGTGGGCTGGGCGATCCTGCAGGGGGTCGGGAGCTGGTTCGTCGCGCGCGCGATCGCCCGATGGTCGGCGCTCTACGGGACGATCGCGAGCGTGTTCGGCGTCCTGCTGTTCCTGCGGATCATGGCGTGGGTGTTCCTCGCGGGGGCCGAGTTGTCGTCCATCCGCCGGCGTCAGGCCGGCTGAAGACGGAGCGACGCCAACCGCGTGCGGCCTCAGCGCCAGGTCGTTACGTGGACTCGCCGATCCAACGGTAGCCCACACCAGGCTCGGTCACGATCAGCGCAGGCGCCGACGCGTCGTCGCCCAGCTTCTTCCGCAGCGTGCGGACGTACGTCCGCAGGTACGTGGTTTCGGTCCCGTACCCCTGCCCCCAGACCCGCCGGAGCAGCCATTGGTGGGTCAGCAGCTTCCCGGGGTTCGTCGCGAGCGACTCCAACAGCGCGTACTCGGTGGGCGTGAGGTGAACCGGCTCGCCGCCGGAGGTCACAAGGCGACGCGCCAAGTCGATCTCGAGGTCCCCGTACCGCAGCGTCGGTTGCGGCGGCTCGTCGGGGCCGGCCCGGCGGATCGCGGCGCGGGCTCGGGCCAGCAGCTCCTCCATCCCGAAGGGCTTCGTGACGTAGTCGTCGGCTCCGGCGTCCAGGGCCGCGACCTTGTCCGTCATCTGCTCGCGGACCGACAGCACGATCACCGGCACGTCGGAGAACCCCCGGATCCGGCGGATCACCTCGGTGCCGTCCATGTCCGGCAGACCCAGGTCCAGCAGGACGAGGTCGGGCTGCGCCTCGGCCGCCGAGACCACGCCCTCGTCGCCGGTGCCGACCGTGGCGACCTCGTAGCCGTGCGCCTCCAGGCTGGTCCGCAACGCACGGCGGATCTGCGGTTCGTCGTCGACGACCAGCACCTTCACAGGCCCGTCTCCCGGATCGGCATGTCGAGGACCATCGCGGTCCCGCCCCCCATCGTCTCCTCCACCCAGATACGTCCGCCGTGCGCGGTCACGATGGCCCGCGCGATCGACAGTCCGAGCCCGCTCCCAGGAGACTCCGGGCTCTGCCGCCCCCGGTAGAAGGCCTCGAACACCTTCTCACGGTCATCCACGTGGATCCCCGGACCCTCGTCGGCCACCCGCAGGCGAACCGCGGTGTCGGTCTGCGTGGCGTGGATCCGGATCGTGCCACCCGGCGGCGAATGCCGCGCCGCGTTCTCCAGCAGGTTCGTAAGCACCTGGTCGAGCTGCATCGGATCGGCCGGGATGTCGGGCAGGTCGTCCTGCAGCTGCAGGTCCACGACCACACCGCCGAGACGTGGCCGCATCCGGGCCACCACCGCCTCGGCGACCTCATCGACCGCGGTCGGCACGCGGCGCGAGATCAGCGCGCCCGCCCGGATCTTCGCGAGGTCCAGGATGTTGCCGACGAGCCGGTTCAGCCGGTCGGTCTCCTCGAGGATCGTGACCAGCAGGTCGCGTTGCTGGCGCGCATCGTGGATCGCGCCCTCGTCGAGGAGGCTCGTGACCCCCGCCTTGATCGAGGCCAGCGGCGTGCGCAGGTCGTGGGTGACGGAGGAGAACATCGCCGCGCGCAACTGGTTCGTCTCGGCGTCGACCTGCGCCAGGCGGGCGCGAGCGTCCAACCGGGCACGGTCGAGCGCGACGGCGGCCTGCCGGGTCGCGGCCTCCAGCAGCAGCCGCTCGTCGCGGTTGAACGGCCGTCGCCCGGCGGGGCGCTCGGCGATCAACGTTCCGAGTGGGATGTTCGCCACCACGATCGGGATCACCTCGGTCGGACCCCCCGGGGGCAGGCCGTCGCGCTGGGCCTTGGCCTCGATCGCGTGCCCGTCGAGCGAGACCGCCACGTGGCACGAGGCCAGGCCGAGCGGCTCGAGGAGGATCATCACGAACTCGTCGAGCACCCGGTCCGGAACGTCGCCGGAGAGGAGCTTCGTGGACAGGTAGGCCAGCAGGCGCGCCTCGCGTTCGCTCCGGGCCGCCCGGTCGCGCTCGTCGGCGGCGTTCCCAACGA
>DATHCP010000093.1:0-35974 GCA_035490535.1 Actinomycetota bacterium
GGGGCTGCAGCTGGTCACCGCGACGCGGCCCGGATACGGGGAGTCCACACGCGATCCGGGGCGGACCGTGGCTTCATGCGCGGCCGACACCGCCGCGGTGGCCGACGCGCTCGGCGCCGAGCGCTTCTACGTCACCGGGCAGTCGGGCGGGGGACCGCACGCGCTCGCGTGCGCCGCGCTGCTGCCGGAGCGCGTGCTGGCGTGTTCCTCGACGGCCGGGGTCGGCCCGTGGGACGCACCGGGGCTCGACTTCCTGGCCGACATGGCGGAGGAGAACGTCGAGGAGATGACCGACGCCGCGCACGATCACGACGCGCTGATCGCGTACCTCGAGAAGATGGCCGGGATGTTCGAGACCGTCTCGCCCGAAGACCTCGCGGCCGAGCTGGGCGGGCTCGTCTCGCCCGTCGACGCCGGTGCGCTCACCGGGAACTTCGCGGCGCACGCGACGGCCATGGTGAAGGGCTCGGTCTCGACCGGCATCTGGGGCTGGTTCGACGACGATCTCGCCTTCGTGCGGGATTGGGGGTTCGCGCTCGAGGACATCGCCGTTCCCGTGTCGGTCTGGCAGGGCGGTGAGGACCGGATGGTCCCGTTCGCGCACGGCCGCTGGCTGGCCGAGGCGATCCCCGGTGCGCGCGCCTACCTGCTGCAGGACGAAGGACATCTGTCGTTGGTCGTCGGGTCGTTCGACCGGATCGTCGACGACATGTTGGACGCATCGGAAGGATGAACGAACCCATGGACACGCACACCGACACGGTCGAGATCGACCTGGGGCTCGTCGAGGAGCTCACGAAGCACGAGGTCGAGGCGCTGGACCGCAAGCACGCACGCTCGCTCAGCTACCGGGAGGAGGCGAAGGCGCACCTGCCGGGCGGCGTGTCGTCCTCCTGGCAGATGTGGCCGCCGCATCCGATCTACGTCGACCGCGGCCGCGGCTCGAAGGTCTGGGATATCGACGGCAACGAGTACGTCGACTACCACAACGGCTACGGCGTCATGGTGATGGGTCACGCCCATCCGAAGATCGTCGAGGCCGTGCAGCGGCGCGTGGAGCTCGGCACGCATTTCGCGCAGCCGACCGAGGACGCGTTGATCGTGGCGGAAGGCCTGGCCGAGCGGTACCGGCTGCCGTACTGGCGCTTCGGGAACTCGGGGACGGAGTCCACGCTGGACGCGGTGCGGATCATGCGCGCCGCCACCGGGCGCAACCTGATCATGAAGATCGAGGGCAGCTACCACGGGCACCACGACTCGCTGATGGTCAGCGTCTTCCCGCCGAAGGACCTGGCGGGCCCCCGCGAGCATCCGGTGCCCGTGCCGCAGACCCAGGGGATGCCCGAGGGCGTCGCCGAGCAGGTCGTGGTCGTGCCGTTCAACGACGCGGCCGCGGCGGAGCGGGCCTTCCGCGAGCACGAGGGACGGATCGCCGGCATGGTCGTCGAGCCGGTGATGTCGAACTGCGGCGTCGTGCTGCCCGACGCCGGCTACCTCGCGGCGCTGAAGGAGCTCTGCCACCGCAACGGCGCGATGCTCGCGTTCGACGAGGTGAAGACCGGCTTCACGGTGGCGCGCGGCGGCGCGGTCGAGGCCTTCGGCGTGGTGCCCGACCTCGTGTGCCTGGCGAAGGCGCTCGGGGCCGGCCTGCCCTGCGGCGCGATCGGCGGCACCGAGGAGTCGATGGCGATGATCCTCTCGGGCGAGCTCGAGCAGGTCGGCACGTTCAACGGCAACCCGCTGACGATGGCCGCCGCCCGGGCGAACCTGACCGAGGTGCTGACGCCCGACGCGTACCGCGAGTTCGACCGGATCAACGGGATCCTCTCGGGCTGCCAGGACGTGATCGACCGGTACCGGCTGCCGGCCTCGATCAAGCTGCTCGGCGCCAAGGGCTCGATCGACTGGCGGAAGGAGCCGATCCGCGAGTACCGCGATCTGTGGGAGATCGATGACCGGATCCCGCAGCTCGCGTGGTTGTGGCAGCTGAACCGCGGCGTCTTCAAGAGCCCGGGATCGAAGTGGGAGAGCTGGACGGCCTCGATCGTGCACTCGGACGAGGACGTGCAGCGCTACGTGGACAACTTCGAGGAGATGGCGGAAGCGATCACCACCTCGGGGTAGCCTTCGGCCGATGGCCGACCGCGAGGCTCCGGGCGACGCGAACGTCGACGCCGGCGGCGCGCCGCCGGCCTGGCTTCCGACGACGCTCAAGGACGCCCGCAATCAGCTGATCGTCGCGATCGTCGCGGGCGGCGTCGCGCTGACCTTCGTGTTATGGCTGATCGGACGGTTGGGGAACGTCTTCACGATCCTCGCGACGGCCCTCTTCCTGTCGTTCGCACTGGAGCCGGCCGTCGATCGCCTCGCGAAGCGGGGCTGGCGCCGGGGGATCGCGACGGGGTTGATCCTCCTGCTCCTGGTCGCGATCGGCGGGCTCCTGATCGCGCTGATCGTGCCCGCCGTGATCGCGGGGTTCAACCAGCTGATCCAGAACGCGCCGGCGCTGATCGACAAGCTCGCGCGTTGGCTGAAGCCGTTCGGGATCGATATCTCGACCCAGAAGCTGATCGAGGAGGTCCAGAGCAACTCCGAGCAGATCGTGAAGTCCGCGACCGCCCTCGCCGGCGGCATCTTCGGGATCGCCAGCTCGATCCTCGGCGGCCTGTTCCACTGGGCCACGGTGGGGCTGTTCACGTTCTACTTCGTGGCCGAGGGCCCGCGCCTGCGGCGCGCCGTCCTTTCCCGCGTGCGCCCGGATCGTCAGGAGCGCGTGCTCTTCGTCGTGGACAAGGCGATCGAGCAGACCGGCGGCTACTTCTACTCGCGGCTGTTGCTCGCGGTGATCAACGGGACCGGCATGTACATCGTGATGCGTCTCACCGGCGTGCCGTTCCCGGGTCCGCTCGCGATCTTCGGCGGCCTGATCTCGGAGTTCATCCCGATCGTCGGCACGTACATCGGTGGCGCGGTTCCCGTGTTGGTGGCGTTCCTCTACCAGGCGAGCGCCGGATTGTGGCTGCTCGGCTACATCATCGTGTACCAGCAGATCGAGAACTACGTGTTGAGCCCGCGACTGACGTCCAAGACGATGGACCTGCATCCCGCCGTGGCGTTCGCGGCCGTGCTGATCGGTGGAGCCCTCGGAGGCGTGCTGTTCGCCTTCTTGGCCCTCCCGGTCGCAGGTGTCGTCCAGGCGGCGGTGCGCGAGTACTCGAAGCCCTACGACGTGGTTGCCGATGAGCGGATCGGCGACGACGCCACGCCGAAGGAGCCGAATACCGGGCGGATGCCGCGGCTCCGGCACAAGGACGAGGGCGGCTGAGGTTCAGATCGCCGGCGCGGGGCCTTGCTGCCCGGCCCGTGCGCGGTCGAGCTCGTCGAGCGCCTCCTGCGGCAACCCGTGCGCCTCGGCGGTGGCGCGCAACATGTCGACGTAGCGATCCGTAGGTCGCACGAAGGCCTCCGGGGAGTCGACCCAGAACGTCGTGGCCTTCACGACGCCGTCGGGACCGGTGACCTCGACCTCGAAGGAGCGGTCGGCGTCGGCGCCGCCGGTGTTCACCGGCTCGAGGCGCGTCAGCTCGACGTCGTCCAGCGCCCACAGCACGCCCCAGAGGCTGGAGCGCGGATCGGGGACCGCGTTCGCGGCGCCCCCGCCCCAGCTGCGGCTGACCACGTTGAACGCCAGGCGGAAGCCGTCGAGCCGTCCGGGGCCCGCGAACCGCGCGCTCGGGGAGCCGGCCTGCATCTTCTCGGCGTTCATCCGGTCGCCGTAGGCGAAGAAGTAACCCATCGGCGGATGCTACGACCCGCGACGGATGCGCGCACATCGGGAACGTGGCCGCTCGGTGGACGGCTACACTCGGCCGGATGAACGGTCCGGTCGTCGGCGTGATCATGGGATCGCGATCCGACTGGGAGACGATGCGCCACGCGTGCGACACGCTCGAGGATCTCGGCGTGCGCTACGAATCCCGGGTCGTTTCGGCGCATCGAACGCCCGACGCGATGGCCGAGTACGCGAAGACCGCCGCCGGCCGCGGGCTCCGGGTCGTGATCGCCGGCGCGGGCGGCGCCGCCCATCTGCCCGGCATGACGGCCGCGCACACGACGCTGCCGGTGCTCGGGGTGCCGGTCGAGTCGCACGCGCTCAAAGGGATGGACTCGCTGCTGTCGATCGCGCAGATGCCGGCCGGGGTGCCGGTCGGCACGCTGGCGATCGGACGCGCGGGGGCGGTCAACGCGGCGCTCCTCGCGGCCGCGATCGTCGCGCTGCACGACGACGGGGTGCGCGACCGGCTCGCGCACTTCCGCGCGTTGCAGACCCAGCACGTGCTCGACGATCCCGATCCGGCGTCGGACCAGCCGTAGCGTGCGCGTCGGGATCATCGGCGGCGGTCAGCTCGGCCGCATGCTCGTGCAGGCAGGTGCCGACCTCGGCATCGCGTGCACGACGCTCGACCCGAACGCCGACTCGCCCGCGGCACGGGTCGGCCCGGCGATCGTGGGCGCGTACGACGACGCCGACGCGCTCGCGTCGCTCGCCGCCGAGGCCGACGTCGTCACGTACGAGTTCGAGAACGTTCCGGTGGCCGGCGTGCGGGCCCTGGCCGAGCGCGTCCCCGTGCATCCGGGGCCGGCCTCCCTCGAGGCCGGGCAGGACCGGCTCGCGGAGAAGCACCTGTTCACCGAGGTCGGCCTGCCGGTTCCCCTGTACGCCGCGGTCGAGGATCTCGCGTCCCTGCCGGAGGCGATCGAGGCCGTGGGCCTGCCGGCGGTCCTGAAGTCTCGGCGGCTGGGCTACGACGGCAAGGGCCAGGTGGTGATCGCCGATGCGGCGCTCGCCGAGGACGCCTGGCGCCGGATCGGGGAGGTGCCCGCGCTCTTGGAGGCCCTGGTCCCGTTCGACCAGGAGGTCTCGATCCTCAGCGTCCGCGGCCGTGACGGGGAGATCCGGTCGTGGCCGCTCGTCGAGAACGAACACGAGGAGGGGATCCTGCGGCGATCGTTCGCACCGGCGCGCGGGGCGGAGCCGCCCGTCCAGGCCGCGGCGGAGGCACACGCCGGTGCGATCTTGGAGCGGCTGGACCACGTGGGGGTCCTGGCGATCGAGCTGTTCCGGGTCGGGGAGGAGCTCTTCGGCAACGAGATGGCCCCCCGGGTGCACAACTCAGGCCACTGGACGATCGAGGGCGCCGAGACCAGCCAGTTCGAGAACCACCTGCGGGCGATCTGCGGCCTCCCGCTGGGGGAGACCACCGTCGCGGGCCATGCCGCCATGGTCAACCTGATCGGGGGCGTGCCGGAGGCGGCGGAGGTCCTTCGGCTGCCCGGCGCCCACCTGCATCTGTACGGGAAGCGCCCCTTGCCCCGGCGGAAGGTCGGACACGTCACGCTCCGTGGGGACGATCCACGATCCTTGTGGGCCAAAGTTCTCCAGGTTTCGGAGCTCGCGGCCGATGCCTGAGCCGTGGCGTACCTGACCTGCCCCGACTGCATGATGCCGAGCCCCGTGGGCGACGACGCGGTGAAGTTCCGCTGCATGTCCTGCTGGGTCGAGATCGTGTTCGAGACCTGCGAACGCTGCGGCTTCCGGCAGTCGATCCCGTCGCGATGGCACACCGCCTTCACCTGCGGCAACTGCGACGCGAAGTGCCTGATCCCCCGGGTGCGGATGTACTCCACGTCCACGAAGGCCTTCGGCGTCGAGGGCTACGGGTACACCTATCCGCGCGTCTGAGCGCGCCTCGGCCAGAGCATCGCCAGCGCCGCCGCGACGAACGCCGCGGTCAGCCCGATCGACTCCGGCGGGAACGCCGTGGTCCCCGGCACGTTCGCGTGGGCCTGATAGACACCGGCGATCATCAGGTTGAGCTGGTACACCGCCCCCATCACCGCCATCGCCGTCCCGAGCACGTAGCCCATCGGATGGTCCCGGAACAGCAGCACCCCGCTGAGCACGAGGCTCGGGACGAGCAACGCCAGATCGATCGCGAACACCAGATGCTGGCCCGCGACAGGGATGTCGTGCAGCAGCTCGCCGTTCACGGCGAACCGCGTGATCACGAAGATCCACAGTGCGCCCTGGAGGACGCCGACCACGGCGAGCATGCCTCCGACCCAGCGGGCGGCCCGGGTCCGCAGCCGCTCGCGGACCGCGTCGGCGTCGACACTGGCGATCGCGCACGCCAGACCGAACACCGACAGCGAGAAAAGCGCGATGTGCAGCAGGAACACGTCGTTGAACGTGGCGCCGAACGTGTAGTACGCGTAGTCGTAGAGCGTATACGCCAACATCCCGATCACGACCACGCGGGCCCGCACGGAGCCGCGGATCGACAGCACGAGCGCGGCGATCAAGATCGGGGCGGCCACCGCCAGGGACACCAGGTCGCCGCCGAGCAGCGCCTGCTTCCCCCACGCGTCATCGTGGTAGAGCCCATGCACGGCCAAGCCCAGCACCGAGGCCACGATCATCAGCACCGCGATCACCCCGGCGATCACGTGCGTCGCGCGCAGCAACGGCGGCCGCGGTCGCGCGCTCGCGGTCGCTCCCAGCTTCCCCCGATGTCCGTCCAACTCAGCGATCGCGGTGTCGCGCATCGTCCCCACCTCCGCCTCGATCCTCGCCGGTCCGCGGCGACGGTCCCGGGGCCGGAGGTCCTCCGCCGTCCGGGTCCCATGGCTGGCGTGGGGGCGTCGGAACCGATCGGGCCGCGTAGCATCGCCGGATGGATCGGCGCCGGTTCCTTCGGGAAGCGGGTCGCGCGGCGATCGCCGCCCCGCCACTCGCCGCCTTGCTGGCCGCCTGCACGAGCTCCTCGACCAGCGCGCCGCCGACGTCCGCGACCACGAGGTCCCCGAGCCCGTCCCACGGCGGTCCGCCGCCATGGGATCAGCTGTCCTCCAAGCTGTCCGGGTCGCTGATCCTGCCCTCGAGCTCTTCGTACGCCACGGCGCGCCTGGCCTACGATCCGCGGTTCGACGGGGTCCATCCCGCGGCGATCGTGAAGGCCGCGTCCGCGCAGGACGTCGCCGCCACGATCGCGTTCGCGCGCACCAACGCGCTGCCGTTCGCGGCGCGCGCGGGCGGGCACAGCTACGGCGGCTACTCACTATCGACGGGCATCGTGATCGATCTGTCCGCGATGGCACACGTGCAGGCGCAGCCCTCGAGCCACTCGGTGACGATCGGCCCCGGCGCCCGGCTGATCCAGGTCGCGACGGCCCTCGCGCAGAGCGGGAGCGCGCTGCCGGGCGGCACCTGCGCGACGGTCGGGATCAGCGGCCTGACGATGGGCGGCGGCCAAGGGGTCCTGGGCCGGAACTTCGGGCTGACGTGCGATTCGCTGACGTCGGCGGACGTCGTGCTCGCCGATGGCTCGACCGTCACCGCGAACGCGACCACGCACCCCGATCTGTACTGGGCGCTCCGGGGCGGGGGCGGCGGGAACTTCGGTGTGGTCACGTCGTTCACGTTCTCCACGCATGCGCTGTCGCAGCTCACCGTGTTCTCGCTCGAGTGGCCGTGGTCCGCGGCCGAAAAGGTGACCGCCGCCTGGCAGAGCTGGGCGCCGGCGGCTCCGGCGCCGCTGTGGTCGAGCCTGCGCCTCCGGTGGATCCCGGGCTCGGGGCCCTCCGTCTCGGTCGCGGGCGCGTGGTCCGCGGCCGCCGCGGGGCTGCCGCAACACCTGAAGGCGCTCGCCGCGGCCGTCGGCAGCGCCCCGACCTCGTCCGTGCAGACGATGTCGTACCTCGCGGCCGAGCAGTACTTCGCCGGCTGCACCGGCTACTCGCTGAGCGAATGCGCGCTGACGATCGACGGCGGCAAGCTCAGCCGCGAGGCGAGCCTGGCGAAGTCGGACTTCTTCACGAAGCCGATGTCGTCGGGCGCGATCGGCTCGTTGCTGGGCACGATCGAGGACCGCGCGGGAACCCCGGCGCTCGCGTCGCAGTCCGGCGGCGTCCTGTTCGACTCCTGGGGCGGAAAGATCGCACAGGTCGCGCCGAACGCCACCGCGCTGCCGGCCCGGAACTCGACCTACCTCGCACAGGAGTTCGTCACGTTCGACTCACTGAGCAGCTCGGCCGTGAGCGCGAACCAGCAGTGGCTCGGATCGCTGTGGCAGGGGCTGCGGTCATCGGTGAGCGGCCTGGCGTACGTGAACTACATCGACCCGCAACTGAGCGACTGGCAGCAGGCCTACTACGGCTCGAACCTGGCTCGGCTGGTGCAGGTGAAGCAGACGTACGATCCGGACGACGTCTTCCGGTTCGCACAGAGCATCCCGGTCTCGACCTGAGCCGTTCTGGGTTCGTTCTGGTTCGATAGCGGGCGATGCGGCAGCTGCGCGAGGAGTACGGCTCGAACCTGCTCCTGGCCGCGCTGCTCGTCGGCGTCGTGCTGGTGATCGCCGCCGCGATCGCGATCCGGCGCCACGACGACCGCGAGGAGGCCTTCGCGTTCATCGCGCGGATGCTGGCGATCGCGGGCGCCGCGCTGGTGCTGGCGGGTTCCGCGATCCCCGGCGGCCGACCGTTCGGCCGGCCGTTCGGGCGGGGGCCCCTCGTCGCCTCGCCGGTGGGCGACGCCCTGCGCGCCTGGACGGACGAGCTGGCCCGGTTCCCGCGCTCGATGACCTCGATCATCCTGGTCGGAACGTTGGCCTTGTTCGCGGCGATCGGCTTCCTGGGGACGGTGGGGTGGGGCTCGCCCTCGAAGTGGCGGATCCTGATCGGGTGCGTCGTGCTGTCGATCTACGTCGAGCTGACGCAGCTCAGCTTCGTGGGCGGGGTGGCCTCGGTGGACGACGTCGTCCTCAACGGCCTCGCGGCGCTCGCCGGCGTGCTCCTGGGTGCGGCCGCGGCCCGGGCGCTTGCGCGCTGGCACGCCTGACCGGGCGTTCGCGCGGCCGCGAACGCCACCCGGCTGGGCCCTGCGCGCGGAACTCCCGTGGTGGACCGGGGGCGGGCATGCGATCGAGCTTATCGGTGGAGCGGTTGCCAGGCGGCGTTCCAGTCGATCCGGTCGGCGTGGCTCGTCACGCGACGCGCTCCTGAACCATCGATCTTGATCGTCCAGAGGTGCGTTCCGCCGCTTCCGACGTCAGAGGAGCGCGAGAACACGATCCGCGATCCGTCGGGAGCCCACGCCGGCATCCGGTCGGCGACGGCGGCGTGCGTGACGCGGCGGCGGTCGTTCCCGGCGGCGTTGACGATCCAGATGCCTCCGGGCCCGGCGTAGGCGATCCATCGCCCGTTCGGAGACCACGACGGGTGTTCCGCCATCCCGGCCGCAACGCGACGGATCCCGCGGCCGTTCGGCCTGATCAGACGGACGCCGTCGAGGCCGGTGAAGGCGATCCATCGGCCGTTCGGCGACCACGAGGGCTCGCTCCCACGGTGGAGCCGTCGAAGGTCGCTGCCATCGGCGTTCATGATCCACAGCACATCGACCGCGCCGTACAAGCGATCGAAGACGATCCGGCGGCCGTCGGGCGACCACGCTGGCCGCAGGTCCGACGACGATCCCGGGAACGTCAGTTGGTGCGGGTCGGAGCCGTCCGCTCCCATGATCCAGATCGCGAACGTGGGATCAGCCGGTCCGCTGTAGGCGATCCGTCGGCCGTCCGGAGACCAAGCGGGGAACATCCCCGTGCCGCCGAACGTCAGCCGCCGGATCCCGGTGCCGTTGGGTTCGATCGTGTAGATGTCGCCGCTCGGGATGAACGGGGGAGCCATCCGCTCGAACGCGATCAGGCCGTTCGTCCCGGGAACCGTCGCGCCGGCCCGCGAGGCCCCCGCGGCCCCGAGGAACGAGAACGCCAACACGATCGACAGTGCTGCGGCGGCGGCCGAACGCCCGACCGAACGGCTGTGCACCAGAACTCCTTCCGTTGACCATATCCATGATGCGTCGGCGAGGAACCGGCCGGTGGGGCCGTTCGCCCTCCCTCCCGAGGGACGAGTCGGCGGTTGGCCCACGTGTTCGAGCGTCGACGTGTCGCTTCGATCGGTGCGCCGGGCAGGATTCGAACCTGCGGCCTAGGGATTAGAAGTCCCCCGCTCTATCCGGGCTGAGCTACCGGCGCCGCAGGTCAGGGTACCCGTCGGCGTCGTGCGGGCTCGGAGGCGGCCGCCGCCCGCGGAGGGTGTTCCGTGCTACAACGACGGCGTGTCGGACGTCATCCCTCCTCGGCCGGACGACGGAGCTCCCGGGCCGGACGCTCGGCCGGCGCCCGGGAGCAGCCGGGCGCCGGGTGTGATCGTGGCGATCGTCGTGTCGTGTGCGGTCGCGCTGCTGCTCTTCGCGGTCCTGATCATCGCCGCGGTGACCTTCCTGGGGCGTGCGGCCGACGACCAGTTCCGGGGCGTGCAGTTCTGCCTGAACCATCCGAACCACCCGAGCTGCACCGCGCCGACCCCGTAACGGAGTCGTCCCTCAGGCGACGACCAGTCCTTGGCCGTCCGGCAGCCACCAGACCTCGCCGAACCGGTGGAGCGAACAGCTCCCCACCAAGCCCGTCCGGTACCCCCCGGTCGGTCGGAAGATCGCGACCTGCGTACGGCCATCGGACGAGCATGGCTGGAGCACCGCGACGCGCGAGCCGTCGGGCGATCGAGATCCATGGAGTTCGTCGAAGTAGAGCTCGCTCAGCTCGCCTTTGGAGAAGCCGTACGGACGAACCACGGGTCCGCCGCCGTTCGCGTCCGCGAGTGCAGGGCCGTACGCGGCGGAGCGCCCTGACCGCATCGGCTCGAACGCGATCGCCGTGCCGTCGAACCACCAGACCGGGTCGCTCCCTCGCCCGACGGTGACCGGTGCCCCGCCGGCCGCAGGAGCGACCTCGATGCTCCGGAAGTCACAGCGCGGTCCACCGGCGTACGCGATGCGAGTGCCGTCGGGCGACCAGACCGGGTTCCAGGCGCAGACGTCGAGCTCGTGGAGGTTCCCGCCGTCCGCGTCCATCACGTAGATCCGGCGCAGGCTGTCGTCCATCCTGATCGGGAGCGGACTCGATCGCGCTCTGAAGCCCGTCGCTTCGAACGCGATCCGCGAGCCGTCCGGCGACCACACCGCCCTGGTGATCATCCACCCGTCGACCAACGTGTTCTTCCTGGGTCCGTGCAGGTAGCGGATCGGGCCGCCGTCGATGCCGATCTCCGCGATCCTTCCGTTCGCGCCGAACACGAACGTGGTGCCATCGGGCGAGAGGTCGACCGAACCGACGTCGGCCGGAAGTGCCGGCAGCATCCGCCGGACCTCTCCGTCGGCGGAGATCACCATCGGTCGAACCGGCGTCGGCGCCGTGATCGGTGGCGGGGTGGGCGTGCCACGGTGGGCGGGAGGGTGAGGCGGTGGTTGGAGCATCCTGGCAGCCATGCCGACCCCCGCGAGCGCGATCACGATGCCGAGCGCGCCTGCGGCGATCCGCTGGTTCCGCCGTTTGCGGTTCCGCCGCCGGAGCAGGCGGTCGAATCCGTCGTCCGGCGGCGTGAACCGCTCGATCGCGCGTTCGAAGAGATCCCGATCGTCGATCATCGCGCGCCTGCCTCCCGGGCTTCCTCGCGGATCTCGGCGCGGGCACGGGCGGCCAGGGTCCGCACCGCCCCGGCCTTCATGCCGAGGAGGCGCCCGGCCTCTTCGGACGTGAGGCCGACGTAGCCCGTCAACAGCACCGCCGCGCGTTGGTTCGGCGTCAGGCACCGGAGGGCGCGGACGACGACGTCGCGATCCTCGACGGTAGCCAGCGCGTCCTCGGGCGGCATCGCCTCGAGGCGCCGCTTCATCCCTCGGAGGGTCCGCCGGTACCGGCTGCGGAAGACGTTCATCGCCGTCCGGAATAGGTAGCCGGTGGGATCCTCCAGCACCGCGACCCTGTCCCACCGCTCCCACAGCCGCAGGAACGCGTCCTGGGCGATCTCCTCGGCCTCCGCCGCGTCCCCGGTCATCAGGCACAGCGCTCCGAAGAGCCGGGCCTGCTGGGACGCGAAGAACGCCTCGAAGGTGCGAGGGACCTCCACCTCTTCGAGGCCGAGGACGCCCTGGTCGGGCACGGCGTGGAGCGGACGATCCATCGTCGCCATGAACACCCAACGCGCCCGGATCGTTACGCGGGTGGCGTATCGTTCGGGGCGTGAACCAGTATCTGCTGTCGTTGCAGGCGGGCGGATCGACCGAGATCGAGGCCGAGTCGTATCAGCGGGACGGGGACGACTGGGTGTTCTTCGACCACGGCGAGGAGGTCGCCCGCCTCAAGGCCGACGAGGTCGAGAGCATCACGCGGTTCCGGATCTGAGCCGCGACCTCGACCCGTGAGACGACCGAAGACCCGCTACGCCCGCAGCGGCGACCTCAACATCGGCTACCAGGTCGTCGGCGAGGGTCCCGTCGACCTGGTGTACGTCCCCGGCTGGGTCTCGAACATCGACGGGATGTGGGACGAGTGGCGCTACGCCGCCTTCCTCGAACGCCTCGCCTCCTTCTCGCGCCTGATCCTGTTCGACAAGCGGGGGACCGGCGTGAGCGATCCCGTCGACCTGGATCACCTGCCCGCGCTGGAGGACCGGATGGACGACCTCCGCGCGGTGATGGATGCCGCCGGATCCGAGCGCGCGACCCTGCTCGGGCACTCGGAGGGCGGGCCGATGTCGATCCTGTTCGCGGCGACCTATCCGGAGCGCACGGCGTCGCTGATCCTGGTGGGCGCGTACGCGAAGCGGATCCCGAGCCCCGACTACCCCTGGGCGCCCGACCCGGTCGCGCGCGCCGAGGAGATCGCGCGCACCGAGCGCGAATGGGTGCCCGACGACATGGCGATCGCGCTCGCGCCCTCGCTCGCGGGCGACGCCGAGTTCCTCGAGCGCTTCGACCGCTACCTTCGCCGGTCGGCGAGCCCGAAGGCCGCCGCGGGACTCCTGCGGATGAACACGCAGATCGACGTCCGCGACGTGCTGCCCGCGATCCGCGTGCCCACCCTGCTGATCTATCGCGGCGGCGACGCCGACGTGAACGTCGAGGAGGGGCGGTACCTCGCCTCCCGGATCCCCGGCGCGACGCTCCTGGAGCTGCCGGGCTCCGACCACCTCATGTGGACCGGCGATGCGGACGCGATCCTGGACGCGATCGAGGGAGCCGTGCCCGGCACCGGCCGCGCGCCCGAGCCGGACCGTCAGCTCGCGACCGTGCTGTTCACCGACATCGTCGGCTCGACCGAACGGGCCCGCGAGGTCGGCGACCACGGGTGGACCGACCTGCTGCGACGCCACCACGAGGTCGTGCGCTCGCAGCTCGAGCGGTGGCAGGGCCGGGAGATCGACACGGCCGGCGACGGGTTCTTCGCGACGTTCGACGGCCCGGCCCGCGGCGTGCGGTGCGCGGCCTCGGTCGTCGAGCAGGTGCGCGGGCTCGGGCTGGAGATCCGCGCGGGACTGCACACCGGCGAGATCGAGACGGTGCCCGAGGGCGTGCGCGGGATCGCGGTGCACATCGGGGCCCGGGTCGGAGGCCAGGCCGGCCCTTCCGAGGTGCTCGTGTCCAGCACGGTGCGCGACCTGGTGTGGGGCTCGGGGATCGAGTTCCAGGACGCGGGTGAACGGGACCTGAAGGGCGTGCCCGGTCCCTGGCGTCTTTACCGCGTGGTCTCGACCTGAGTGGAGCGGGCGAAGGGAATCGAACCCTCATAGCCAGCTTGGAAGGCTGGAGCTCTGCCATTGAGCTACGCCCGCGTGTGGCGACCCCAGGATAGCCGCCGCCCGTAGACTCCCGCCATGCGCGTGGACTTCCGCCTCGTCGACGTCTTCACCCCGAAGCCCTTCGCGGGCAACCAACTCTGTGTGGTCGCGGATCCGCCGCCGGAGCTGAGCACCGAGCAGATGCAGATGCTGGCCCGCGAGATCGGGTTCTCCGAGACCACCTACGTGACCGAGGTGCGTGAGGACGGCTACGACGTTCGGATCTTCACGCCCGTCGACGAGCTGCCGTTCGCGGGGCATCCGACGCTCGGGACCGCGTTCGTGATGGCGACCCTCGGGCGGATCCCGACGTCGGCGATCCAGCGGTGCACGGCCGGCGAGATCCCGGTCGAGATCGACCTGGAGGCCGGCGCGGCGACGATGCAGCAGCTGCCGACCGAGGCGCGCCGCCCGGTCGAGGACCGCGCGGCGGTCGCGCGGGCGGCGGGTCTCGAACCCGAGGATCTGGCCGACCTGCCGGTGATCGCGGTCTCGACCGGCGTGTGGCACACGATCGTGCCGTTGGTCGATGAGGCCGCGCTCAAGCGCGCGTCCCGCAACGACGCGGCCGTGGCGAAGGTCTGCGAGCAGATCGACGCGGAGTCGCTCTACCTCTTCGCGATCCGCGGTGACGGCGACGTCGTGGCGCGGATGTTCGACCGGTCGATCGAGATCGGGGAGGACCCTGCGACGGGGTCGGCGGCGGGACCGCTGGCGGCGTACCTCTCGCAGCACCGCCTGGCAGGGATGCCCGGGAGCTGCCGGATCGAGCAGGGAGAGCGGGTCGGGCGGCCGTCGGTCATCCGCACCGAGGTGCGCGATGTGGACGGGAACTGGCGCGCGCTGGTCGGCGGCGACGTGCGGATCGTGGGCGACGGCGGCTTCGAGCTCTAGCCGGGCGCGCACGCGATGATCGGCGAGTCCACCTTCGCTTCGCCGACGGCGTGCGGATCGGGGACCACCGAGATCCAGACCGAGCTCTTCTCGCCGATCCCGAGCGTCACGTGCGTGACGGTCTCGCCGCTCGGGAACGTCGCGAGCGTGCCCGGCGCCGGCGTGAGCATGCAGGTCTCGGAGCCGGCGGAGCTGCCCGAGTTCGTCATGTCGACGCGATAGCACACGGTGGCGTGATATCCCTGCGGGCACGTGTCGGGCTGCGGGACCTCGACCGCGATGTCGGCGCTGAGACGGCCGGGGTTCGCGGTCAGGAGGACGAACAACCCCGCGCCGGTCACGAGGCCGAACACGAGCACGCCCAACGCGACGTAGTAGGTGGGCGCGACCCGGGGGGATGCGAACACGGGTCGAGCCTACTCCGGTATCCGAAGCGGCGGAGGGCTAACCTGTGAAGCAGTCGTGAAAGAATCCGGGGCGTAGCGCAGCCTGGTCAGCGCACGTGCTTTGGGAGCACGAGGTCGTGGGTTCGAATCCCACCGCCCCGACTAGTTGTCCGGACAGCCGCAGTTCTCGACCCACACCACGTTGTCGGTCTCGTCCATCGCGAGGCCGCCCGCGGAGGCGCCGCCGGGCACGGGGATCTCGTGTTTCGCGCCGTCCGGCAGGTCGAACCGGTAGAGGTGGCTGCCCGCCGCGACCCAGATCGAGCCGAACCCGATCTCCGCGGCGTAGACGTGCGAGCCGCCGAACCCGAGCGGGCGGCCCGGCGCGCCGGTCTTCGGGTCGAGCGGCGTGATCGTGCCGGCCTCGGGGTCGACGAGCCACAGCGTGTTCCCGTCCTTGCTGTCGGCGCCGATCAGGTAGCCGTGCTGCTGCAGGGCGACGGTCTTCTCGACGCTGCCGTCCTTCGGATCGACCTGCAGGATCTTGCCGTTGGGGCAGTCGCAGACCCAGATCGAGCCGATCAGCGGGACGACGCGCGTGGGCTGGCCCGCGGGCACGGTGTACCGGTTCACGATCTTCGTGGAGGCGGGGTCGATCTCGAGCAGGTCGCCCTGCTCCGACAGGTACCAGATCGACGTCGGGCCGCCCTCCGCGTCGGCCATCGTGCCGGGCAGGTCGATCGTGGCGAGCGTGCGCCCCGACGCCGGATCG
This sequence comes from Actinomycetota bacterium, assembly GCA_035490535.1. Lineage (GTDB taxonomy): Bacteria > Actinomycetota > UBA4738 > UBA4738 > HRBIN12 > AC-51. The sequence goes on from DATHCP010000093.1 coordinate 15,790, forward strand.
ATCTTCAGGATCTGGGAGCGGGTCTCGCCCCCGATCCCGGTCCACGCGTAGCCGAAGCCGAACCCCATGCCGTCGCCGGTGGGGACGATCTGCGTGGTCTTGATCGCGCCGTCCTTGGGATCGCGGCGCAGGAGCTTGCCGCCGTCGGCGGCGTTCGTGGGCGGGGTCGCCTGCCACAGGCTCGAGCCGTCGAAGTAGATCGAGTTCGGGCGATGCAGGCTCTGCACGCCGTCGCGGAGCACCGGGCCGACGGCGTTCGTGCTGGGGTTCACCGCGAAGACCGTGACCGGGCTCGGTGCGGTCGCGACGCGGAAGATCGCGATCGCCGCGATCAGCACGATCAGGCCGACGACGGCGATCGTCAGTGGCTTCGCGCGCTGCCGCGCGAACGACGTCGGCTCGACCTGTTCGGAGCGGCGCACGGCCTCCTCGGCCGGGAGCGGCCCGCCGAGTGGCTCTCCGTCGACGCTCGTGACCCCGAAGACCTGCCAGGTCCCGGGCACCCCCTTCAGCTCGTGCGCCGAGAGCGATTCGAACTCCAGCCCGGAGCCGGTGACGAGGTCCTTCGTCGTCGAGGTGACGAGCACCTCGCCGGCGCCGCCCAGCGACATCACGCGGGCGCCGATCACCACGCCGAGGCCGCCGCGCTTGCGGTCGATCGACTCGGTCTCGCCGGTGTGGATCCCGACCCGCACCTCCAGGCCGAGCTCCCGGACCTTCTCCACGATCGCGCAGCCGCACCGCACCGCGGCGGTCGGCTTCGTGAAGGTGGCGAAGAAGCCGTCGCCCGCCGTGTCCTCCTCGTGGCCCTCGAAGCGTTTGAGCTCCATCCGGACCACCCGGTTGAACGCGGTCAGGACGCCGCGCCACCGGGCGTCGCCGAGGCGCGCGGCCACCGCGGTCGAGCCGACCATGTCGAGGAACAGCACGGTCTCCAGGCGGCGGCCGTCGTCGGGCATCGGGGAAGTATCGCGGGGCGACGGGCTCGGCGCCAGGGAATCGCGCGATCTAGGCCGGGCCGCGGGTGTAGCGCGTCATCACCGCGACGAGCTCGTCGTGCGGCAGCGCATGCGCGGTGATCCCGTCGCGGCCGGTCATCGTCTCGGCGGCGATCAGGGCGTTCAGGATCGCCTCCTCGGTCGCCTCGATCGCGGCCCAGAACAGCGGGGTGATCATGCCGTCGGGCAGCATCGTGACGTCGACCGGCGCCGACGGCCGCTCGAGCTTGTAGCTGGCCAGGCGGCCAGCGTTCGCCGTGGAGAACGCCAGGATCGGGTCGCCGCTGGAGTGCTCGCCGCCGCCGCCGACCCGGCCGATCCCGATCACGGCGCGCTGGGCGATCCGGTCGAGTTGGTGCGGCAGGAGCGGGGCGTCGGTGGCGAGCACCACGATGATCGAGCCGGCCCCGGCGTCGATCGCCTCCTCCTGGTCCCACGCCGAGGGGATCCGGTCGCGGCCGAGCTCGCGCCCGACCGGCACGCCGTCCACCGCCAGACGCTCGCGCGCGCCGTGGTTCGCCTGCACGAGCGCGCCGACCGTCCAGCCGTCCACCGTACGCGAGGCGGTGCCCGTGCCGCCCTTGAACGCGTGACAGATCATGCCGGTGCCGCCGCCGACGTTGCCCTCCGGCACGGGACCGCCGCGCGCGGAAGCGAGCGCGTCGCGCAGGTGCTCGGCGTCGACGTGCATCCCGTTGATGTCGTTCAGGGCGCCGTCGTACGTCTCGGCGACCACCGGCAGCGACCAGAAGGACGAGCCGTGGCGGCGCGCGACCTCCTCGGCCACGAGGGCGTCGCGGACGACGCCCACGCTGTGCGTGTTCGTGATCGCGACCGGCGTCGTGAGCTGGCCGGACTCCCGGACCCACTCGAGCCCGGTCATCTCGCCGTTGCCGTTGAGGCGATGGGCGCCGGCGAACACCGGCCGATGCGCGATGTCGTCGTGGGGGATCACGACGGTGACGCCCGTGCGGACCGGGCCCTCGCCGACGAACAGCGTGCCCTCGCCGCGGATCAGCGTGGTCACGCCGACCCGGACGTCACCCACATCGGTGATCGCGTTGCCGGGCCCCGGTGGGAGCTGGCCGACCGTCAGGCCGAGATCGCGGTAGCGGGTCACGCGGCGGAGGCTATCAACCGTTCAGGGCGCGGGCGCCGGCGGTCACGGCGGCGGCCAGGACGACGACCAGCAGGACCGGGGCTCGCAACCGGATCGCGACGGCGGCAACCCCGACGCCCAGGACGCGCGCGTCGATCACCAACCGCTGGCCGTCCGCGAAGGTTCCGATCGCCACCAGTGCGGCCAGCAGCGCGGGGCCCAGGAGCGTTACGAGGCCGGTCACCCGCTCCGGCAGCGGCCGGCCGCCCAGCAGGAGCGGGCCCGCGGCCTTCAGCGCGAGCGTCGCGACCCCGGTCACGATCACGACGGCCCAGACGGCGGTCGTGCTCATGAGGTGGCCGGCTCCCGCCGCAGACCGAGCAGGCAGGCCGCGCCGGCCGCGACGATCGGCACGCCGGCGGGCGTGAAGGGCGTCAGCACGAGCGCGATCGCGGCGCCGAGCAGCGCGGCCGCCAGCGGCAACCGCCCACGCAGCGAGAGCCCGCGGAAGGCGCCCGACCCTCGATCGCGCACCTGCGGCGCGAGGAGCGCGAGGAACAACGCGGGGAACGCCGCGTCGAGGCCGAGGCGGTTCGGATCGCCGATCACGTTGCCGAACACCACCCCGCCGATCGTGCCGAGCACCCAGGCCGTCCAGATGCTCGCTCCGGCGGCCAGCAGGACCCGCGGGTTGAAGCGCCCGGAGCCCTCGGCCGCGACCGCCCAGGACTCGTCCACCATCAGGTGGGCGTGCAGGAGCCGGGTCCAGACGCTCCCCTCGAGCCACGGTGCGACGGTCACCCCGATCGGGAGGTAGCGCGCGTTCAGCATCACCGCCGCCAGGATCGCGGTCGCCGCCGCCCCGCCGGCCCCCAGGACCGACGCCGCCGCGAACTGGGCCGAGCCGGCGAACGTGGTGATGGACATCACGATCGCCGCCGCACCGCTCATCCCGGCCGCCGGCGCGAGGACGCCGAAGGACAGCCCGAAGCCGAAGACGGCGACCGCCAGGGGCAGGGCAGCGCGGGCGCCGTGGCGGTAGCTGCGTTCCTGCGGCCCCTCCGACATGGTCCGCCGATGCTATCGGCGGCCGCTCGTACCCTGGCGCGCGTGCGGATCACGAGCGCGTGCCCGGCGTTGCCCCCGGCGACCGTCCGCCGGCTGCTGGGCGGCCTGCCGCCGGCGCCCGGCTACGCGGTCCACGTGAAGCCGCTCCGCTACCGCCAGAAGCCCCACCTGTCGGCCTGGACCGACTTCGGCGAGCGGACGATCACCCTGCAGGTGCCCGAGCCGTTCCTGCCGTTCGGGGAGGTGGTGCCCTACGGCGCGAAGCGCCGCCCGGGCAAGGGGCTTTCCTTCATCTGGCTCACGGAGGGCGTGACCTTCGACACCGAACGCCAGGTGCTGCGGTTCCTGTACCTGCACGAATGGATGCACTGGTACCTGCGCGAACGGCTCGGACGGCGCTCGGCCGCCGAGACCACGTGCGACCGGTTCGCCCTGCGGAACTACCGGCGGCGCGTCGTGGACGAAGGCGACGCGCAGGCGGCGTTGCGCCGCCGCTAGGACGCCGGCGCGCCGGCGCCGATCGCGCTCTCCAGCAGCACCGCGAAGTGATCGATCCGCACGCGCTGGCGTTCGGGCTGCGGCTGCCGCCGATGGAACAGCCCCGGGTCGAGCTCCTCGGAGACCAGCGCATCCTGCAGCGACCCGGAGAGCCAGTCGAGGATCGACACGAGCATCTCCAGGTCCAGGTCCGTGCGCACCTCACCGCGACGCTGGCCCCATTCGACGAACTCGAGCGTCCCATAGGGGTCCTCGCTCACGAGCCAGCGGTTGATGTCGCGCTTCAGCTCCAGGTCGGTGCCGTAGTTCCCGATCAGCACCACCCGGTACGGGATCCAGTCGTCCGCCACGTAGTGCTCGGTGCGGTCGAGCCAGTACCGCACCACCGCGAAGAAGCCGGCGCGCTGGACCGGATCGGGCGCGTCGAGCCACGCCGGCAGCGACATCGCCGCACGCTTGTACACCTCGAAGAACAGTCCGGACTTCGAGCCGAAATGCTGGAAGATCGATCCCTTCGCGATGCCGAGCTCGGCGGCCATGTCCTCGATCCGCGCGCCCTGGTAGCCGTCCTCAGCGAATTGCCGCAGCGCGCACGCGACGATCAGCTCGCGCTTCGCCTCCGCGCGCGCGGTCCGGCGGCGCGCCGGCTCGGCCGCGCTCATCGGCCGGCGGCGATCGCCGCCAGCGTGTCGTCGACGCGCGCCAGGCCCTTCAGCGTGTGCTCGATGTCGAAGCCGAACCCGAACCGGAGCCCCTTCCTGAGCCCGAACATGTCGCCGGAGACCAGCAGCACGCTCTGCTCCTGCCGGATCCGCTCGACCAGGGCGTTCGAGCCGATCGGCAGCTTGTACCGCGTGTACGCGATCGCGCCGGCCACCGGGCGGATGTAGCGGAAGGCCTCGTGCCGGCCGATCCACTCCTCGAGCGGCGGCAGGTTCGCGCGGATGATGCCGCGCGTGCGCTCCAGGATCCGGTCGCGGACGTCGGGATGCATCGCGAAGCCCGCCAGCCGGTCGGAGAGCACGTTCGGCGTGAGCGTCGTGTAGTCGTGCCGCTTCCAGATCCGCTCGATCATCGCGGGCGGCGCCACGGCCCAGCCGATCCGCAGGCCCGGCATGCCGAAGGCCTTCGACAACCCGCTCGTGACGATCACGCGCTCCGAGCGGCCCCAGAAGGTCGGCGAGGTGACGTCGGTGTCGACCTCGGCGCCGCGGTAGATCTCGTCGGCCACGATCCAGGCGCCGACCCGTTCGGCCACGGCGACGACCGCCTCCATCTCGCCGTCGGTCAGCACCGCCCCGGTGGGGTTGTTCGGGTTGCAGAGCATCACGACCTTCGTGCGCCGTCCGACGGCTCGCTCGAGGCCTTCCAGGTCGAGCGCCCACCGGCCGTCGCGCCGCTCGAGGGAGAACGTGTCGACGCGGTCGCCGAAGACCCCTCCGAGGCCGCGGCCCTGCAGGTAGTTCGGGACCATGAACGCGAGCCGGTCGCGGGGCCCGAGCAGCGACCAGAGCGCCAGGAAGTTCGCCTCGGAGCCGCCGTTGACGATCGTGACGTTCTCGGCGGTCGCGTCCGGGTACCACTGGGCGATGTTCGCGCGCGTCTCGTGCGAGCCCTCCGACAGCGGATAGCCGAGCGGCGAGGCCAGGAACGCCTCGGCGTCGGCGAGCGGCCCGAGCAGATCGCGGATCGTCATCGGCGCGACGCCCGATTCGCTGAGGTCGTACTCGACGAGGTGCCAGAAACGCGACTGGTAGCGCTCCATCGCGAAGGGCTCGATCCGCGGCATCGTCCGACGCTATCGCGGGGACGCCGGAGCCTCAACCGGTTGACCGCGGTGGCGGCCGGGGGCAGGCTCCGCGCATGGCGGAGATCGTGCGGGTGCTGCGCGAGGACGACGTGCGAGCGGCGCTGCCGATGTCGGTGTGCATCGACGCGGTGGAGCGCGCGTTCGTCGCGTATTCGGCCGGACGCGCTGAGATGCCGGGCGTGATCCATCTCGACGTGCCCGAGGCGGGCGGTGAGATCCACATCAAGGCGGGGCATCTGCACGGCGCGCCGGCGTACGCGCTGAAGGCCTCGAGCGGCTTCGCCGGCGATCCGCCGGCGATCGACGGGCTCGTCGTCGTGTTCGACGCGACGACCGGGGCGCCGCTCGCGTTCCTGCTCGACCGCGGGTTCGTGACGGACCAGCGCACGGGCGCGGCCGGCGGCGTCGCGGCGCGGTGGCTCGCGCCGGAGCGCGTAGGCCGGGTGGCGGTCCTCGGCAGCGGGATCCAGGCGCGCAAGCAGGTCGAGGCGCTGCGCGCGGTCCGCGTCGACGTCGGTCCGATCCGTGTCTGGGCCCGCGACGCCGGGCGCGCCGCAGCCGCGGCCGCCGACGTCGGCGGCCGGGCGGTCGGGAGCGTCGAGGAGGCGGTGGAAGGCGCCGACGTGATCCTCACGTGCACGGCCGCGCGCGAGCCGCTCGTGCGCGCGGGCTGGGTGGCCTCCGGCGCGCTCGTGATCGCGGTGGGGTCGGATGGCCCCGGGAAGCAGGAGCTCGATCCGGACCTGCTGCGCCGCGCCGACGTGCTGGTCGTCGACGCGCTCGATCAGGCGCTGCGCCTCGGCGAGCTCCAGCACGCGCCGGAGCTCCGCGAGCGCGCGGTCGAGCTCGGCGTGATCTGCGCCGGCGGCGCGCCGGGCCGGACGTCGGCGGATCAGCTGATCGTCTGCGATCTCACGGGCGTCGGCGTGCAGGACGTCGCGGCGGCCAACGCGGTGCTCGCGAACGCGGGCGACGCGGGGGAGCGGCTCGAGCGCTAGCGCGTCGCCAGGCGGCGCAGGATCTCGTCGTGCAGCAGCCCGTTCGTCACGAGCATGCTGTTGTCGTGCCCGAGCGGGCCGCCCTCGAACGTGGTGCAGCGCCCGCCGGCCTCCTCGACCACGACCTGCGGCGCGGCCAGGTCCCAGGTCGCGAGCTTCGGCTCGAGCATCACCTCGGCCGAGCCGCGGGCGACCAGCATGTGGGACCACCAGTCCCCGAAGCCGCGCGGGCGCCAGCAGTCCTGGACCAGCGCCAGCGTCTGCGCTGCGTAGGGCCCCGCGAACAGGGTGTCCATCTCCTGCAACAAGACGTGGGCATCGCGCACCTCGTCGACGGCGCTCACGCGGATCGGCTGACCGTTGAGCCGAGCTCCCTCGTGGCGCACCGCCTCGTACCGCTCGCCCATCGCGGGGGCGTTCACGACGCCGACCACACCGATCCCGTCAACCTGCAGCGCGATCAGCGTCGCCCAGGCCTGGATCCCGCGGGCGAAGTTCGCGGTGGAGTCGATCGGATCGAGGATCCAGCGACGTCCGACCGGGGCGTGGGAGCCACCCTCCTCCTCGCCGAGGATCTCGTCGTCGGGGAACGTCGCCGCGATCGCCTCGCGCGCGAGCCGCTCCACTTCGGTGTCGGCCTGCGTGACGAAGCTGGTGTCGGGCTTGCGCCGAACCTCCAAGAGCTCGCTGCGGAAGAACCCGAGCGCCGTCTCGGCCGCCAGATCCGCCAGCTCGTTCGCGAACGCGAGCTCCGACTCGTACACGGGCGCAGCCTACCCGGCGCTGCGACGGTCGTGACCTGGGATCTCCGGTAGCCTTGGTGCACCGATGGAAACCACCGTCGAATCCACCGATAAACACACCGTTCGGCTCACGATCGAGGTCGCGCCCGAGGAGTTCGCCAAGGATCTGGACAAGACCTACCGCGCGATCGCGCGCGAGGTGAAGATCCCCGGGTTCCGGCCGGGCAAGGCGCCGAAGACGATCATCGACGCGCAGGTGGGGCAGGACGTCGTGCTCGACGAGTTCGTCCACGCCTCCGTGCCGGCGTACTTCCGCACCGCGGTCAGCGACGAGGATCTCGCGCCGATCGGCGATCCGGAGGTCGACGTCGAGCAGCTGGAGCTGGGCAAGCCGTTCATCTTCACGGCGACGGTCGAGGTCCGGCCGCGCCTGGAGCTGACCGAGGCCGACTACAAAGGGGTGAAGGTCGAGAAGCCTTCCACCGCCGCGACGGACGAGGAGGTCGACGGGTACGTCGAGCGTCTGCGCCGGCAGTTCGCGGAACTCGAGCCGATCGGCCGGCCGGCGAAGGAGGGCGACTTCGTCACCGCCAACCTCACGGTCACCCGGGGCGGGGAGCAGCTCGATCGGCTGAGCCGCGAGGACTACCTGTACGCGATCGGGTCCGGCGAGTTCGGGCCGGAGATGGACGCGAAGCTCCCGGGCACGAAGCCGGGTGACATCGTGCGGTTCGATGCGACCCTCGAACCGGAACGGGTGGGCGAGGAGCTGGCCGGCCCGGCGTCGTTCCTCGTGCTGATCAAGGAGGTCAAGGAGCTCGATCTCCCGGAGCCCGACGACGCGTTCGCGTCCACCGCCTCGGAGTTCGACACGATGCCGGAGCTCCGCGACGACCTGCGCACGAAGATCGGCGAGGCGAAGGAACGTGACGCCGTCGGCGTGGTACGCGACCGCGCGCTGCAGGCGGTGATCGACGCGGTCGAGGTCGAGCTGCCGGAGTCGTTGATCGAGGACGAGACCGCGCACCGGATGCGGCATGCCGAGGACCAGGCCACGCGCTACGGCCTGACGCTCGACCAGATGCTCGAGATCCAGGGCTGGGACCGCGACCGGCTGGCCGAGGACAACCGTGAGCATGCGCTGCGGGCGATCAAGGCCGACCTCGTGCTGGAGGGCGTGGCCCGCGCCGAGGAGCTGGACGTGACCGCCGAGGAGATCGGCGCGCAGATCGGCACGCTGGCCCAGGCCTACGAGCGCGACCCGAAGGAGCTGGCGAAACAGCTCGACCGGAGTGGCCAGATCGTGACGCTGGCCGGGGATATCATCCGTTCGAAGGCGCTCGACATCATCGTCGACGCTGCCGATATCACCGACGAGGCCCCGTCCGACGGGTCGGACGACGGGGACGCACCGACCGACGAGGATGACGACACCGAGGCCGGTGGCGAGGACGCCGCCGACGCGGACAGGAAGGACGACGTGTGATGGAGCCCGTGAAGGATTACCTCGTTCCCGTGGTGGTCGAGCAGACCAGCCGCGGCGAGCGCTCGTTCGACATCTACTCGCGCCTGCTGAAGGACCGCATCGTCTTCCTCGGCACGCCGATCGACGACGCCGTGGGCAACCTGATCATGGCGCAGCTGCTGCACCTGGAGTCCGAGGACCCCGACAAGGACATCAACCTGTACATCAACTCGCCGGGCGGCGACGTGTCGGCGCTCCTCGCGATCTACGACACGATGCAGTACATCAAGCCGGACGTCAGCACGATCGTGATGGGCCTGGCGGCAAGCGCCGCGGCGGTGCTCGCGCTCGCCGGCGCCGACGGGAAGCGGTTCGCGCTGCCGAACGCGCGGATCCTGCTCCACCAGCCGCACGGCGGCGCGCAGGGCCAGGCGGTCGATATCGAGATCCAGGCGCGCGAGATCATCCGGCTCCGCAAGCTCCTGGACAACATCATCGCGAAGCACACCGGCCAGCCGATCGACCGGGTCGAGAAGGACACCGATCGCGACTTCATCCTGACGGCGGACGAGGCCAAGGAGTACGGCGTGATCGACGAGATCATCTCGCGCCGAGGGATCGCGACCGAATTGTCAGCGGCGAGCCCGAACGGGGCGTAATATCCGCGGTGCGACCGGGTCGAACGGAAGGCCCGGTCGTTCGGTTCGGAGAGGGAAGAGGCGATGGCGAAGTTCGGGGACTCGGACCTGCTGAAGTGCTCGTTCTGCGGCAAGAGCCAGAAGCAGGTCAAGAAGCTGATCGCCGGCCCCGGCGTGTACATCTGCGACGAGTGCATCGACCTCTGTAACGAGATCATCGAGGAGGAGCTCTCCGAGACCGCCGAGCTGAAGCTCGACGAGCTGCCGAAGCCCGAGGAGATCTACGCGTTCCTCGCCGAGTACGTCGTCGGCCAGGAGCAGGCGAAGAAGGTCCTGTCGGTCGCGGTCTACAACCACTACAAGCGGATCCAGGTCGGCCAGAAGGACCAGGAGGTCGAGCTCCAGAAGTCGAACATCCTGATCCTCGGGCCCACCGGCTGCGGCAAGACGTACCTCGCACAGACGCTCGCGCGGCTGCTGAACGTCCCGTTCGCGATCGCCGACGCCACGGCGCTGACCGAGGCCGGTTACGTGGGCGAGGACGTCGAGAACATCCTGCTGAAGCTGATCCAAGCCGCCGACTACGACGTCAAGAAGGCCGAGACCGGCATCATCTACATCGACGAGATCGACAAGATCGCCCGCAAGTCCGAGAACCCGTCGATCACGCGCGACGTCTCGGGCGAGGGCGTCCAGCAGGCGCTCCTGAAGATCCTGGAGGGGACCACCGCCAGCGTTCCGCCCCAGGGCGGCCGCAAGCACCCGCACCAGGAGTTCATCCAGATCGATACCACGAACATCCTGTTCATCTGCGGAGGCGCCTTCGCCGGGCTCGACAAGGTGATCGAGAGCCGGATCGGGCGCAAGGGCGTCGGCTTCGGGGCCGAGATCGTCAGCCGCGAGGACAAGGACCTCGGCGAGCTCTTCTCGAAGGTGCTGCCGGAGGACCTGCTGAAGTACGGGCTGATCCCCGAGTTCGTGGGGCGCCTGCCGGTCCTGACCCACGTGAACAACCTCGACGAGGACGCCCTGGTCGACATCCTCACGAAGCCGAAGAACGCGCTCGTGAAGCAGTACAAGAAGTTCTTCGAGTTCGACGGCGTCGAGCTCGAGTTCACCGCCGACGCGATGCGCGCGATCTCCGAGCAGGCGATCCAGCGCGGCACCGGCGCCCGCGGCCTCCGCGCGATCATGGAGGAGGTGCTGCTCAACGTGATGTACGAGCTGCCCTCCCGCCAGGACGTCACGAAGTGCCTCGTCGACCGCGACGTGGTGCTCACCGGCGTCAACCCCACGCTCGTACCGCGCGACCAGGCCGCGGCCAAGCGCCAGAAGCGCGAAGAGCGCACCGCCTAGCCTTCCGGTTGCACCGGAACCTCTCCCGTAGCGTTTTGGCGTCCGGCGTCCTCGTGAGGCAGACTCGGGGGGTGCGGCCGGCGGGCCGCGAAGCCGAGGAGGGCAGAGATGGCGAGCGAACAGGTTCGGGACGACGCGCGCGAGAGCCGGGCGATGATCTCGGCGTTCCCGTGGTGGCTCTTCCTGCTCACCGGGATCGCGTGGATGCTGATCGCGATCGTGGTGCTGCGGTACAACGTGCATCCCACCACGTCGGTGGCCACGGTCGGGATCCTGGTCGGTGCGCTGTTCCTGGCCGCGTGCATCAACGAGTTCGCGATGATCGGCCGCGCCGAGGGGTGGAAGTGGCTCCACGCGCTGCTGGGCGTCGTGTTCGGCATCGCGGCCCTGTGGGGCTTCTTCCGGCCGATCAACACGTTCTTCGCGCTCGCATCGGTGATCGGGTTCCTGTTCGTCTTCTGGGGCACGATGCTGATCGTCGAGAACGTGATGACGCGTGAGGTCAACCCGATGTGGGGCCTAGGTCTGGCGACCGGGATCCTGGTCGTGCTCCTGGGCTTCTGGGCCGCGCAGCAGTTCTATCCGGCGCGGGCCGAGCTGATCCTGCTCTGGGTGGGCTTCATGGCGCTGTTCCGTGGCATCGGGCAGCTGGTCCTGGCGTTCTCGATCCATCACGCGCAGAAGGAACTCGCGTGAGCGACGAGGGCACGCCGGCTCCGCCGGGCGGGGAGCCCTCGGCGGCGAGCGCGGAGGACCTCGCCGCGGTCCGTGCGGAGGTGGACCGGCTCCAGGGTGAGGTCGAGCGGCTCGAGGACAAGCCGGCGAAGCGCGCTCGGCTCCGGCGGATCTTCGCGGTCGTCTTCGTCGTGGTGGCGGTGGTCGCGTTCTCGGCCTCGACCCCGGGCTTGTGGGCTCGCCGCACGGTCTACAACGAGGATCGGTACCTGGCGGTCGTCGGGCCGCTCGCGGCGCAGCCGGCCATCCAGGAGGCGCTCTCGCGTCAGCTGACGGTCTCGCTATTCACGGCGATCGACGTCCAGCAGCGGATCCAGACCGCGCTCGGCGAACGCGCGCCCAAGCTCGAGTTCATCGCCGGTCCGATCACGAACGCCCTGCAGGGGTTCGTGGAGGGCCAGGTTCAGAACATCATGGCGAGCCCGCAGTTCCAGAGCTTCTGGATCGCGGCGAACAAGCAGCTGCACTCGACGTTGATCGCCACGCTGAACGGCTCGAGCGAGGTCGTCTCGATCCAGGGCAACCAGGTGGTGTTCAACTACCTGCCGCTGATCAACGACGCCCTGCAGCAGCTGTCCAGCACGCTGAGCGGGATCATCGGACACCAGATCACGATCCCGCCGATCACCGCGGACACGGTGCCGAGCCAGGCGATCTCGATGCTGGAGACCGCCCTCGGCGTGACGCTGCCGGCAACGTTCGGCTCGGTCGCGTTGTTCAAGAGCGACTCGCTGACGTCGATCCAGGACGGGGTGTCGCTGTTCAACAAGCTGCTGCTGCTGACCGTGGTCCTGTTCGTGATCTCGGTGGCGCTCGCGCTCGTGCTCTCGACGAACCGCCGGCGGACGCTGCTGCAGCTCACGGTCGCGCTGATCATCATGGCCGTGCTGGAGCGACGCTTCGCGATCGCCGAGGCGCACAACGTCGTGAACCTCGCGAAGCCGGAGAACCAGGCGGCGGTGCAGGCGATCGTGAACGCGTTCCTGAGCTCGCTGCTCCTGAGCACGAAGCGGATCCTGTGGGTGCTGTTCATCGTCCTGATCGCGGCCCTGCTGAGCGGTCCGTACCCGTGGGCCGTGCGCTTCCGCGCCTGGGTGGTGCAGGTGAGCAGGGCCGGTGTCGGCGCGGTGCGCGGCGCCGAGGTCGGGCCGGCGGCCGAGTGGATCGCCGGGCACCGCGACGTGCTGATGATGGCGGGGGCGGTGGTCGGCGCGCTCGTCCTGCTGTTCGCGAGCCTGTCCGTGGGCTGGTTCCTGCTGTTCCTGGTGCTCCTGGTGCTGTACGAGCTGGCGGTCTACCGGATCGCGGCGGCGCGGCACGCCGAGGAGCCGGCGCCGAGCGGCTAGCCGGCCGGAGCCCGCGTCCCGTGACGGAGGAGCTCGGTCCGGAGCCGTCCGGCCCGGCCGAGCCGTCGTCCGACGCCGCGCCGGCGCCGGAGGAGCCCGAGCGGGTCGGACGGATCGCCGGCGCGCGGGCGAGAGCCGAGCGGCTCCAGCATCGGGCCGAGGAGCTGCAACATCGGGCCGAGCGGCGGCTCGAACACGAGCGCGCCAATCGGAGCTGGGTCCGGCAGCTCTACGCCGCGTTCGAGGCAGACCGGAACCGGGGCGGCGGCCTGCTCGCCGGCGGCATCGCCTATCGGTTGTTCCTGTGGGGCCTCCCGGCCGCGCTCTTCGTGGTCACCCTCTTGGGCACGGCCTCGTCGGCTTCGGGTGATGCTCCGGAGGACGTCGCCCGGAAGATCGGCCTCGGTGGTGCGGTCGGGAACATGGTCGGCGAGGCCGTCGCGGCGAGCCACAAGAATCGTTGGTGGCTGCTCCTCCTGGGGGCGGTGCTGATGGTGTGGGCCGGCCGGAGCGCCGCGCGTGGCTTCCGCCTCGTCTCGCAGATCGCGTGGCGGTATCGCGAAGGGTTCGCGCCCTCGAGCACGAAGGCCTCGCTGGCGTTCAGCGGCATCGTGCTGGGGTGCGTCGCGATCCAGGCGCTCGTGACGACCTTCGTCGTCGACCGGGCGGTGATCCGGCTGGGAGAGTGGCTGCTGCTGACGGCCGGCTACATCGTCCTCGCGATCTGGATCATGGCGGTGCTTCCGCACGGCGGCCGGAGCTGGGTCGTCGTGATCCCCGGCGCCGTTGTCTTCATCGCGGCGATCCGGCTGCTCTCGCTGGCGACGGTGGTCTACTTCGTGCCGAAGATCGGGCGGATCGACGATCTGTACGGCGCGCTCGGGATCGCCACGGTGATCCTCCTGTGGCTCTACGTGATCGCGCGCGTGTTCGTGGGCGCGCAGTTCCTCAACGCGACGTTCGCCGGCGTGTCCGAGGCGCGCCTGGGCGCGATCGGCGGCCTGGGTCAGGATCTCCCGCCGGCCGGCGACGATCGATCGGCCTGAACCCGGCTCAGGCGCTGGTGCTGAGGTTGCAGTTCATCGAGGCGGCTGCCGCGGTGAGCTGCGACCACGCGGTTCCGACCGCCGGCAGCTCGGTCGCGAGCTGAGAGACGATCGTGGCGGTGCTCGCGCCGCTCGCCAGCGTCGTGCTCACCGCCGTCAGCGACGACTTCAGCGCGGTGAGCTGCTGCCCGAGGTCCGAGGAGGCGTCGGCCGTGACCTCGTCGGCCTGCTGCTGGACCTTCGTGAGCGCGTCCTGGATCCCCTGGGTTCCCACCTGGACCGGGTTGATCTGGATCAGGGAGTTCACGGAGGACTGGAGGGCCTGCAGGCTCGCGCACGTCGCGGCGCTGCCCGAGGCCGAGGCCGGCGACGACGGCGCCGACGAGCTGGAGCTCGAGGAGCAACCGGCGAGTGCGGCCACGACCACGACCCCCGCGATGACCTGACGAACGTTGCTGCGCATCGGCTTCCTCCCTCGGCTCGACGGCACGACGGTACCGCGTCGGCGCATCCGGCGCCCATCGCCCGAGCTCGCCAAGACCGCGTGCGCTCGACTATCCTGCGCGGGCGCGCCGAGGGGCGCGGATGTGGGAGGGGAGTGATCCGATGGTAGGCACCGAGTGGAGCTTCGGCTCCGTGCTGTGGGTCATGATCGAGTTCTTCTTCATCTTCCTGCTGATCTGGATGTTCATCGCGGTCTTCGCGGACATCTTCCGGCGCAACGACTTGTCGGGTTGGGGCAAGGCCGGATGGATCTTCCTGATCTTCATCGTTCCGCTGCTGGGCATCCTGATCTACGTGATCGCCCGGCCGAAGATGACGGAGCAGGACAAGGAGATGATCGAGCACGCGCAGGAGGCCCAGCGGCGCATGCAGGGCTACTCCGCGGCCGACGAGGTCGCGAAGCTCGCCAAGTTGCGCGACGAGGGCAAGATCAGCGCGGAGGAGTACGAGGAGATGAAGAAGCGGGCGATGATGTCGGTCTAGCCCGGACCTCCTCGAGGTTCCTCGACGGGGCGGCGCCTTCGGCGCCGCCCCGTCGCCGTGTCGGGCCCCGGCGGTAGGGTCGGGACGGGAGGCCGAGCGATGAGCGACGCGACGATCCGGCCGGCATACGACAGCTGGCCCCGGTACCAGCGGATCCTCCGCGACGCCGTCGCGGACATGTCGGCGGAGCAGCTCGCGTTCCAACCTTCGCCCGAGCGGTGGCCCCTGTGGGCGAGCGTCGGACACCTGGCGTGCCAGCGCGTCTTCTGGCTCTGCGACTTCGGCGGTGAGCCCGGCGCGGAGACGACCCGCTTCACGAACGCGGCGTTCGACTGCCCGGGCGACGACGACCTGGAGCACGTGCTGAGCCCGGCGGATCTGGTGGAGGCGCTCGACCAGACCTTCCGGATCGTGGAGGGATGCCTCGACCGGTGGACGATCCGGATGCTCGAAGAGGAGCTTCGCAGCCCACCCGCATGGGGCGACGATCGGGTGCATACCCGCGGGTGGGTGCTGCAGCGGGTCTTCAGCCACGACGTCTGGCACATCGCCGAGTTGAACGAGGTGCTCGGCGCCGCCGGCGCGTCCCCGATCGACCTCTGGGACTGACGCCCATCACAGGGGCTCCGGGCCGGCGCCCGGGCGGTCCGTAGACTCTGCCGCATGGACGTTCCGGAGAAGCCCTCCCTCGACGGGCTCGAGGCCAAGTGGGGCGAGTGGTGGGAGGCCGCCGGCACCTACCGCTTCGACCGCACGAGGTCGCGCGAGGAGATCTACGCGATCGACACGCCGCCGCCGACCGTCAGCGGATCGCTCCACCTCGGGCACGTCGAGAGCTACACCCACACGGACCTGATGGCGCGATTCAAGCGGATGCGCGGGTACGAGGTCTTCTATCCGATCGGCTGGGACGACAACGGCCTGCCCACCGAGCGCCGCGTGCAGAACTACTTCGGCGTCCGCTGCGATCCCATGCTGCCCCATGATCCGAACCTCGACGTCGCGGCGCTCGAGCGGCCTTCCGAGGAGCCGGTCGCCGTCTCGCGCGGCAACTTCATCGAGCTCTGCGAGCGGTTGACGGCCGAGGACGAGCGCGCCTTCGAAGATCTGTTCCGCAAGCTCGGCGCCTCCGTCGACTGGACGCAGATGTACACGACGATCGGGGATCGCTCGCGGCGGATCTCGCAGGTCGGGTTCCTCCGGCTCGTCAGGAAGGGATTGGCGTACAAGGCCGAGGCGCCGACCCTGTGGGACGTCGACTTCCGGACCGCGGTCGCGCAGGCCGAGATCGAGGACCGGGAGGTCGACGGGGCGTACCACCGGGTGACGTTCGCCCGTGAGGGCGGCGGGACGCTCGAGATCGAGACGTCCCGGCCCGAGTTGATCCCCGCGTGCGTCGCGCTCGTGGCCCATCCCGACGACGAGCGGTACGCGCCCCTCGTCGGTACCACCGCGATCACGCCCCTGTTCCGCGTGCCGGTGCCGGTGGTCGCGCACGAGCTGGCCGATCCCGAGAAAGGGACCGGCATCGCGATGATCTGCACGTTCGGCGACGTCACCGACGTGACGTGGTGGCGCGAGCTGAAGCTCCCCGCACGCGTGGTCGTGCGTCGCGACGGCACGCTGGCGCCGGGTCGCTTCGGCGAGCCGGGATGGGAGTCGCTCGACCCCGGCGCGGCGAACGCGGCGATGGCCGAGCTGGCCGGGAAGGCCTCGAAGCAGGCGCGCCGCAGGATCACCGAGCTGCTCCGCGAGGACCGCGCGCTCGTCGGCGAACCGGAACCGGTGCGCCACGTCGTGAAGTTCTACGAGAAGGGCGACCGGCCCCTCGAGGTGATCAGCAGCCGACAATGGTTCGTCGAGATCCTCCGGTTCAAGCAGGAGCTGCTCGGCCGCGGCCGCGAGATCGCCTGGCACCCGGGGTTCATGGGCGCGCGGTTCGCGTCGTGGGTCGAGGGACTGAACCAGGACTGGGCGATCAGCCGCCAGCGCTACTTCGGGGTCCCGTTCCCGGTGTGGTACCGGCTGGATGCGACAGGCGAGCCGGATCTGGACGATCCGATCCTGGCCGACGAGGCGACGCTCCCGATCGACCCCCAGGCCGACGTTCCGCCGGGGTTCGAGCCGGGGCAGCGTGACGTTCCCGGGGGATTCACGGGTGACCCGGACATCATGGACACCTGGGCCACGTCCTCGCTCACGCCGCAGATCGCCGCGAAGTGGGAGGAGGACCCCGATCTGTTCGCCCGGCTGTTCCCGATGGATCTGCGGCCCCAGGCGCACGACATCATCCGGACGTGGCTGTTCTACACCGTGTACCGGGCGCACGTGGAGCACGACAGCATCCCGTGGACGAACGCGGCGATCAGCGGGTTCGTGCTGGACCCCGACCGCAAGAAGATGTCGAAGTCGAAGGGCAACGTCGTGCTGCCGACCGAGATCTTCGAACGGCATTCCGCGGACGCGGTGCGGTACTGGGCCGCGAGCGCGCGGCTGGGCTTCGACGCCGCGATCGACGAGCAGCAGATCAAGGTCGGCCGCCGCCTGGCGATCAAGATCCTGAACGCCTCAAGGTTCGCGCTGACGATGGCCGCCGAGCCGACCGCCGTGATCGAGCCGCTGGATCGGGCGATGCTCGCCACGCTCCGCGGCGTGCTCGCCGAGGCCACCGAGGCGTTCGAGGCCTACGAGCACGCACGGGCGCTCGCGGTGCTCGAGCGGTTCTTCTGGGGCTTCACGGACGACTACCTCGAGCTGGTCAAGCCCCGCGCGTACTCGGGCGGCGCGGCCGCCGGCTCGGCCGTCGCCGCGCTCCGCACGGCCCTGGACGTGCTGCTGCGGGCGTTCGCGCCGTTCCTTCCCTACGTGACCGAGGAGGTCTGGTCGTGGTGGCGGGAGGGGTCGGTGCATCGCGCCGCGTGGCCCCTTGCCGAGCACCTGACCGACGCGGACGGCGCCGATCCGGAGGTGTACGACGTGGCGGCCCTGGTGCTCGGCGCCGTCCGCAAGGAGAAGGCGCTCGCCCACGTCTCCCTGCGGGTGCCGGCGACCCTGGTGACGGTCCGGGACACGACGGAGCGGCTCGGGAAGCTCGCGATGGCGACCGAGGACGTCCGGTTGGCCGGGAACGTCGAGGAGCTCCGGACGGCCGAGGCTCCCGAGCCGGGCGTCGAGGTCGTCCTGGGGACCACGCCCGACTGATGCGGTTCGACGAGGCGCTGGCCCGCCTGGACGCTCGCCAGCCCGAGCACATGCCCGGCCCGTCGCTCACCCGGATCCGCGCCGTGGCGGACCTGCTCGATCATCCGGAGCGGACGTATCCGACGATCCACGTGACCGGCACGAACGGCAAGACCACGGCCGCGCGCGCCACCGCGGCCCTCGCGTGCGCCCACGACCTGACCACGGGACTCTTCACCTCCCCGCACCTGCTGTCGGTGACCGAGCGACTCGACGTGTGCGGCGAGTCGATCGCGCCGGAGACCTTCGCCGAGGAGTGGGAGCACCTCGAGCCGATCCTGCATCTGGTGGACGGCGCCGGCGACGGTGAGGTCACCTACTTCGAAGCAGTGACCGCGCTCGCGTACCTGTGGTTCGCCGACAAGCCGGTGGCCCTCGCGGTCTTCGAGGTCGGGATGGGCGGCTCGTGGGACGCCACCAACCTGATCGCCGGCGAGGTCGCGATCGTGACCCCGATCGGGATGGATCACGTCGCCGAGCTGGGGCCGACGCTGGCGGACATCGCGGGCGAGAAGGCGGGCGTGCTGAAGGCCGACGGCGTCGGCGTGATCCGTCGGCAAGACGACGTCGCGGCCGAGGTCCTGCGCCGTCGGGCCGACGAGGTGGGTGCCGAGCTCCGATGGGAGGGCGTCGACTGGGAGGTCGAGGAGCGGCTGCTCGCGGTCGGCGGTCAGTCGTTCCGTCTGCGTGGAAGCTCCGCGACCTACGAAGACCTGTTCCTGCCGCTGCATGGGGAGTACGCGGTCGCGAACGCCGCCGCGGGCGTGGTCGCCCTCGAGGCGCTGACCGGCCGGGCGCTCGAGGAGGACACGGTCCGCGAGGGACTCGCCGGTGTGGGCGTGCCCGGTCGGCTGGAGGCCGTCGGGCACGAGCCGCTGATCCTGCTGGACGGCGCCCACAACCCCGCCGGCGCCGAGGCGCTCGCGGCCGCGCTGCGGGCGTCCTTCCGGTGGCAACGGCTCCTCCTGGTGCTCGCGATCAGTGCGAACAAGGACGCCGCCGGCATCCTCGCGGCGCTGGAGCCGCTGGCCGACGCGGTCTTCCTGGCCCGCAACGAGAGCGTCCGCAGTGCCGATCCGGAGGACCTGCGGGCGGCGGCTCGGCCAGAGGCGGCCGTGTTCGGCTCGGTCGCCGAGGCGATCGGCGCCGCCCGCGCCGACGCCGGACCCGCCGACGTGATCGTCGTGACCGGCTCGTTGTTCACGGTCGCCGACGCGAAGCGGGCTCTCGCCGGCCGGTAGACTTCCCGCGCGCACCCGCGAGGCGAGGCTCGAAGGAGAGCGATGGCCACGGAATCGACGCTGCTGATCGTCAAGCCCGACGGGGTCCGCCGGGCGCTCGTCGGCGAGGTGCTCCGCCGCGTCGAGGCCAAGGGTCTCGCGATCGAGCGCCTCGAACTGCGCACGATCGACCGCGACACCGCCGAGCGGCACTACGCCGAGCATCGCGAGAAGCCGTTCTTCGGGGAGCTCGTCGCCTTCATCACCGGCGGGCCGTCGGTCCTCGCCAAGATCACCGGCGAGGACGCGATCGCCTGTTGGCGAACGATGATGGGCCCCACGAACCCGGTCGAGGCGGCGCCCGGCTCGATCCGCGGCGACTTCGCAACCGTGATCACGGAGAACGTCGTGCACGGCTCGGATTCACCGGCGTCGGCCGAACGCGAGCTCGCCCTGTTCTTCGGCTGAGGCGTCGTTCGTGGCCGGCCTCGAGGACGCCTTCGGACGGATCGGCGCCGCCGCGGAAGAACACCTGCCGCGCACGCACGGCGCCGGGCTCGCGCTCGCGATCACCGACGTCGACGACACGCTCGGGGCGGTGGTCCGCGGCTTCGCCGACGTCGCGTCGGGCCGGCCGGTGCTGCCGGACACGCGCTTCCAGATCGGCTCGATCGGCAAGTCGTTCGCGTCGCTGCTGGTGCTGCAGGAGGAGGCGAAGGGAACGCTCGCGCTCGACTTCTCGGTGAACGAGCTGCTGCCCTGGCTCGAGCTGCCCGAGCCCTTCGGGCCGATCACGCTGCACCACCTGATGACCCACACGGCGGGGCTGATCGGCGGCACCCTCGCGAGCCCGTGGGGGAGGGCGGACGCGCTCCACGTCCATCGCACCCCACCCTTGATCCCGCCCGGTGTGCGGTACCGCTACTCGAACCTCGGCT
>DATHCP010000094.1:0-12171 GCA_035490535.1 Actinomycetota bacterium
AACCCTTCCCCGTGCCCCGCAGCCACCGCGGGGTCTCTTCCGCGATCGAGGCCGCGCAGAGGACGCGCGTCCGGCCCATGGAGAACAGCACCGAGCCGTCGGCCCACTCCTGGAAGCCGAGCTCGTAGGCGACCGGGCGGAGCTCGTCGGCGGCGCGGCCGTCGCTCCGCGTCACGGGCGGACCTCGATCGAGCCGCCGGGAACGGCGATCTCGACCGTGCCGAACACGGCGGCCGCCTCGTCGAGCGAGACGTCGCGATCGAGGTCCGGCGTGATGTGCGTGAGCATCAGCCGCCCCGCGCCGGCGCGCGCGGCGTGCTGCGCGGCCTGGGCCGCGCTCAGGTGGAAGTACGTGAGGTTCGAGGCGTTCTGGTAGGTGGCCTCGCACAGGTACAGGTCGGCGCCGCGCGCGAGCTCGACGGCCTCCTCGCACGGACCGGTGTCGCCGCTGTACGCGAGGACCACGCCGTCTGCCTCGATCCGGTATCCGAGCGAGTACACGCCGATATGCGTCATCTCGTAGGGCGTGATCGTGAACGGCCCCACCTCGAACGGCTTCGCGCGCTGCGCGGTGGTGAAGTCGTAGGCCTCGCCCATCACGTTGCGCCCGTTCTCCGAAACCAGCAGCGCGACCTGGTCGGTGAACCCTTCCGGCGAGAACAGCGGCAGCCCCGGATCGCCCTTGCCGCCGTAGTGCCGGGCGTAGAAGGCCGGGATGATGTCGAGGAAGTGGTCGGCGTGCCCGTGCGTGATCAGCATCGCGTCGACCGATTCGATCGGCAGGTGCTCCTGCAGGCGGGCGAACGTTCCCGTCCCGGCGTCGAGCCAGATGTGGAACCCGTCCTGCGCGACGAGGTATCCGGAGCACTCGCCATCTGCGCCCGGCCAGGTCCCCTGCGCGCCCAGCACCGTCAGCTTCATGCGCGAGCTCCCGCGTCGATGTGCAGGACGCCGACCTGGGCGACCTCGGCGCCCCCGAACCGCTGCGCCAGACGTCGGAAGGGCGCGGGGTCCCCGGTCGTCAGGTACGTCGAGGCCGGCGGCTCGGCGTCCACACGGCGCCGGCCGGTCCGGTCGAGCTCGCCGGCGACGTCCTTGGCGGTCTCCTCGGCCGAGGAAACCAGGACGACGCCGGGGCCGAGCTCCTCCTGGAGCAGATCGGCCAGCAGCGGGTAGTGCGTGCACCCCAGGATCAAGGTATCGATCCCCCTCTCCCTCAGCGGTGCAAGATACCGCTGCGCGGCCTCCCGCAGCTCGTCGGAGGAGGTATCCCCGAGCTCGACGAACTCCACGAAGGCGGGGCAGGCGGCCGCGTGCAGCTCGACGGATGACCCGATCGCCCGCTGGTAGGCGCCGGTCTGGATCGTCGCGACCGTGCCGATCACCCCCACGATCCCGTTCCGGGTGGCGGCGGCGGCCGCCCGCGCGCCGGGATTGATCACGCCCACCACCGGCACGCCGTGTGCCGTCGCGATGTCGCCGATCGCCGAGACCTCGATCGAGTTGCACGCCACGACCAGGAGCTTCACGTCGCGCCGCACCAGCTCGGCGGCGATCTCCAGGGCGTAGCCGCGGATCTCCTCGATCGGCTTGGGGCCGTACGGGAAGTGCGCCGCGTCCCCGACGTAGATCAGCGACTCGTCGGGCACCCGCTCCCGGATCGCGCGCGCCACCGTCAAGCCGCCCACGCCCGAATCGAACACGCCGATCGGACGGCTATCCGACATGCCTCACCACCACAGCGACCCCTCGACCCCGCGCTCGGCCACCGTGAGATCCTCCGCCCAGGCCTGCGTCGACAGGTACTTCCATCCGCCGTCGGGCAGCAGGCACACGATGTCGGCCTCCGTCACCTCCTGCGCGATCCGCTGCGCCACGTGGATCACGGCGCCGCTGCTGATCCCCGCGAAGATCCCCTCGCGCGCGGTGAGCTCCCGGGTGGCCCGCAGCGAGTCGGAGGAATTCACCAGGAACTTGCGGTCGATCTGGTGCGGATCGAAGATCGGCGGAACGAACCCGTCCTCCAACGACCGCAACCCGTACACCAGGTCGCCGAGCTCCGGTTCGGCGGCGATCACCTTCACGTTCGGATCGTGCGCGTGCAGTCCTCGCCCGGTGCCGGTGAGCGTCCCGCCGGTCCCCATCCCCGCCACGAAGTGGGTCACCCCCGGCAGGTCGCGGATGATCTCCTGGGCGGTCCCGCGCTCGTGTGCCCCCGGGTTCGCCGGATTCCCATACTGGAACGGCATGAAATACCGCTCGTCGTTCGCCAGCGCCCGCGCCACCTCGATCGAGCCGTTCGTGCCCTTCGCGCCGTCGGAGAACACGATCTCGGCGCCGAAGAGCCGCAGCAGGCCGATCCGCTCCTGGCTGGCGTTGTCCGGGATCACCACGGTCAGCGCGTAGCCCTTCCGGCGGCTGACCATCGCCAGGGCGATCCCCGTGTTGCCCGACGTGGGCTCCAGGATCGTCTTGTCGGCGGTCAACTCGCCGCTGGCCTCGGCCGCCTCGACCATCGCCAGCGCGATCCGGTCCTTCGTGGAGCCGGTCGGGTTCTGGCCCTCGAGCTTCGCCCACAGCCGAACCGAGGGTGAGGGCGAAAGCCGGGAGATGCCGACCAGCGGCGTGTTCCCGATCGCGTCCAGGATCGAGTCGTAGCGCACGAGGAAGGAGTATCCCAGCGCCGGCCGCGCTCATGCCATCACCCACCAGGGGCCGAGGCCCTCCCCACCGGCCGACGGCGCGTCCTCGTAGAGCAGCTTCGCGGCCCGCTGGCCCGCGTCGGTGAGCATCCACATCTTCGTGGCGCCGGCCCCGCGCGCCCCCGCCACGAACGCCCGCAGGAGCTCCGTGCCGACGCCGTGCTGCCGGACCGCGTCAGCGACCTCGAGTCCGACCAAGAGGTCGAGCGACCCTCCCGCCGGCTGCGGCAGCTCGGCCCCCCACGCGAACCCGACGACCGTTTCCCCGTCGAGCGCCACGTAGGCGAACGAGCGGGGATCGGCCAGGAACGCCGGGTCGGGGTGGATCTCGAAGCCCCGGAATGCCCGGACGGCGGCCTCCAACGCCTGGTCGTCGCGAGGTCCGAGCCGGCGGATCTCCATGGCCCGAGCTTGACCCCTCGCGCCGGCGCCGTCACGGTGGCCGCGTGCTTCCCGTGCCCGGCGGGTCCCGAGACCACATGGATGCGCTGCTGCGTTTGGTGCTGGCGTACGCCCGCACCGAGGTCGCCGTCGGCGACGGCGTGACGCCGTTCGGGGCCTCGATGGCGGTCGACGGCGAGCTCGAGACCGCCTCCGGGGCGGACCCCGACGAGGTCCGCGGGATCTTCCGGACCCGCGCCGAGCGCGACGAGCTCGTCGCCGTCGCGGTGTGCACCGGCGTGGTGCTGGGCGAGCCGGCGTTCACGGACGCGATCCGCGTGGAGATCGAACATCGCGACGACGAGCCGATCACGTTCGTGCTGCCCTACCGGGTGGACGAGGGACGGGAGCGTCCCGAGTGGGGCGAGCTGACCGCCGGACCGGGCGAACGCCGGACCTGGACCTGACGCCTACAGGTTCGGGCCCTCCGCGGCGTTGGAAGGTCGTATGGACGAGGTCGCCGAGGCGGATGCCTTCCTGACCGGAACGACGGCCCTGAGCGGGCCGACGTTCGAGGAGTTCTTCGCCGAGGAGGTCGGCCGCCTGCAGCGGGCGCTCGTCCTGATCACCGGGAGCCGCTCCGACGCGGAGGACATCGCTCAGGAGGCCTTCATGCGGGTGTTCGCGAGGTGGGACGACGTCCGGGACATGGCCTCGCCGGCCGGCTACCTGCACCGCGTGGCGATGAACCTGTTCCGCAGCCGGTACCGGAGCGCGGTGCGGGACGTTCGCCGGATCGCCGGGCTCGTCGAACGCGACGCCGACGCACTCGGCCCGGTCGAGGATCGCGATGCGGCCGGGAGGATCCTCGCCGAGCTGACGCCACGGCAGCGGGCCGCGCTGGTGCTGACCGAGGCGTTCGGCTACTCGGGCGAGGAGACGGGCGAGCTCCTGGGCATCAAGGCCTCGACCGTGTACGCGCTCACCCACCAGGCGCGGCAAGCCCTGGCGACGATCACGGGAGACGACGATGCCTGAGCTGCGCGACCTGCTCGAGCGGGAGATGGGCCGAACCGGGATCGAGCCGCTGACGCTGGAGGACTTCCTGCGCCGCCGTGACGCCGTGGCCCGCCGACGCCGGATCACCGCCGCCATCCTGGCGATCGCGGTCGCGGTGGCGGCGACCGGCGTGGCCGTCCGCGCGTTCGACCGTGCGCAAGCCCCAACGCCCGCGACGTATCCGTTGCCGCCCGCGGGCTCGATCGCGTTCGTGGAGTACCGCCATGAGGCCGAGCGCATCGACGCCCTGGATCCTGCGACCGGGAGGGTCACGACGGTGATGGACCTCGGCTGCGAGCGGACCGGCGTCCTCGCCCGGAGCTGCCCGGGGGTGTCGATCGAGGCGCTGGACGCCTCACCGGACGGCAGCCAGCTCGTGTTCGCCGCGCGGGAGGCGCACCAACCCTCGGCGTACAACACGACCTGGACGATGACGTCCGGCCTGTACCTGTTCGACCTCCGGACCCACGTCCGCACGAAGCTCGTCGACTGTCCGTCGGCATCCTCCTGCGTCCAGGTCACCTCGCCGGCCTGGTCGCCGGACGGAACGACGATCGCCTACACGGCGATCGCACCCAACGGCACCTCGATCCGCCTCGTCGATCTCGATGGGTCCGACGACCGACCGGTCGACGTGGGCACCCTGTCGAACGCCGACAGCCCGTCGTGGTTCCCCGATGGTTCCCGCATCCTGTTCTCCGCGACGCCCTACCACGGGCCGCAGGTCCCGGGCCTCTACTCGATCGAGGCGGGTGGGGGCGAGCCCGATCCGATCGATCTCGGCACGATCCCGCGGGCGGCCCACGTGGAGGTGGCCGGCCTTTGGGCACCCAGCCTCTCGCCCGACGGAACGACCGTCGTCTTCCACGCGGACCCCGGCGGACCTCGCTCGTGGTTCTGGGTGGGCCGGATCGGCGGCCAGGCGGCGCGGCGGATCCCCGGCCTGGGAACGGAACAGGGCATCGTGTCCTGGATGCCCGACAGCTCGCGCATCGTGGTGATCGCGGACGGGCGGCTCCAGCTCGTCGATCCCTGGACCGGCTCGCGGTCGCCGGTCACGCATGCAGACGGATGGGTTTCCCCGGTCGTGCTCGGAAGGAGCGGATCGTGAAGGTTCGAAGCGCCGGACGAGTGATGCGGTCGGTCGTCGCGACCGCGTTCCTCTTCGGCGTCGCATGCACGGCACATACGTCAGCCGGCACGTCGGTGGCCGCGACGCCGACACCGCGAGGCGTGATCGTCTTCGACGACGATCCGCTGACCGGACCGACCCATCGGCAGCTCTACATCGAGAACGCCGACGGATCGGACGTCCGGCCACTCGTGACGTCAACGGCCGACGACGTCGGTGCGTCGATCTCCCCCGACGGGACCCAGGTGGTGTTCACGCGCGAGCGGGACGGCCGGCCCGACCGGATGTTCGTCGTGAACATCGATGGTTCCGACCTGCATCCACTGATCCCGACCGGCTGCCCGGGGACGTGCGGCGAGGCGAGCGAGGGCCACGCCTGGTCCTCCGACGGGAGCAGGATCGTGTTCACGCGAGAGCTCTTCGACAGGGGACCGGTGCCGTTCGCGGTGCAGGTCTGGATCGCGAACGCGGACGGCTCGGATGCACGGCAGCTCACCGACCCGCACCACGCCCAGGACGACGACGCCGGCTGGTCTCCCGACGGGAGCCGGATCGTGTTCGTCCACTGGGCGTACGGGCACCCGGATCGCTACCGGATCGAGGTGATCGGCACCGATGGGAGTGGCCTCCGGCCGATCACGCCGGCCCGGCTCGCGGCGTGGGCGCCCGCCTGGTCACCGGACGGGACGACGATCGTCTTCCAGGCGCCGCCGGATCCCCAGGGGATCGGCGGGACGCCACAGCAGCTGTACGCCGTCGCGCCCGACGGCTCCGGGCTCCACGAGCTGACGGCGGGACTGGGCGGGTACGCATCCAACGCCGTCGCATGGTCGCCCGACGGAGCGGAGCTGGTGTTCGCGCATGCGCCGTCTGGTCCGCTCGGTTCTGATCTGTTCGTGATGCGGCCCGATGGATCCGACGCTCACGCGCTGGCCGAGACGCCGCTGAACGAGACGGACCCCGATTGGGGATCGGCGCCCGCGTCCTAGCCGGCGCTCAACCGCCGGCGACGGCGGGCAGGATCGAGACGGTGTCGCCTTCCTTCAGCTCGGTCTGCAGCGAGCCCAGGTAGCGCACGTCCTCGTCGTTCACATACACGTTGATGAACCGGTGCAGGCCGCCGTCGTCGGACACGACGTTCTTCGTGATGCCCGGGTACTTGACCTCGAGGTCCTGGAGCACGTCGGCGAGCGTCGCGCCGTCGGCGCCCACGCGGGCCTCGTCACCGGCGAACTTCCGCAGGATCGTCGGCAGCTTCACGGTCACGGTCATCTCGGGCTCTCCTCGGGGGTCGGGGTCTACTCCGGTCGCGCAGGCACGCCGCAGAACTGCTCGTAGTCGATCAACTCGGTGATCGTCGGCTCCTTGCCGCACACCGGACAGTCGGCGTCCCAGCGGATCTTCACTTCCTGCACGTCCATCGTGAGCGCGTCGTAGAGCATCAAACGCCCCTCGAGCGTCACGCCCTCGCCGGTCAGGATCTTGATCGCCTCGGTCGCCTGGACCGACCCGATGAAGCCCGGCAGCACGCCGAACACGCCGCCCTCGGCGCACGACGGCACGGTCCCCGGCGGCGGCGGCGACGGGAACAGGCATCGGTAGCAGGGCGTCTCCTGGCCCGGCATGAACACCGAGGCCTGCCCCTCGAACTGGTAGATCGAGCCGTAGACCAGCGGCTTGCCGAGGAACTGCGTGGCGTCGTTCACGAGGTAGCGCACCGGGAAGTTGTCCGTCCCGTCGACGATCACGTCGTAGCCCTCCATCACGTCGAAGACGTTCGTGGAGTACAGGAGCGTGTCGTGCCCGACGATCTCGATCGTCGGGTTGATCGCGCGCAGGTGCTCGACCGCGGAGGCGACCTTCGGCCGGCCGACGTCGGCGGTGGTGTGCAGGATCTGGCGCTGCAGGTTCGTCACGTCCACGCGGTCGAAATCGACGATGCCGAGCTTGCCGACGCCGGCCGCCGCCAGGTACATCGCGACCGGCGAGCCCAGTCCGCCGGCCCCGATCACCAGCACGGAACCATCCAAGAGCTTGCGCTGGCCCTTGCCGCCGATGTTCGGCAGGATGATGTGGCGCGAATAGCGTTGGACCTGATCCTCGGTGAACATCGGCTGCTGGCTCATGCGACCGTCAGCTCCTCCTCGACGACCTCGCCCTCCCGGATGAAGTACGAGCGCAGGACCGGCTGCTCCCGATCGGCCAGCGACAGCAGCACGTACCGCGCGTCCGGATAGAACGCCAGCTTGATGTCGGTCTCGCTCGGATAGGCCTCCGAGTGCGTGTGCGAATGGTAGATCGCCCACAGGTCCCAGCCGCGCTCGTCGAGCTCGTCGAAGACCCGGAGCTGCTCGCGCCCGTCCAGGCGGTACGTGGCCGGGCTCGCGTCGGCGTTCTTCATCGGGAAGACCTTCACCGGGATGCCCGCCTCGGCCGCGATCAGGCCGCAGCACTCGTTGGGGAATTCGCGCTTCCCCTGCTCGAGGATCTCCTTGACCAGGACGCCGTCCAGCTCCGCCACCGCTCGTCTCTCCATCGTCCACAGGCGCGAACGCGCCTGTTGCAGGTGCAAATGCTAACAGCGGGGACGGTATTCCCGATACGGACTTTAGGCGGGAAGCAGGACCCGTCCGGTCCCATCGACGACCACGTTGATCCGTTGCAGCGGAGAGCTCGCGGGCCCGGCGACCGGCTCGGCGCCACGGGCGGGATCGAACTCGGCGCCGTGGCAGGGACACACCAGGAGCCGAGCCCCGGGGTCGTAGCCGACCACGCAGCCCGCATGGGTGCAGATCCGGCTGTACGCCAGCACCTGATCGTTCGACAGGCGCAACAGGACCGCCGGACCGACGCCCGGCGCCTCGAAACCGACGGCGCGGCCGACCGGCAGCTGAGCCAGCGTGGTGAGCAACGTGCCGGCGGGCGGCGGCGCCGTCGAGGTCCCACCCGTCGAGGTACCGCCCGACGACGACGACGCCCCGCCGGTCGACGAAGGTGACCCGGCGGGCGTGTGGGTGGCGGGCGTGGAGGCGGGACGCCGGATCGCCGGCGAGATCGCTTCGACGCTGGAAGGGCTCCCCCGGAACATCCGGGCCGCCAGATCGAGCGCGAGCGCCATCGAGCCCACCGCGGCCAGCTGGAGCGCGGCCCGTCGATCGAACGCGGGCCCGGCCGCCACCGTGGTGACGCGACCGCCGGCGCCCGGCACCGGCGTCCGGGTCAGACGCGACCAGGTGCCGATCGCGAGTGCCAGCCAGGCCACGGCGTAGATCGAATCCGATCCCAGGAAGTACGGGTGCACGTGCCACGTGGCCGACAGCAGCAGGGAAAGGTTGATCGCGAACCCAGCCAACGCGGCGATCGGCAGCACGATCCCCAACAGGACGGCCAGGCCGATCGCCGTCTCCAGCAACGCCGTTCCGAGCCCAACCAGGACCGCATGGTGCGCCAACATCCTGAAGACCCCGGCGAGCGGCGTGTCCCGGGCGAACCCGGCGAGCTGGGTGCCGATGAAGTCGGCGCTCCCCCGCCGGAGGAAGTTCGGATCGAGGAGCTTCTGCATCCCTGCGAACACGAACGTCCCGCCCAGGAACGCGCGAAGGATCCCGAGCGGCCAGCCGGTCGCACGCCAGTCCGCCACCAGCAGCGCGCCGAAGGTCGCCCGGCGATGGGTGCCGCGAACCAGCGACCGGTCGGGGCGGGGCGGCGCCCCGATGCGAACTCGCATGGACGCCAGCTTCGGCGGCGGTCGGCTAAGGGTTGGTTAGGAAGACGTGGAGGGTTCGTGGCGTTCGCCGGTTCGCCCCGTGATCGCGAGCGCGCCCGGGGTCCCGGCGACGACCTCGCCGATCACCGCGAACCTGCGCGAGGCGACCAGGGGCGCCGGGTCGTCGGCCGCGATCAGCAGACCGCCGCTCGTCTGCGCGTCCGCCAGGACCAGCTGCTCGGGGAGGGTGAGCTCGCCCCAGTCGGTGACCGGCCGGACCCAGGCGTGGTTGCGCTTCGTGCCACCGGGCACGACGTCGGCGCGGGCCAGATCGAGGACGCCGGGCAGCACCGGGACCGCGCCGGCGTCGATCGTCGCCGCGCAGCCGCTGGCCTCCAGCATGCGGTGGAGGTGTCCGAGCAGGCCGAAGCCCGTCACGTCGGTGCCGGCGCCGACCCCGGCGGCGACCATCGTCTCCGCCGCCGCAGCGTTCGGCGTCGTCATCTGCTCGACGGCCGCGACCACCAGGTCGTCGCCGGCCACGCCGCGCTTCAGCGCCGTCGCGATGATGCCCAGGCCGAGCGGCTTGGACAGCAGCAGCGTCTGCCCGGGCCGGGCCGCGTCGTTGCGCACGATCCGGGCGGGGTCGACCAGCCCGAGCACCACCATGCCGTACTTCGGCTCGGGGTCGGTGATCGAATGGCCGCCGAGCACCGCGACGCCCGCGACCGCGGCGGCGTCGATCCCCCCCTGCAGCACGCGGCCGAGCGTCTCGCGCGGCAGGTCGTCGATCGGCCAGCTCACGATGTTCAGACCGAGGAACGGCCGACCGCCCATCGCGTAGACGTCCGAGAGCGCGTTCGTGGCGGCGATCCGGCCCCAGTCGTACGGGTCGTCGACGATGGGGGTGAAGAAGTCGAGCGTCGCGACGAGGGCCTCGCCCGACGGGAGCCGGTAGACCGCCGCGTCGTCGCCGGTGGCCGCGCCGACCAGGACGTCGGCCGGAACGGGCGGCAGGTCGAGGCCGCCGAGGACCGCGAGCAGATCCTCCGGCCCGAGCTTGCAGCCGCATCCCGCGCCGTGGCTGAAGGACGTCAGCCGGCGTTGCGTCCGCATCGCGGCAGGATACGGCGGCGTGCACGGAGCGGGCGCGCGATACTCCGGCCGTGGATGCGGCGACGTTCCTCTCCCGGTATCCCCCGTTCTCCGGGCTCGACCTCGACCGGGTCACGGCGATCGCGCGCTCGATCGAGATCGTGCACGTGCCCGCGGGCGAGGTGATCCTCGAGCAGGGCGGGCCGCCGGCGACGGTCCTGTCGATCGTCCGCAAGGGCGCCGTGGAGGTGATCGACGACGGCGTCGTCGTGGACCTGCTGGGCGACGGCGAGCTGTTCGGACAGTTCAGCCTGCTGGACGACGCCAGCCCCGTCGCGACGATCCGGGCATTCGAGGATTCGTTGCTCTACCTGATCCCGCGGCCGGTCGCGGTCGAGGTGCTCCGTTCCTCGCCGGGGATGTCGCTGGTGCTGGCCACGCTCCGGCGCCGCCTGACCGCCGCGGCCGAGGGCGCGACGACGGCGCGGTCCGAGGACCAGCGGTTCGCCACGATCGGCTCGCTGATCCGGCGCGATCCCGTGACGATCGAGCCCGAGGCTCCGGTCGCCGACGCCGCGGTCCGGATGGCCGAGCACCGCGTCTCGTGCCTGCTGATCCCGACGCGCGACGGATGGGCGATCCTGACCGACCGCGACCTGCGCACGAAGATCGTCGCGGTGCGAGGTTCGCTCGACGCGCCGGCGATCACGGCCGCGACGTCGCCGGCACGCACGCTCCCCGCGACGACGCTCGCCGGCGACGCGCTGCTGGAGATGTTCGCGCAGGGCGTACACCACTTCCCCGTCGTCGAGGGCGGACGGCTGATCGGCGTCGTCACCGACACCGACCTGATGGGGATCGGACGCCACACGCCATTCGCGATCAAGAGCGCGATCGAGCGCGCCGAGACCCGCGAAGCCGTGATCGAGGCCGGTCGGATGCTTCCCGACGTCGTGGTGACGCTCGTCGATTCGAACGCGGACCCGGTGTCGGTCGGCCGCGTGATCTCGCTGGTGGTCGACGCCCTGACCGAGCGCCTCGTCCTGATCGCGGAGAGCTCGATCGGCGAGCCGCCGACGCCGTTCGCGTGGCTCGCGCTCGGCAGCGGCGCGCGCGAGGAGCAGGCGCTCCACACCGACCAGGACCACGCACTCGCGTACGAGCTCCCCGGCGGTCTCGCGCCCGACGACGTCGACGAGCCCTTCGCGGAGCTGGCGGAGATCGTCACCGCCGGGCTCGAGGAGGTCGGGATCCCCCGCTGCCACGGCGACGCGATGGCGGTGCATCCGGCGATGCGGCGCTCGCTCGAAGAGTGGACCGATCGGTTCCGCCGCTGGATGCGCGTTCCGGATCTGGACGCACGGATCCTCTCGTCGATCGGGTTCGACTTCCGGCGGGTCACCGGAGGGCTCGACGCCGAGCCGGCGCTCGACGCGGCCGTCCGCGAAGCGAGGACCCATCCGGCGTTCCTCGAGAGGCTCGCGCGCGCCGCGCTCTCGCCGAAGCCCCCGACGGGGTTCTTCCGGGACTTCGTGGTGGAGGGCAAGGGCGAGCACGCGGGCCGGCTCGATGTGAAGCACGGCGGGATCATGATCGTGACGAGCATCGCGCGCGTCGTCGGCATCGCGGCCGGATCGTCGGCGAAGGGCACGATCGCGCGGCTCGACGCGGCCGCGGCGGCCGGCGGGCTCGAACCCGCGACGGCCTCGGAGCTCGGCGACGCGTTCCGGTTCCTGTGGATGATCCGCCTGCGTCACCAGGCCGGCCAGGTCGAGGCGGGGCAGCCGCCCGACGACTTCGTGGATCCGAAGGCGCTCGGCCCCCTCGACCGAAGCGGCCTGAAAGAGGCGTTCCGGGTGATCCGCTCCGCGCAGACCCTGATCTCGACCGAGTTCGGCGTCGGAACGCGGACGGGTTAGTCGAGGTCGGTGCCCATCGCGTGGAACCCGCCGTCGACGTGGATCACCTCGCCGGAGATCCCGTCCGACAGACCCGAGAGCAGGAACGCGATCGCGTTGCCGACCGGCGTGGGGTCCTCGATGTCCCAGCCGAGCGGCGCGCGCCGCTCCCAGGTGCCCCCGATCCGCTCGAACCCG
>DATHCP010000095.1:0-6872 GCA_035490535.1 Actinomycetota bacterium
CGCGTGCTGCTGATCGACGGTCACGACGACCTGCTCTGGGAGCTGCGCGCGATCCGGGAGCGCGGCGAGCCGGAGCCAGACGTCGGCGAGCGATGCGACGTGGTCCAGACCGACCTGCCACGCCTCGCCGACGGAGGCGTCGGCGGGCAGTTCTGGTCGGTCTACGTCCCCTCGGACCTCGAGCCCGAGGTCGCGGTGCTCCGCACGCTCGAGCAGATCGACGCGTTGTACCGCCTGGTGGCCCGGCATCCCGACCGACTCGAGCTCGCGCGCACCGCCGACGACGTCGAGCGGATCGCGGCCGCGGGCAAGGTCGCGAGCATGATCGGGGTTGAGGGCGGCCATGCGATCGGAGGGTCGCTCGGCGTGCTGCGGATCCTGGCTCGTCTCGGCGCCGGGTACCTGACGCTCACGCACAACGATGACACGCCGTGGGGCGACGCCGCGACCGGCGAGCATCCGCACGGCGGCCTGACCGCGTTCGGCGAGGAGGTCGTGGCCGAGCTGAACCGGCTCGGGGTGCTGGTGGATCTCTCGCACGTGTCCGACGACGTGATGCGGCAGGCGATCGCGATCTCGCGCGCACCGGTCCTGTTCTCGCATTCCTCCGCGCGCGCCCTGTGCGACGTGCCGCGGAACGTCCCCGACGACGTGCTCGAGCTGGCCGGGCGCAGCGGCGCCTGCGTGATGGTCACGTTCGTGCCGGCGTTCCTGACCCGCGAGGGGGCCGAGACGAACGCGCGAGGGATGGACGAGTGGCGCCGGCTGAAACGGGAGCATCCCGGCGATCCCGACGCCGTCGGGGCGGCGCTGGACGCCTGGTTCGCGGCGAACCTGGTCCACGCGACGCTGGGCGACGTGGCCGATCACGTCGACCACGTGCGCGAGGTGGCGGGGATCGACGCGGTCGGGATCGGCAGCGACTTCGACGGGGCGGGACCGATGCCGGAGGGCCTGGAGGATGTCTCGCGCTATCCGGCGCTGTTCGCGGAGCTCACGGAGCGGGGGTACTCGGAAGGGGACCGGGCGAAGATCGCCGGCGGGAACGTGCTGCGGGTGATGCGGGCCGCCGAGGACGTCGCCCGGGGCCCGGATCCGGTTCAACCGCGCGCGTAGGTCAGCAGCTCGCGCTCGCGGCGGACCAGCTGCTGGAAGACGTCGCGCATCTCGTCGTCGTCGGGATGATCGGCGAGCCAGGCGCGGACGCCGGCCGTCACGGAGCTGATCTGGTTCAGCGACGAGGCCGTGGACACCAGCTCGAAGAGTTCGCTGCGTTCCATACCTGTTGTATATCGGCCGGATCGGCCGAACCTGTTGCACCCGGCCCGTTCTTCACGGGGCTGCAACAGGGTCGTCACACGGGCGGATCAGCCGTCGGAGAGGTCGATGATCTCCTCGGCGGCCGGCGGGGTGGTCTCCAACGGCTCGGGGGCGTCCTCGGGAGCCGGCTCGCCCGCCGCGGCCTTCTCCGCGAGCTTCTCCTTCGGCGGCCAGGGGAGCACCGTCGCCGACGGCGCCGCCGAAGACCCACGCTGCAGCTCGATCCACGGGGGGGTGGCGCCCACGAGCTTGGGCACCGGCGGCGCCATCGAACGCTTCGGAGGGGCAACGCCGCGGCGATCGCCCACGCCGCCGCTGCGATCGGGAAGGGCCCGGCCCTGGAGCGCCGCGGCCAGTCGCTCGGCCGCCTCTGCCCGCGCACGGTCCTGCGCGGCGAGCTGTCGCTCGGTCTCGGCCCGCCCGCGTGCCTCATCGCGCTCGGCGGCCATCCGGTCGGCCTCGGCCCGGGCGATCGCGGCCTTCGCGGTCTCCCCGGCCAGCGCGGCGAGATCGGTCTGGAGCTCGGTGCATCGGTCGCGCAGCTGCTGCAGCTCGACCAGGCGGACCTCGAGCTCCTCCTGGGCGTGCTGCCTGCTGCGATCGGCCTCGGCAGCCGCGGACTCGGCCTCGCGGCGGGCGGCCTCGTTCGTCGCGGCGCCGGCGGCGATCGCGGCCAGCTCGGCGTTCTTGGCGCCGAACCGCGCGATCGTGGCCTGGTCCTTGAACCCCTGTGTGGTCAGCGCGTCCTCGCGAGCCCGCGACTGCGTCAGCAGGGTCTCGAGCGTGACGATCCGCTCCTTCGCCACGCGGAGCTCGTCGGTGACCGCGGCGACGGGTTCGGGCGAGGGAGCCGGTGCGTTCAGCTGCAGCCGCGCGCGCAGTTCGGACGTGGCGCTGGGCCGCGGCGGTTCGGAGCTGGACGGGATCCCTCCCGGAACGCTGTCGTCCATCTGCCCGATGCTAGGTCCGGCACCCGGGGGGTCATAGACGTCGGAAGGCGATACGTCGAGGCGGTTGGACCTAAGTCGTTCGCCATGCGGCGCCGGAGGGCCGCTGCTCCTCGGAGAGGTCGACGACCTGGGGCTGCGCGGCCGGCGCCGGCGCCTCGCGATCGCGCAACTGCCGCTGCGCGCGAGCCCGGCCGACCGCCGCGGAGGCCGCCTCGGCCACCGACTCCAGCTCACGGTGGAGATCGGCGTTGGCGGCGCCGAGGCGTTCGACCTCCGTGCGGCGGGCCTCCAGTTCCAGGCGGATGATGCCGAGCTTCCGCTCCGACTCCGCCGCGGCGGTCGCGGTCTCGGTGGCGCGCGCCTCGAGCTGTGCGATCTGCTCGCGGTCCTTGAAGGCCTGGGTGGTCAGGGCCTCCTCGCGGGCGCGCGACTGCGCCAGCAGGGTCTCGAGCGTCTGGATGCGAGCCTGGGGCTCGACGAACGTTGCCTTCGCGTCCATCCGCCGCCGATCGTACGACCCCCGTCCGGCGCTGGGCAGGGGCCGGAAGTCTCGATCGTTGCCGGGGTTCGGCCTAGGCCCTTTGCGGCGGTGAGGTGTCGCTGCGCCGCCGCCCGGGGCCGGCGGTCCGCGCGCGCCGGGCAACCCTTTCCACGCGAGACGCGTCAGCATGGGGGTGACCCGAGGAGGTGGTCAGGGTGAGGACCTGGAAGATCGCCGCGGTGTGCGCCGCGGTCGCGGTCACGCTCGGCACGGTGGGCGTGGCCCTCGGCTCTGCTTCGGCGCCGGGCGGCAGCCGTGCGTCGTGCTTGGACTGGGTGTCCCGTTCGGCACCGGTTTCGACCACATCGACGACCTGGCGCAACGTGCCGGGGCTCCGATTGACCGAGCTGAACGCCTTGAACTACGCGGTGCAGGTCAGCGGCTCGTTCGCCGGCGATCCGGTGCGCGTACGGATGCGCGATGCGTCGGTCGGCGGAACCTTCACGATGGCGCCGGGCGCGACGGGGATCGTGCCGGCCACCGCGGTCCGCACGCCGTTCTCGTTCACGTGGGTCGGCTCGAGCCCGGCCGAGCACCAGCACATCTTCCGGCTGCAGTGGCGGCTCGTGACGCCCGGCGGGACGTCGTCCATGCTCGCCGGGGCGATGACCGCGACGTACCTGGGGGCGCCGGTGCCGGCGGACTGCCGGCAGTCGTAGGGGTCACGTGGTCGGATCGTCCGGCCGTTCGGGCGGATCGCTCGGCGGCGCGGACGATCCGATCCGGCGCAGCGCGTCGCCGGCCTCGCCGACCGTCGCGGTCACGGCCTCGCCGAGCGAGCCGACCGCGTCCTTCAGCGCCGACTTCGCCTCTTCGTCACGGATCGTGTCGCCGAGCGCCGTGAACGCCCGGGTCAGCTGCGCGCCGATCTCGCGCGCGGCTTCCTCGAGCTTGCGCTGCGACTCCGTGGCGGCGTCGCCGGCCGTGTCGCCGGCCTCCTTGTAGCGGTCCTGCAGACGCCGGCCCCAATCCGAGAACCGGTCGCCGACGTCGTTCCACGCCTCCCGCGAGCTCTTGGGCATCGTCGTGTCTCCTTCCCGGCCGCCGATCAGCCGTGGGGGTGAGCGATCACGGTCGTGAACGCCCACGGTTCCTGCGGGACGCCGCTGCACGCGTCCGGCGAGCCGTTCGGTCCGCACGGCCGGTCGCGGTTCACGGCCCAGAACGTGAAGCGCGCCAGGTGGTGGGTCCGCACGTACGCGCGCATCCGGCGGAAGTCGGCGAGCGTGACCGTCTCGTCCGGCTCGTCGGTCGCACCGTTCATCGAGGAGATGCCCATCCGCGCGTAGGCGGCACGCGCCGAGATCCCGAACGCCGTCATCAGGCGACGCTTCAACCCCTCGGCCGCGTGGATCGAGGCTCGGCCCATGTTCGCCACCGGCTGTCCGAAGTCGAAGGGCATCACGGTCCACACCCGGACCTGCAGCCCCGAGGCGGCGGCTCGCCGGATCATGTCGAGCTCGGGACCCGCCGGGCCGTGCAGACCGGTGCCGATCGTGATCGCGATCGCCACCTCCTTCCCCGGTGTCCCGTCGGCGCGGACGATCTTCAGCGCGTCGATCACCCGCTGGCGCACCGCTGCGCTCGCGATCTCCGTGTGCTCGATGTCGATGTCGATCGCCTTCAGGTGGTACGCGTCGATCACCTGCTCGTAGGCGCCGGCGAGGTTCTGGGGGGTCGTGCACACCTGGCCGAGCTTCGCGCCGCTCCAGCCGCCGAAGCTCACGACCACGTCCCCGCCCGCCGCCCGGATCCGGCGGATCGCCGTCTGGTCGCGGCCGCCGCGCAGTCGCCGCTGGCCATCCCAGGCCGGCGCGCAGGTCCCATCCGACAGGACGAACGCCAGCGTGTACGCGCGGACGCCGGTCGCCCGCATCACGCGTCGCATCCGCGGCGGGTTCCCCCACCCGAGGTACTCGTACGGCGAGGAGCGCAGGATCTGCGCGGCGGTCAGGCCGCGGACGGCGGCGGCGGCACGCGGGTGCGGGCGGGCCGCGAGGGGCACGGGGGTGGTGAGCAGGAAGAGGGATACCGCCGCGGCGGTCAGGACGAGGATCGTGCGACGCATGCGGGAACCCTACCCGCCGGCGGGGTCGGGGCGCCGGGCGGCGTCCAGCAGCGACGAGATCGCGGTCGCGTTGCCGATCGCCTCGTCGATCGCGAGGTGCCGCGGCGGCTCGAGGCCTCGGATCGCCCGGTGGATGTGGCGGAGCGCCGGTGCGAACGAGCGCTCGCCGCTCGGCGCCGCGGGATGGCTCGCGCCGGCGCCGTCCTCCCGCACGACGGTGTACGTGTCCTGTGGGCCCGGATGGAAGGGGTTCGTGATCCGCAGCTCGCCCTCGGTGCCGTGCACCCGCGTGAACGTGTCCGAGGCGCTCAGGAACCCGCAGGAGAACACGAGGCGGCGGTCGCCCGCGAACGCGAGCGCCCCCCACAGCTCGAGGTCGATGCCGTCGGACGACCACACCGCGTCCGCGATCGTCCGGCCGAGGTCGGGCTCGGCGTCGAACAGGAGCCGCGCCAACCGGATCGGGTAGCAGCCGACATCCTGGATCGCGCCGCCGGCCAGGGAGGCGTCCACGCGGATGTCGGTCGGATCGTCCAGCACGAAGTGGAACCGCGAGGTGATCTCGCGCACCTCGCCGATCGCGCCCTCGGCCAGCAGCCCATGGATCGCGGAGATCTGGTCCGAGAACGGGAACACGAACGCCTCCCAGAGCGGCTGGCCCGTCGCCCGCGCAGCGGCCAGGACCCGCTCGGTTTCCTCCGGCGTGCCGCAGAGCGGCTTCTCGCAGAACACGGCCTTGCCGGCCTCGAGCGCGGCGATCGTCCACGGCGCGTGCAGACCGTTCGGCAGCGCGACGTACACCGCCTCGACCGCGGGATCGGTGAGCACCTCCTCGTAGCCGGCCACGCCGCGCTCGACGCCGTTCTCCTCGGCCCAGCGGGCCGCGCGCGCGCCGTCGCGAGCGCCGACCACGACGGCCCGGCCGTCGCCGGCCTCGCGCAGCGCCGGCAGGAACGCGCCCTCGGCGATGCCGGCGGCGCCCAGGAGTCCCCAACGGACGGGCTCGTCGGGCGCGCGCATCGGCGCAACCTAACAAGGTGCGCGCCGACGCGCGGCGGCCGAGGGGAGTGGCCGCGGGAAGAGATCGCTAGGAGCGGGGGGCCTTGCGGTTCAGGCGGGCGAGATGGATCGTGCCGATCCCGACCGCGGCGGCGAGGAGCCAGGCTTGGACGACCGTCAGGGTCATCGCTCGCTCCGCTCGATGCTGTACCCCATACACGGGATGCTAGGTCGGGCAACCGGCGGACCAGAAGCGGCGGAGGGCGAGACCTGGCGTGACCGCTCGACCTAGGTCCTCGGTCGGTGGCCCGTGGCAGGATGGGTGGCGTCATGCCATCGCAGGCGGGATCGGGAGGTCGGATCAGCGCCGGCATCCTGTTGTGGCGCAATCGCGATGGGGTGACCGAGGTCCTGCTCGGCCACCCCGGCGGTCCGTTCTTCGCGAAGAAGGACGCGGGCGCGTGGGGCGTCCTGAAGGGCGAGGTCGAGCCCGGCGAGGACCTGCTGGCAGTTGCCCGGCGGGAATTCGCCGAGGAGACCGGGTTCCCGCTCCCAGAGGGTCCGGCGATGGAGCTCGGAGAGATCCGTCAGCGTGGCGGCAAGCGCGTCGTCGCGTGGGCCGTCGAGGGCGAGCTGGATCCGGCGCTCGCGACCTCGAACACCTTCGAGCTGGAGTGGCCACCACGATCCGGCCGGATCCAGGCGTTCCCCGAGATCGACCGCGTCGCGTGGTTCGACGACGCGGCGGCCCGGATCGCGATCAATCCGGCGCAGGTCCCGTTCCTGGATCGGCTCCCGCGTCCTCGTGCGGGTGCGTGAAGCGCCGGTCGGGGATCAGCCACATCACCGCGACCGCGACGTAGCACGCGTAGGCGACGGGCACGGAGATGAACGCCGCGGCGACCCCGACCGCGTAGATCGCCAGCGAAACGTTCCCCTTGAAGTCCCGCTCGATCGCCAGGGCCACCTCCGAGTCGCGTCCGTTCGCTCGGAT
>DATHCP010000096.1:0-11479 GCA_035490535.1 Actinomycetota bacterium
CTGCGTGACAGCGGGCTGAAGGTCGTGGTGGCGGAGGCCCCCGGGACCGCCGCTTGGGACCGGGCCGTGGCCGCCGGGTTCGAGGTGCTGACGGCCAACGCGGCCGCGGCAGCCGCCGACGTCATCATGATGGTCGTCCCCGACCAGACGCAGAAGGTCGTCTACGAGACCGCCGTCCGCGACAATCTCAAAGACGGCGACATGCTGATGTTCGCCCACGGGTTCTCGGTGCACTTCGGGACGGTCGTCCCACCGGCCGGTGTCGACGTCACGATGATCGCGCCGAAGGGCCCTGGCCACCTGGTGCGCCGCACCTACGAGCAGGGGATCGGGACGCCCGCTCTGGTCGCGGTGCAGCAGGACGCGACCGGCAAGGCGAAGCAGCGCGCCCTCGCCTACGGGGCCGGGATCGGCGCCGCTCGCGCCGGCATCATCGAGACGACCTTCAAGGAGGAGACCGAGACCGACCTGTTCGGCGAGCAGTCGGTCCTGTGCGGCGGCATCTCCGAGCTCGTCCGCAACGGGTTCGACACGCTGGTCGCCGCCGGCTACCAACCCGAGATCGCGTACTTCGAGTGCCTGCACGAGCTCAAGCTGATCATCGACCTGATCTACGAGGGCGGCCTGTCGTGGATGCGCTACTCGGTCTCGGACACGGCCGAATGGGGCGACTACCAGAGCGGTCCGCGCGTGGTCGACGGCCCCTCGCGCGAGGCGATGGAGCAGGTCCTGGCGGAGATCCAGGACGGCTCGTTCGCCCGGAGGTGGATCGCGGAGGCCGACGCCGGCTTCCCGGAGTTCCTCCGACTCCGGCAGCAGGCGCGCACGTCCCAGCTGGAACAGGTGGGACGGGAGCTGCGCCAGATGATGCCCTGGTTGGACTCCGAGGAGAAGGTGCCGAGCTGATGAGCGATCCCTCTGACCCTGACGTAGCGGGCTCGAGCAGCGAAGCGGTAGCCCGCGATGACCGTGTACGGATCTTCGACACGACGCTGCGCGACGGGGAGCAGGCTCCGGGCATCGCGCTGACCCGCCCCGAGAAGGTCGAGATCGCCGAGCAGCTCGCACGGCTCGGCGTCGACATCCTGGAGGCGGGGTTCCCGATCTCCTCGCAAGGGGAGTTCGAGGCGGTCCGCGAGATCGCCGATCAGGTGCGGGGGCCGGTGATCGCCGCGCTCGCCCGGACCGCGACCGGCGACGTCGAGCGGGCCGCCGAAGCGCTGAAGGGCGCCGAGCGGTGGCGGATCCACACGTTCATCTCCACGAGCGACGTGCAGCGCGAGTCGATGCTGCGGATGTCGCACCGGCAGGTCCTGGACGCGATCCGGGACAACGTGAAGCTCGCGAAGGGCTACACGGACGACGTCGAGTTCAGCGCGCAGGACGCGACGCGCACCGAGCTCGACTTCCTGCTGGAGTGCTTCGCGCTCGCGGTGGACTGCGGGGCGACCACGATCAACGTGCCGGACACGGTCGGCTACGCGACGCCGACCGAGTTCGGCGAGCTGGTCCGCGTCGTGCGCCAGGCCACGCCCGAGCACGTCGTGATCTCGACGCACTGCCACAACGACCTGGGCCTCGCCGTCGCGAACGCCCTGGCCGGTGTGGAGAACGGCGCCCGGCAGGTCGAGGTCGCCGTGAACGGGATCGGCGAGCGGGCGGGGAACTGCTCGCTCGAGGAGATCGCGATGATCCTTCGCACGCGCGGGGAGCATCTGGGCGTCCGTCACGGGCTGAACCTGAAGGAGATCGTGCGGACCTCGCGGCTCGTCTCGATGACCACCGGCTACGGTGTCCAGCCGAACAAGGCGGTGGTCGGCGCCAGCGCGTTCGCGCACGAGAGCGGGATCCACCAGCACGGCGTCCTGGCGAACCGGGCCACCTACGAGATCATGGACCCGGTCGAGATCGGGCTCGAGGGGAACCGCCTGGTCCTCGGCAAGCACTCGGGGCGGCACGCGTTCGTCGATGCGCTGGGCAAGATCGGGATCACGCTGGAGGACGCGCAGGTGAACCGCGCGTTCACCCGATTCAAGGATCTGGCCGACCGGAAGATCACGCTCACAGACCAGGACCTGGAGGCGATCGTGTCCGAGGAGGTCGGAACCGGGAAGGAGGACGTTCTCGTCCTCGAAGCGGTCCAGGTCGGGGGCGGCACGCACCTCGCGCCGACGGCGACGGTCCGGCTCCGCCGCGGCGAGGACATGATCGAGGAATCCGCGATGGGCGACGGCATGATCGATGCCGCGATGGGCGCGATCATGCGCGCCGCCGGCGTGGAGGCGCGCCTCGTGAGCTTCAACGTCTCGAGCGTGACCGGAGGCTCCGACGCGTTGGGCGACGTCGTGGCCCAGCTCGATGTCGAAGGCCGGCGCGTGACCGGCCGGGGCGTGGCGACCGACGTGGTCGAGGCCTCGGCGAGGGCGTTCCTCGCCGCCATCAACCGCGCGCTCCTGCTGGGGGCGACCGGCAGCGGGGACGAGGTCAGCCCGTGACCTACACGATCGGGGTGATCCGCGGGGACGGCACCGGCCCCGAGGTGGTCGCCCAGGGCCTGCGCGTCCTCGAGGCGGCGCGCGACGGGTTCGACGTCGAGCTCGTGGACTTCGACCTCGGCGCCGAGCGCTACCTGCGCACCGGCGAGACCCTGCCCGATCAGGAACTCGAGCG
Organism: Actinomycetota bacterium; assembly: GCA_035490535.1. Classification (GTDB taxonomy): domain Bacteria; phylum Actinomycetota; class UBA4738; order UBA4738; family HRBIN12; genus AC-51. Next base: position 2,671 of record DATHCP010000096.1, read on the forward strand.
CCTCGGGACGATGGATGCGATCCTGCTCGGCGCGGTCGGCGACCCGCGCGTGAAACCCGGCGTCCTGGAACGGGACCTCCTGTTGCGGATCCGCTTCGAGCTCGACCAGTACGTGAACCTCCGCCCGGTGATCCGGTATCCGGGCGTGCAGACGTTGGTCCCCTCGCACGCCGAGGACGACGTCGACATGGTCGTCGTCCGTGAGAACTCCGAGGGGCTCTACGCCGGCGCGGGCGGGTTCCAGCGCAAGGGGACCCCGTACGAGGTGGCCGTGCAGGGATCGATCAACACGCGGCACGGGGTGGAGCGGATCGTCCGGTATGCCTTCGGCGTGGCACGGAACCGCCGCCGGAAGCTGACGCTCGTGCATAAGACGAACGTGCTGACCTTCGCCGGCGACCTGTACCAGCGGGTCGTGGACGAGGTCGGCGCGGAGCATCCCGACGTCGAGACCGACTACGTCCACGTGGACGCGGCGTGCATCTACTTCCTGGACTCCCCGAGCCGGTTCGACGTGATCGTCACCGACAACATGTTCGGCGACATCATCACGGACCTCGGCGCGATGATCCAGGGCGGCATGGGCGTGGCCGCCGGCGCGAACATCAACCCGGAGGGTGTCTCGATGTTCGAGCCGATCGGCGGCACCGCGCCCGACCACACCGGCAAGGGAACGATCAACCCTCTGGCGGCGATCGCGGCCGTCGAGATGCTGCTCCGGCAGCTCGGCGAGGCGCACGCGGCCGACCGTGTCCACGCGGGGATCGGCGCAGCGACGCAACGGATGAAGAGCATGCGGGCCGGCGAGATGGGCTTCACGACGGTCGAGGTCGGCGACCTCGTGATCGACGGAGCCACCGCGTGAGCGGCGCAGCGCCCACGGTCGAGCTGTACGACACGACGCTGCGCGATGGCGCGCAGCGGGCGGACCTCAGCTACTCGATCGAGGACCGGCTGCGGATCCTCCACAAGCTCGATCAGGTCGGCTTCCCGTACGTCGAGGGGGGCTGGCCCGGCGCGAACCCTCGCGACACCGAGTTCTTCAAGCTCGCCACGAAGGAGCCGCTCGAGCACGCGCGGCTGACCGCGTTCGGCATGACGCGCAAGGCCGGCGAGCGGGCGGGGGAATCCCGCGTGCTCAGCGACCTGCTCGACGCCGGCACCGAGGTGGTGTGCCTGGTGGGCAAGGCGTGGGATCTCCATGTCACGGAGGCGCTGCGGACCGACCTGGACGAGGGCGTCGAGATGGTCCGGGACTCGGTGGCGTTCCTGCGCGGCGAGGGCCGGCGGGTGTTCTTCGACGCGGAGCACTTCTTCGACGGCTACCGGGCCGATCCGGCGTTCGCGATGCGGGTGCTGGCCGCGGCCGAGGAGGCCGGCGCGGAGCGCCTGGTCCTGTGCGACACGAACGGCGGCATGCTGCCCTTCGACGTGGCCCGGATCGTGCGCGAGGTGCACGCCCAGGCCGGCGTGCCGCTCGGGATCCACGTGCACAACGACGCGGGCTGCGCCGTCGCGAACTCGCTGATCGCGGTCGACGCCGGCGTGCTGCAGGTCCAGGGCACGATCAACGGCTACGGGGAGCGGACCGGCAACGCGGATCTCGTTCCGATCACCGCGGATCTGCTGCTGAAGATGGGGGTCACCGACGCGTTGCCGGAGGGCGCCGTCGGGCACCTGACGGAGCTCGCGCACTACGTCGCCGAAGTCGCCAACGTCTCGCCGGATCCGCACCAGCCGTACGCCGGTCGGCGCGCGTTCACCCACAAGGCCGGGCTCCACACCAGCGGTGTCGCACGGCTGTCGCGAGCGTACGAGCATGTGGCTCCCGAGGTGGTCGGGAACCGCCGTGGTGTGGTCGCCTCGGACTATGGCGGCGGCGCGACGATCAGGATGAAGGCCGACGAGCTCGGGATCGACCTGAACGACGCCGCGATCCCGGCGGTGGTCGACGAGATCAAGCAGCGCGAGGCGGTCGGCTACGCGTTCGACGTCGCCGAGGCCTCGCTCGATCTGTTGATGCGCCGGGCCGCCGGTTGGCGGCAGCCGTTCTTCGACGTGGAGAGCTATCGGGTCCACGTCGAGGAGCGGGTCGGGGAGGACGAGGCTCCGCTCGCCGAGGCCACGGTCAAGGTCCGGACGAAGGGCACCCGTCACATCGAGAGCGCCGAGGGCCAGGGCCCGGTCGGCGCCCTGGACAACGCGCTGCGCAAGGCGCTCGCGAACGACTACCCCGAGCTGGATGCGATGGAGCTGGCCGACTTCCGCGTGCGTGTGCTGGACGAGAGCGTCGGAACCGGCGCGGTCGTTCGGGTGCTGATCGACATGTCCGACGGGGAGGACGCCTGGACCACGGTGGGCGTCTCGGAGAACATCATCGAGGCCTCGTGGGAGGCCCTCACCGACGGCTACCTGTACGGACTGCTCCACCCCCGCACGGGATGAGCCCGGGGGCGACCCTTCGCCCCGCCGGCCCGGAGGACGCCCGCGGGATCGCCGAGGCCCACATCGACGGCTGGCGCTGGGGCTACCGGAACATCCTGCCGGCTGAGGTCCTGGACGCGCTGTCGGTCGAGGATCGAGAGGCGATCTGGCTCGGCGCGTTGCGCCAGCCCGTCGAGGGTGCACGCCGGTTCGTCGCGATCGAGGACGGCCGCGTCGTGGGGTTCGTCTCGTGCGGGCCGGCCGACGACGACTTCGCCCCGCCGCCGCCCGATGCCGCCGAGGTGCACGCGCTCTACGTCCGTGAGGCAGCGGTCGGCCGTGGGCTCGGGCGGGCCCTCCTGGGGCAGGCCACCGACGCGATGCGCCACGACGGCGTCGACCTCGCCGTGCTCTGGGTGTTCGAGGCGAACGACCGCGCCCGGCGCCTGTACGGGGCCGCCGGCTGGCGCCCCGACGGCACGCTCGGTGAGCACCGCTTCCACGGCGGCACGCGCCCGGTCCTGCGGTACGCCCGCGATCTCAGGTCGGATCGACCGCGTCCTGGCTGATCGCGCGAACGATCCGGTCCTCGATCCCCTTCGCGGTCCACTCGCTGAAGCCGTTCGACAGGATCGAGAACTCCGCCCACTGCTGCGATTGCTCGAGCCAGACCCAGCCGGAAAGCGCCGACGCGTCGTGGAGGGTGCCCGTCTTCGCCCGGAGCGTGATCTTCGGGAGCCGGCCCTCCAGCGTGCCCTGATCCCCGGCGGGCAGCGAGGCGCGGAGGATCGGGCCCCAGGGCGCGGCGTCGGCGGCCCAGAGCAGGCGGAGCATCCCGTCGGCCGTCACCCGGTTCGCGTAGGAGAGCCCGGAGGCGTCGTGCAGCGTGAAGTCGACCCCCTGGGAGTCCGTGTACGTATCGATCGCGTGCGCGCCCGCCGCGATCGAGCCCGTACCGGTCACGATCGAGCCGAGCTTCTTGCCCAGGACCTCCGCGTAGAAGTTCTTCGACTTCAGGTCCATCCGCTGGATCAGCCCCTGCAGCGGCGCGGAGGCGACCGACGTGATCTCCTTCACCGGCTCGGTCAGGCCGTCGGCCGCGGGCTCGCCCTTCACGGCGACGCCGCGCGCCTCCAGCTTCGTCGTCAGGAACCGCGCCGCGCGGAGCTCTGGATCGACGATCCGCACGCCGCGGTCCGACATGTTCTGCTGGAACGTCAGGGCGGTCGGCAGGGCCACGTAGTAGCGGGGGAAGTAGGACTTCCATCCGGGCGCGAACCAATCGCGCCGGAACGGCCCCGTGTCGCCGATCACCCGCCCGGTGATCCGCTTCACGCCGTCCGCGGCGATCGCGTCCGCCAGCGCTCGCAAGGTCGGCCGGTTCACCTCCGGATCGCCGTGGCCGACGATCCAGAGGTTGCCGCGGAGCACGCCGTTCTTGCCGGGGAGCGTCCGAGCGGCCGCCTGTGTGCGGATCCGCATCGTGGCGGGGAGGCGATCGAGCAGCGCCATCGACAGCAGCAGCTTCTCGTTCGACGCCGGCTGCCGCGGCACGTCCCCCCCGTGGTCGAACCAGGTCACCCCGTCCACGCCGACCGCCACGGAGACGCGGCGCCCGCCGATCGCGTCCAAGATCTGCTGGATCCAGCCCGTGGAGCCGACGACGGCGGCACGCGGGGCGTGGGGCGGCGGAACCGCGCGGAGGGGCAGGGGGGCGGCCAGCGCCGCCATCAGGCAGATGGCGACCACGACGATGAGCCGGCGGGCGCGGGTCACCCGCCCGATGCTAGCGGGCCGAACGTAGACTGCACCGACCCGAGGGAGGACCCATCGTGACCACGATCGATCGCGGACGGCTCCGGCAGTTGATGGATCGCGAGCGGGAACGCTTCCGGCAGAGCCATCCTCGTTCGGCCGCCCTGTCGGAGGACGCGAAGGCGTCGCTGCTGTTCGGCGTGCCGATGAACTGGATGACCCGCTGGCCCGGGGACTTCCCGGTCTTCGTCGAGCGGGCCGAAGGGGCCCGCTTCACCGACGTCGACGGCAACACCTACGTCGACTTCTGCCTGGGCGACACGGGCGGGATGGCCGGCCACGCTCCGAAGGTCGCGGTCGACGCGATCGCCGAGCAGGCCGCCAAGGGCATCACGCTGATGCTGCCGACCGAGGACGCAGCATGGGTCGGCCGTGAGATGGCCCGGCGGTTCGGCGTCCCGTACTGGCAGTTCTGCCTGACCGCGACGGACGCGAACCGCTTCGCGATCCGGTGGGCGCGTCAGATCACGGGGCGCTCCAAGGTCGTCGTCCACAACTGGTGCTACCACGGGTCGGTCGACGAGACCTTCGCGACGCTCGATGCGAACGGCGAGGTGACCGAGCGCGAGGGCAACGTCGGCGAGCCGGTGCCGGTGCGCGAGACGACCCGGGTGGTGGAGTTCAACGACGTCGAGGGGCTGGAGCGCGCCCTCGCGGACGGCGACGCCGCCCTGTGCCTGTTCGAGCCCGCGCTCACGAACATCGGCATCGTCCTGCCTGAGCCCGGTTACCACGACGCGGTGCGCGAGCTGTGCACGCGGACGGGAACCCTGCTGCTGATCGACGAGACGCACACGATCAGCGCCGGGCCGGGCGGCGCGACCCAGGCGTGGGGCCTGCAGCCCGACATCGTCACGATCGGCAAGACGCTCGGCGCCGGCATCCCGAGCGCCGCGTACGGCTTCACCCAAGCGGTGGCCGATCGCATCTACGAGCACACCGACTGGAAGAACGCCGACGTCGGCGGCGTCGGCGGCACGCTCGCCGGCAACGCGCTGTCGCTCGCCGCGATGCGTGCGACGCTCGGCCAGATCATGACCGAGGACGCGTTCGCGCGGATGATCTCCCTGGGCGAGCGGTTCGAGGCCGGGGTGCAGACCGTGATCGAGGAGCGCGACCTGCCGTGGCACGTCGTGCGTCTGGGCTGCCGGGTCGAGTACCTCTTCCGGCCCGATCACGCCCGCACCGGCTCCGAGGCCGCCGCCGGCCAGGACGAGGAGGTCGATCCCTTCATCCACCTCTACCTGCTGAACCGTGGTGTCCTGATGACCCCGTTCCACAACATGGCGCTGATGTCGCCCGCGACGACGCCGGAGGACGTCGACCGCCACTCCGAGGTGTTCGCGGAGATGGCCGACGAGCTGACGGGCGCCTAGCGGGCGTTCGTTGCGTCGGCGTGGGACCCGTGGGAGCATCGTCGTCCCCGACCCGCAGGAGGAGCCCGTGATGCGCCGCGCATCCCTCGTGACCGTCGTGACCGCCGCCGTGCTGTCCTTCGGCTTCCCGCACGTCGCGCTGGCGGCGCCCGCGCCCGTGAAGCTCGTGGATCCTCCAGGTGTGCAGCTGACGCCGTTCCGGAACGCCACGTGGGTGCTCTATACCTCGAACACACCGGCGCATCCGAACCATTTCGACGCGTACGCACAGGACCTCGCGACGAAGGAGCGGGTCAAGCTGAACACGGGCGGCCAGGGTGTCGCCGGCGGATTCGATCCGACGACCGTGAACGACACGGCGATCTACCAGCAAACCGGCACGGCCGGCTCGGCGATCTACTCGATCGATCTGGTGACGATGGCACGGACGAAGGTCCCCGGCGTGAACTCGCCGGCCGACGACACCGATCCGCGGATCTCGACGGACTACATCTCCTTCCTGCGGACGTTCACGCAGAACAAGAAGCACTTCATCGGGGTGTACCTGTACGACCGGAGCGGCGGCCCCGCGAAGCGGATCGCGCAGTACCCCGCGACGCACTACCTGACGAACGGATCGCTCGGCGACATCTACGCCACGTGGACGGACTGCTCGCCGGTCACGTGCTCGGCGTTCGTCTACGACGCGGATACCAGCTCGCTGAAGAAGGTGCCGACCGTCAAGGGACGTCCACAGTACGCGCCTTCCGTGGACGAGGGCAGCGGGATGCTCTTCTTCATGCGCTCCGGCTTCGCGTGCGGTGTCCAGGTGACGTTCTTCGAGGTGCCGGTCGCGACTCCGGGCATCGCGCCCACGAAGATCGCGCAGCTCCCGAAGGGGTACGACACCGACGACGAGATGTCGATCTGGCCCGACACGGTCAGCGGGCTCGATCTCCAGTTCATCAAGGTGAACTGCGCCGCCGGAACGACCGGCGTCTACACGCTGCCCGGCGTCACGTGATCCTCAGGCGGCGTTCCGGTCGCGGAAGCTCCGCATGAAGGCGACGAGCGCCTCGACGCCATCCACCGGCATCGCGTTGTAGATCGACGCGCGGATCCCGCCCACGCTGCGATGGCCCTTGAGCTCTGCGAGGCCCTGCGCGGCGGCCTCGTCGACGAACGTCCGCTCGAGGTCCTCGGTGGGCAAGCGGAAGGTGACGTTCATCAACGAGCGTGAGCCCGGCTCCGCGTGCCCGCGGTAGAAGCCGGCGGACCCGTCGAGCTCGTCGTACAGCAGCGCGGCCTTGCTCGCGTTGATCCGCGCCATCGCGTCCAGGCCGCCGATCTCCTCACGGAGCCACCGCGTGACCAGCATCGTCACGTAGATCGCGAACACGGACGGGGTGTTGTAGAGCGAGCCGTGCTCGACGTAGGTCCGGTAGTCCAGGACGGACGGGAGGCCGTCGGGCACGCCGGCCAGCAGGTCGTCGCGGATCACCGCGATCGTGGCGCCGGCGGGGCCGGCGTTCTTCTGGGCGCCGGCGTACAGCAGGCCGAAGGTCCCGACGTCGAGTGGCCGGGACAGGAAGTCCGAGGAGGCGTCGGCCACCAGCGGCACCCCGTCGGGAACCGTCGGCACGCCCGGGAACTCCACGCCTTGGATCGTCTCGTTCGTGGTGACGTGGACGTATGCCGCGTCGGCCGACAGGATGCCGGTCAGTTCCTCTGCCGACGGCACGCGGACGAACCCAGCCTCGCGGTCGCTCCACGCCGCGCGGGTCGCTCCCTCCTTCGAGGCCTCGGCGATCGCCTTCTCGCCCCAGGAGCCGGTCAGGACGTAGTCCGCGCAGGCCGCCCGTCCGCGCAGGAGGTTCATCGCGCACATCGAGAACTGCATCGTCGCCCCGCCCTGGCAGAACAGGACATGGTGGTGCTCGGGGATCGCCAGGAGCTCGCGCAGGTTGGCTTCGGCCTCCCGGATCACCTCGGTGAACCAGGCGCCGCGGTGGGACACCTCGAGTGGGGACGCGCCGATCTCGGGCAAGGCGACCAGGTCGCGTTGCGCCTGCTCCAGCACCGGCAGCGGCAAGGTGCCCGGCCCGGGTGAGAAGTTGAAGATCCGCTCGGTCATCGGCGCCCAGGCTACCGGGCGGCCGCGCTCATCCGCGGGCGAGTGGCCGAGTCAGGCAGGTGGGCCCGCCGTCGCCGTTTCGGCTGATCTGCTCGCCGCGGTAGATCCTGACATCGACGCCGGCAGCCTCGAGACGCCGCCGGGTCTCCGGGTTGCCCTCCAGCGCCAGCGCGATCCGTGGACCGAGGGCCAACACGTTCGGTCCCATCGATGGGAACTCCTCCTCGGGAACCTCCACCAGCCGGATACCCCGGTCGTCCAGGAGCTGCAGGAGCCGGACCGGCATCATCGGCGGATACGCGACCGCCAGGTCCCGGTCGAGCGGCGAGATGAACGACATCAGGTGCAGGCACTCCGCCGGCCCGTTGAGGTGCGGGAGGTCGAACGCGATGATCTCGACCCCATGCGGTGCCAGGTGCCCCCGGAGCTGGTCGACACCGGCTTCGTTCGTGCGATAGCCGAGCCCCACCAGCAGGGTGGCGTCGTCGAGGAAGAACATGTCCCCGCCCTCGGCCATGCCGGGCTCGCGGATCTCCCCGAGCAGCCGCACGCCGGCCTCGTCCAGATCGCGGACGAAGGCCGCCGGCTCGCCGCGTCGCCCGGGCTTGCCGGGGCGCAACGCGATCACACCGGCGTCGGTGACCAAGGTCGGGTCGTACGCGTACATCGCGTCGGGATCGCCCGGCACCGGAGCGGTGCCGACCACGACCTCGGCGCCGCAGGCTTCCAGTTGGGCCCGGAAGGCTTCGTGCTCGTCGCGGGCGAGGGCCGGGTCGGGCTCGGCGTGCCAGCCGTAGTCGCGCCACGCCGCGAGAGCCGCGGGGTCGGGCGCCCGGACGAGGACCTTCCGCAGGACGCCGAAGCCATTCATCGGGGGATCGGGACGCCGGGTTCAGTCGTGATGGTGCCAGCCGTCGTCGTGGTGCTCGCGGGAGCCGGAGCCCCAGCCGCCACTCCCGCCGTCGCCCCAGCCGCTCGAGCTTCCACCGGAACCCTCGCCCCAGCCACCCGAGCTGCCGCTGCCACCGGAGCCGCCGCTGCCACCGCAGCCACCGCCCGAGCCCGAACCGCCGCCGCCGGT
>DATHCP010000097.1:0-22296 GCA_035490535.1 Actinomycetota bacterium
TTCCTGGGCGACACGATCCGGGCCTTCGCGGTGATCATGCCCGGCGAGATCAAGGTGTTCCCGGTCGCGGAGCTCGACGCGGCGCTCGCCTGGGCGGCGGCCTCGAGCTAGGCGGAACGCTCCGCCGCACGGCGCGGCCGGATCATCGTCCGCTCGCCCGGCGCGACGAACCCGAACCGCGCGTAGAGCTCGTGCGCGTCGCGTGTCGCCAAGAACCACGCGCAGTCACGGACCTCGGGATCCTCCACCGCTTCGCGGACCAGCTCCACGCCGAGGCCGCGCCCGCGGTGCGCGGGCAGGACGAAGACGTCCCCGAGCCACGCCATGTTCGAACGGTCCGACATCACGCGGCAGAACCCGACCAGCGAACCGTCCGGCGCGTAGGCGGCCAGCACGCGGGTCGACTCGCGCACCAATCGCTCGACGGTCGCGCGGCTCCTGCCCGGGACCCAGTAGGCCTCCTCCGACAGGAATCGGTGCACCGCGTCGACGTCCACCCGCTCGCGGTCGTCGTCCAGCTCGAAGCCACCCGGCAGCGACCGGCGCATCAGCAGACCAGACCCAGCCGGCGATGGCCGAGCGCCGGGAGGGCCGCGCGCACCCGACGGAGCTCCGCGGGATCGAGGTCCGCGAACACGACCGCGTCGCCATCGCCGGGCGCCTCGCCGAGCACCCGGCCCCAGGGATCGACGAGCATCGCGTGCCCGTGGGTGCGGCGGTCGTCCCCCGGCGGACCCCAGGGGCCCCATTGGGCCGGCGCGAGCACGAAGCACTGATCCTCGATCGCGCGGGCGCGGAGGAGGACCTCCCAGTGGGCCTCGCCGGTCACGCGCGTGAACGCGGACGGCACCAGGAGGAGCTCGGCGCCGAGCGCCATCAGCCCGCGATAGAGCTCCGGGAACCGCAGGTCGTAGCAGATCGAGAGCCCCACGCGGCCTAGGTCGGTGTCGTGCGTGACGAGCTCGGTGCCCGCCGCGAACAGCGACGACTCGCGCAGCGGCGGCTGACCGGGTGGGTCGACGTCGAACAGGTGGATCTTCCGGTAGCGGGCGACGATCTCGCCCCCGCGGTCGAAGAGACAGGACGTGTTGTAGATCCGCCCGTCCTCGGCGAGCTCCGGGACGGAGCCGCCGAGGATCCAGATCCCCCGCTCGCGGGCCACCGCCGCGAGCGGCTCGGTGAACGGACCCGGCACGGCCGCGGCCGCGGCCCGCATCCGCCCGTGCGAGCCGTACGCCGGCCAAAGCTCGGGCAGCGCGGCCAGGTCGGCGCCGCCCGCGGCCGCCTCTTCCAGCAGCCGAACCGCCGTCGCCACGTTCGCGTCGACCTCGGCGGCGCCGGCGTTCATCTGGCACACCGCCGCACGCATGGGGCCGGGAGCCTACACCCGCGCGGAGCCCCGGACGTGCGACGGGCGGGGTGCACCCGCACCCCGCCCGTCGAGCGAACCCGCTCCCGGCGTCACTCCGCCAGGTGCAGCTCCGCCTCGATCTCGATGTCGATCTTCTTGCTGACCAGGAAGCCACCGGTCTCGACCGCGACGTTCCAGGTCAGTCCCCAGTCCTCCCGGTCGATCGTGGTGCCCGCCGAGAACGCCGCGAGCGTGGTCCCCTCCTGCATCCCGGGCCCCCAGCCATCGAACGTGGCCCGCAGCGTCACGGGCTTCGACACGCCCTTGATCGTCAGCATCCCGTCCAGCTCGAACGTCTCGCTGCCGAGCGGCCGCACGGCCGTCGAGACGAACGTGATCGTCGGATAGGCCTCCGTCTCGAAGAAGTCGCCGCTGCGCAGGTGCCCGTCGCGCTGCTCGTTGTCGGTGCTCACCGACGCTGTCTGGATCTCGACCTTCACGGACGAGTCTTCGGGACGCTCGGCGATCCGGACCTCTCCGTCGAACGCGGTGAACCGCCCATGCACCTTGGTCAACATGTGCCGGGCGGTGAACCCGACGACCGTGTGGGCCTTGTCGAACGCCCAGTTCCCCGCGGGCGGCAGCTGCGCCCGCACCCCCTCGATCTCGACTGCCGACATGTCCTGTCCTCCTGCGGTCCCGGCCCTCCCCGTGAGGGCCTCACATCGGCCAGAACGGCCGCCGCGTGCTCTATATTCCAGAGTTCCTTCGGAAACGGGAGGAAATCTGGGATCCAGAGCGTTGAAGGGATATGGTTGGGCGGAGCGAGGTCGGTGAGATGGCACAGGTCGAACACGGAGAAAGCCCGGTCTGCAAGCACTTCCAAGCGGCCGCGGAGCTGGTCGCCCAGCGCTGGACGCCGCAGATCGTCCGGGCGATGGACGCCGGCGCCGGCCGCTACACGGAGCTGAAGCAGGCCGTTCCGGGGATCCCCCACGCCACCCTGTCGGATCGCCTGAAGGAGCTCGAGGCCCGCGGGGTCGTGATCCGGGAGGTGACCCCCTCGACCCCGGTCCGGGTCGGATACCGCCTGACCGCCCAGGGGCAGGACCTGGTGGGGGTCTTCGTGGAGCTCGCCGCCTGGGCCGAGCGCTGGTCCGGGGACCCCGAGCCCGCCCCCGCCTAGCCCGCGACCGCCTGGTCGGCCACCGCGAGCGCCTCGTCGAGGATCGCGAACCCGTCCCCCAGCTGTTCCTCCGTGATGCACAGGGGCGGGTTCGTCATGACCGCGTTCCAACGCACCATCGTGAAGAGCCCTCGATCCAAGAGCGCCCGGTTCACCGCGACCATCGTCTCGTTCGTGACGTTGAACGGCGACAGCGGCTCCATCGTGGTCCGGTCGCGCACCAGCTCGAGGATCCCGAACAGCCCGATGTTGCGGTGCAGCCCCACGCTCGGGTGCTTCGCGGCCAGCTCCTCATGGTGGCGGCGCATCACCGGCTCGAGACGCTTCGCGTTGCCGACCAGGTCGTCCTCCTCCAGGACGCCGATCGCCGCGAGCGCCGCCGCGCACGACAGCGGATGCGAGTTGTACGTCAGTCCCCCGTAGAACACGTTGTCCTCGAAGTGCTCGGCGATCGCCGGTGAGATCGCGACCGCGCCCAGCGGCAGGTAGGAGGATGTCAGGCCCTTCGCGGCGGTCAGCAGGTCCGGCACGACGTTCCAGTGGTTCACCGCGAACCACTCCCCCGTGCGTCCGAACCCGCACATCACCTCGTCGGTGATCAGCACGATGCCGTGCCGCGTGCACAGCTCCCGGACGCCCTCCAGGTAACCGTCGGGCGGGATCAGCACGCCGTTCGTGCCGGTGACCGGCTCCAGGATGAAGGCCGCGATCGTGGCCGGCCCCTCGAGCATGATCTGCTCCTCCAGCCGGTCGAGCGCCTGCTCGGCCGTGTCCTGGGGGCGGTCCGGGCCGTGGTACGGATCCAGCACGCGGACCACGCCCGGCACCGGCGGACGTTCGTTCGCCCAGCGGCGCGGATCGCCCGTCAGGTTCGACGTCAGGTAGGTGGCGCCGTGGTAGGAGCGGTAGCGCACCAGCACCTTCTCGCGGCCGGTGAAGGCCTTCGCGATCCGCACGGCGTTCTCATTCGCCTCGGCGCCGCCCAGCGTGAAGAAGGTCTTCTCGAGGTCGCCGGGCCACAGCTCGGCGAGCTTGCGGCCGAGGAGGGCGCGCGTCTCGTACGCGGCGAACGGCGTCACGTAGGGCAGCCGCGCGCCCTGCTTCGCGATCGCGTCGAGCACGCGCTTGTCGCCGTGGCCGATGTTCACGCCCATCAGCTGGCTGTTGAAGTCGAGGTACCGCGTGCCGTCGGTGGTGAAGAAGTAGACGCCCTCGGCGTGGTCGACCGGCATCGGCAGGATCTTCGCCTGCGCCGACCAGTCGTACAGCGTGTAGCGCTTGGAGAGTTCGACGACCTCGTCCGCCGACAACGTCATGGCTGCCCGTCCTTCCTGGTGGTGACGTCCGCATGTTCCCAGACGCTCTCGCGCCTCAGCGAACGAGGAGCACCGGGCAGTGTGCCTCCCGGACCACCTTGTTCGCCACACCGCCGAGCAGCAGGCTCTTCCACTCCGACATCCCTCGCGAGCCCAGAACGATCAACGACGCGTCGGCGCCGGCCGCGATCTCGGCGATCTGCTCGGCGGTGTTGCCGGACGTGGTGCGGCGCACCTCGCCCGCCACCTCGGCGATCCCGGCGGCCCGGAACCGCTCGACCGCCTCCGCCACGAGCCGGTCGGCGGGGACCGGCGGCCCCATGTCGACGTCGGTGCCCTCCGAGCGCTCGTACTCACGGACGTGGACCACCGTCACGGCCGCGTCGTAGCGCTGCGCCAGGTCCAGCGCGATCGCGATCGTCGCCTCGCTCCGCGCCGAGCCGTCGATCGCCACGACGATCCGCTCGAACATCACGCCCCCTCCACCGGAGCCACGGCCACGGTGGCGAGCTGCGGCCGGATCCGGAGGAAGTAGGCGACCGCCACCGCGAACCCGATCCCGAACGGCGCGCCCCAGGCCTGCCACCGGATCCAGGTCGCTCGCGGTAGCGAGAGCGCCTCCCAGGCGGCTTCCGGGTGCGACGCCGCATCGATCGCTCCCCAGACGGCGAGGCCGACCAGCAGCACGGCTAGCATCAGCCAGCCGAGCAGCTGCGTGCTGACGCCGAGCAGCTTCAGCGAGGAGGCGAGCAGCACGAACACGAGGATCGGCCGGATGATCGCGTCCGGTGCCCGCGAGGACAGGCGCGCGCCCACGTAGACCGCCGGCAGGGCTCCGATCAGGATCGAGGCCGTGAGCCCCAGCTGGAAGTCGCCGACCAGGATGTGGGCGAACGCGGCCGACGCGACCAGCGGCACCGCCTGGACGAGGTCGGTCCCCACCAGCTGTGCACCACGGAGCTGCGGGTACGTCAGCATCAGGCACACGATGATGATCGAGCCCGACCCGACCGAGGTCAGGCCCACGAGCAGCCCGCCGACCAGTCCGATCGCGATCGTGAGCGCCACGCGGACGTGCAGCGTCCCGTCGGCCGGCAGGGTCTCCCGCAGGCCGGCGCGAGCCTCGGCGCTGCGCCGCGCCTGGAGCCACGCGCGGTAGACCATCGCGATCGCGGCCAGGCTGAGCGTGACGCCGAGGAAGATCTTCGTGGTGCTCTCGATCGCGTCGCTGTCACCGCTGGCGTGCAACAGCAGCACGCCGGCGAACGCGGCCGGGATCGAGCCGATGCACAGCCATCTCACGAGCTCCCACCGCACCGTGCGCCGGCGGATGTGCACGCCGCCGCCGACCGGTTTCATCACCATCGCCGCCACGAGGTCGGAGGACACGGCCGCCGTGGGGCTGATGCCGAAGAAGATCAGCAGGATCGGCGTCATCAGCGCGCCGCCGCCCATACCGGTCAGGCCGACCGTGAACCCCACGAGCACCGAGGCCAGCGCGATCCACCAGTCGATATGCGTCGGTCCTCACCCCCGCGGCGGGCGCTCGTCCTTCACGACCGCGCCGCCGAGCATCACGAACGGAACGTCCTCGAGGATCCGCACGTCCCGGGACGGATCGCCGGGCACCGCGATCAGATCGGCGAACAGGCCGGGCGCCACCGTGCCGACCCGGTCCTGCCATCCGATCAACTCGGCCGACCATCGGGTCGCGCTCCGGATCGCCTGGATCGGCGTCAGCCCGAACCGAACGTAGTACGCGAGGTTCTTCGCGTTGTCGCCGTGGGGATAGATCCCGGAGTCGGTGCCGTGCGCGATCCGCACGCCGGCACGCACCGCCTTCGTGAACCCCTCGCGCTGCGCGTCGTTCGTCATCTCGGTCTTGCGCAGGACCTCGTCGTCGTAGCCGAGCGCCGGCCCCTCCTCCAGCATGAAGTCGCCGTCGTACATGTCGGCGACCAGGTACGTGCCGTGCTCGGCCATCAGCGCGATCGCCTCGTCGTCCGGCAGCGAGCCGTGCTCGATCGAGCGGACGCCGGCGCGCACGGCCCGCTTGATCCCCTCGGCGCCGTGCGCATGCGCGGCCACGAACGTTCCCGCGAGCTCGCATTCCTCGACCGCCGCCCGCAGCTCGTCCTCCGTGAACTCCGGCAGGCCCGGGTTCGTGCCGGAGGTGAGCACGGCACCGGTCGCGATCACCTTGATGAAGTCGGCGCCGTTCGCCAGGATCCGCCGCACGTTCGACCGGACCTGGTCCACGCCGGAGCTGACCCCGAAGCGGAGCTCCCGCGGCACCACGGCGTCGATGTCCGGCGCGAGGCCGGTCAGGTCACCGCCGCCGCCTGGGCACGTCACGTACGCTCCGGCGCAGAGCATCCGGGGACCCTCGACCCAGCCCGCCTCGATCGCCTCGCGCAGCGCCACGTCGGCGAAGGCCCGGAAGGAGCCAACGTCGCGCACGGTCGTGAAGCCCGCGCGCAGGGTCGCGCGCGCGTTCGGAACACCGGTCAGCGCCTCCTGGGCGCCCGAGCGCCGGATCAGCGCCGCGTAGCCCTGCCCGGAGTCCTGCAGACCGATCAGGTGGCTGTGCATGTCCATCAGCCCGGGCAGCACCGTGTGGCCGGCCAGGTCGATCCGCCTGGGGCCCTCGGGCGCGTCGGCCGCGGGCAGGACGGCGGCGATCCGATCGCCCTCGAGGACGACGGCACGGTCGGTCAGGACCTCGCCGCGCTCGGTGTCGAGCAGGCGTTCGGGCACCAGGACGGCGCGCTCGCGCATCGGCGGCGAGCATAGCGACCTGTCCCCCGGACGGCCGAGCGGAAACCGACCATCGGTCGATGCTCGCGCCGGGGAGCCCGGGCCGATACCGGGAGCGTGGCCGTTCCGGCTCCCTCTCCAGCCGGACCAGTCACCGACCAGACGTCGCGCCGGCCGGGAACGCTCCGGTTCCCACCGCGAGAGCGGATGACCGGGGATGGGTCCGAGGTCGCCGGGGCGCAACCGGCGGCGCGGCGGGTCGCTCCGTTCCTCAGGCGTCCATCGAGCGCAGCTGCGCGTCGATCGTCCGCCGAAGCTCCTCGCCGTCGAAGGATCGGTCGTGACCGGCATGGACGATCCGCACGTCCAGCTCCCGCAGACGCCGCAGCGACGCCGCGAACGCCTCGGCGTCGTCCCAGCTGAGCTTCGCGTCGACGTAGATCGCGTCGCCCGAGAACAGGGTTCCGGTGGTCTCCTCCAGGAGGCACGCCGAGCCCGCGGTGTGCCCCGGCGTGTGCAG
The DNA here is from genome assembly GCA_035490535.1 of Actinomycetota bacterium. GTDB lineage: Bacteria > Actinomycetota > UBA4738 > UBA4738 > HRBIN12 > AC-51. The sequence goes on from DATHCP010000097.1 coordinate 7,131, forward strand.
GACCGCGAACGACCGATCGCCGAGCTCGATCGTGTCGCCCTCCTCGAGCAGCAGGGTCGGCTCCACCGGGGGAGTCACCCAACGGGCCACGTCGAACCCCGGCGCGGGCACGGCCGAGACGATGCACCCGGGCACCGGGTAGCCGTAGTACTCGAACATCTCCTCGGCCTCGGGAGGGAAGTCCTCGCGCCGCAGGCGCATCGGGAAGGGATCGCGCGCCATCGCGTCGTCGTCGCGATGGATCCGGCGATCGGTGAACTCGTGCAGCCCGCCGATGTGATCGAAGTGGCCGTGCGTCGCGTAGGCGATCAGCGGCTTGCCGTCGCCGAGCGCCTGCACGGCCGGCAGCAGCGGGCCGATCCCGTTGGCCGCGTCGATCACCAGGTCCGCGTCGCGCCCCGGGACGTGCCAGACGTTCGACTCCAGCAGGTCGTCGATGTGGGGCTCGATCAGGCGCGTCACGCCGCCGCCGGCGTCGCTCGCCGCGAACCACGGATGTGCGACCGGCAGCTCGCTCATCGACGCTCCACGAACGCGACCGTGCCGGCCGGCGGGCGGAGGCAGTGCTCGGTGTACATCGAGGCGTTGTAGCTGCCCAGCCCGAGCATCGCCACGACGTCCCCCTCGCGGACCTCCGGCAGGAGCAGATCCTCGGCGAACAGGTCGTCGCCCTCGTTGATGTTGCCGGCCAGGGTGATCGGCACGGCCGCACCGCCGCCCTCGGCCGCACGGCACAGCACGATCGCGAGGTCGCTCGCGTAGACGAACCGCTCGCAGGCCACGGTCCAGCCGGCGTCGAGGCCCACGAAGCGCACCCCTTCCCGTTCCTCCACGGAGACCACCTCGCTCAACAGCGCGCCGCACTCCTTCACCAGGAAGTCGCCGGGCTCGGTCGCGACCACGACGTCGAACCCGCCGAGGTGTTCGGCCAGGATCGCCGCCCAGACGTCGACGTCGAGCGGCGCGTCACCGGCGCGCTGCGGCACGCCGAGGCCGCCGCCGGTGTTCACCTCCGCGATCGGGCATCCGGCGTCCACGAGCGTGCGCACCATGCCCGCCACACGCCGCACGGTCTCGGCGAACACCGGCAGCTGGTCGGTGAGGTAGCCGTCGCCCACGTGGACGTGCACCGTGTCGACCGTCAGGTCGTGCCGTGCGGCGATCGCGAGCGCCTCGTCCAGCTGCTCGGCGAACAGACCGAACTTCGTCGGCCGTGGGCCGGTGTAGAGCGTCTCCCCCGAGCCGCCCCACGACGCGCCGATCCGCGGGTTCACGCGCAGGCCGACCGTCGAGCCCGGCGCCGCGCGCCCCACGCGGTCCAGCTGGCTCAGCAGGTCGACGTTCAGATGGACGCCGGCCGCGAGGATCGCGGCCACGTCGCGATCCGAGAGGTTCGTGCCGGTGTAGGAGATCTCGGCCGGCGACCAGCCGTGCTCGCGGGCCCACGCGATCTCACCCGGGGAGCACACGTCGAGCCCGACGAACGGCGCGTGCTCCCGCAGGAACGCCAGCACGGCCGGATCGCGCTGCGCCTTCAACGCCAGCCGCACCAGCCCGCGGAGACCGGCGCCCGCCATGGCGTCCCGCAGCGTCGTGGCCTGCTCGACGATCCGCGGCAGGTCGTAGACGTAGACCGGCGTGCCCGAGGCGCGCGCGACCTCCTCGGCGTCGCGGCCCGCGATCGTCAGGCGGCCGCCGCGGATCTCGAGGCCCGGACGCGTCCACCACGTGCGTTCGTCGATGCGCACGCGGCGAGTCTACGGAGCGCTAGTTCGCCATGCGGGGCGGGCCTTCGGGGCTCACGTGCTCCGGCTCGCCGACGTAGCCGCCGGGCCGCAGCGTGGCGGCGCCGCCCGCGAGCGCGAAGATCGCGCCGGCCATCGAGACGAACAACCCCAGCGAACGACCGGGGTTCACCGCCGCGGCGTTCGGGATCTGGTGGTTCACGTACGCGTCCTGGACCGCGACGCGGAACCGCAGGAACCCGAAGATGCAGGCGACCAACAGGATCATCGAGCAGATCACCACGAGCGAGCCCATCGCCTTGCGGATCTTCTCGTCACCGAAGATCACGTACGCCGCCCCGAACGCGAACGTCGCGACCGATGCCCACAGGGCGAGCTGGCCGGCCGCGATGACCGTCGCCGGAACGCGCGCGCTGCTGCCGTCGGGGTAGTTCGCCGTGAACCAGCCCGCGTACACGCCGAGCAGGGCGACGATGCCGCCGACGGCGGCGTAGATGCCCGGGTACCGCAGCTGAGACTTGTCCACCGCAGGTTTCCCTTCTCCGTGGGGGGAACCGAAGGATGGTCCCCCATCGCCGGAGCCCGTTCAACGACCCTTCGGCCACGGGTTCCTGCCGCACGCGCTGAGACGGTTGTCGCCTCCGGACCATCGGAGTACACCAAAGTGAACGACTCGATCGGGAGGGAACGGATGGTCGCGGAGGTCAGCTTCTTCCATGTGCTCTGGTACCTGATCGTCGGGCTGATCATCGGCGCCCTCGCGCGCCTGCTCCTGCCCGGCAAGCAGCAGATGAACATCCTGATGACGATGCTGCTCGGCGTGGTCGCCGCGATCGTCGGCGGCTACCTGTGGGAGCTGGTCTTCAAGAACCACGGGATCGCCTGGATCGGCTCGGTGATCGCCGCCGTCGTGATCCTGTGGGCCTACGAGCGGATCATGGCGAGCCGCGGCACGAAGCCGGCATCCGGACCACCGGCCACCTGAACCAGCAACCGATGCCTTCGCCCCGACGGCCACGCCGTGTCGCCGTCGCGGGCTGGGTCCTGGTCGGCTTCGGCTCGCTCGCGGCGCTCGGCGCCCTCGCCGCCGCTGCGGCAGACCCGAGCGCGCGCGGGCCCTTCGTGATCGGCGGCGTCGCCGCGATCGTCCTGCTGACGATCGGCATCGGGCTGATCCGGGGCACGAAGTGGGCGTGGGTCCTCGGCGTGATGCTCGGGCTCTTCGCGCTGTTCAACGCCGTGCAGGTGGCCCGCCAGCCGAAGGACCTCGGCCCCGGCCCGGGGCCGGCGCTGGTCTTCCTCGGGCTCAGCGGCGGGTTCGCGCTGACCGTGCTGGGCTGCCTGCTGACACCGACGGCGGTCCGCTGGGCCTCGGGGCGCGCGCTCCCGCCGCGTCCCGACAGCCCATCGGACCCCGCGCTCCGCTAGCCCTTCCGGCTACGAGTCGACCGCGTCGACGACCTTCTCGCCGCCCTCGTTGATCGCCTTCACGAGCGCGTCGTAGTCGTCCTTCTCGATCGCCTTGTTCACCTTCTTGGACGCATGCTCGACCGCCGAATCGATCTTGTCGAGGTACCGGTCGTCGACGATCGCGACGATCGCCGAGGAGTTCGCCGGTAGCCACTCGGCCTCGTCCAGGCTGGATGCGATCCCCTTCTCCTGGTGGTGCTTCGCGATCTTGCCGACCACGCCGCCGGCGACCGCGCCGACCGCCGTCGCCGCGAGCAGCGGCGGAGCGAACAGACCGACGACCAGCCCGGCGACCCCACCGAGGGTGGCCCCCGCCGCGACCTGTCCGCCGCCGTGCTCCTGGACCTTCACGGCGCCCTCGGCGTCGCGATCGAGCACCACGGACGCGACCACGACCGTGTCGTCCAGATGCTTCAGCGAATCGAAGTCCTCCTTCGCCGATCCGGCGTCGTCGTAGGACGCCACGTACAGCACGAGGTTGAGATCTTCCATGACCGCCCCTTCCGTCGGGCGCGGAGCGCTGCGGCTCGGGAGAACGCCCACAGCCTGGCTAGCGCTTCGGCGTCGCACTGTCAAAAGCAGCATGGTTCTCTCCGGATCACGATCGGTGGTACGAGCGCTACGACATCCTGAGGGCTGTGCCAGCGATTGCCCTCTTGGGTCGATTGCTCTATCGTTCAACCCCACCATGTACGGCTCGCGTTCGATGATCCGCAAGTGTCTAGCTGGATTCCTCCTTGGCCTGCTTCTCGGAGCGGCGTTGTCGTCCCTCCTCCCAAAGGTCGCGGAAGCCGTTCCCTGCGGAGGGACCTACAACATCGCCTGGACCCAAGGGTCCAACGGCCATCGCGGGGTCAAATCCGCAAGCCTCGCTGTCTTCGACCACAACCACCCCGACAATGCGCCGAACGGTGGAGCGAACGTTGCATGTAATCGGGTGGCGAGCCTTATCGTCTACAACGACACGGGCGCTCAGATGGAAATCGGGTGGCAGATAGTTCCGAACAACGATCAGAAGTGCCACATCGACACGACACACCCGCAGCTGCCGTATCTCATGGTCCTGGCGACGCTCGTGAATGGGATGCAGAACTGCCTGTCGGGGCCTCCCGTCGCTATCGACACCTCGATACGGCACTCGATGAGAGCTGTGAATCCGAATCTCGATGGACACTGGACGTTCTATCTGGACGGATCACCCGTTGGAACTGGAACGACCTCATGGCACGCGGGGAACGTCGTTGCGAACACAGAGCAACACGTTCCCCTTGCCGACTCCGCGTACGAGGACTTTGACGGCCTGAAGTACATCACGGGGACCGGCGAGCAGCCTTGGGACTTCGCCCAAGTCTGGCTGGACTGCAGCAGCTATTACGACGGGGGAAAGATCGGTGGGGTCGACGACCATATACGCATGTCGCAGCCCGGACCCTACGTCTCTCCCAGTTGCCTTTAGACGGGGGATGGAAGATGCGTCGCTCAGGGATCGCCGCCATCGCAGTCGGGGTCGGTCTTGGAGCGACGGTCGCCGTGGTCTTCTCGTTCGCTCGACTACACGGAGCAACTCCGCCCGCGCCACAGCCGGGTCACTCCTTGGCCGGAAGTGGGAACAGCGTTCCCGGCCCGAATGGGATGCCCTTCGTGGATGCGAAAGAGTTCGACAGCCTCAGCGAGGCGGACGCTGCGACTCCAGCGGACCTGTCGGCTTATCCTCGACCGCAAGACCCTTCAGCCTCCGACGCAACCATCACGCGCGTTTGGGTCCAGGCTGGGAGCAGCTCGCCGGCGGTCGAGATCGACTACGCGAGCGGCACCTTCCTTCGGTCAGCTCCGTCTGACAAGGAGATGCTGGACCAAGGGGCCGCTCGGGACCGCTACGAGGAGATGGCGAAGGAGTTCTCATCGTCGAGCAAGGGCGAAGCACGAGTCGTCACAGTGGCTGGCGTGCCCGCCTTCCTCGTCCCCGACGATGAGTCGACATGGGTCGATGGGTCGACCGAGGGCACACCCGGATTGATCGAGTTCGTTGCAGGCGGCCAGGATGTCAACCTCGTCGCTCACGCCAGCGACGAGGAGCTTCTGCAGCTCGCGACCTCGACGATTCAGAAGAACGGCTAGGTCGACCAGGATCGCTGGGCCGCAGACGCTGGCGCGTCTTGGATTCACCCACCTTTACTGGGGACCAAAGGCCGCGGGTGGAGGTGAGGGGATTTGAACCCCTGACCCCTGCCGTGCGAAGGCAGTGCTCTACCGGGCTGAGCTACACCCCCGTGGATCGGCCCAGCGTAGCAGAGGGTTCCGACGCCCCCCGAGGGCTCACGCATCCGGCTCGAGCGTGCGCGCGTGGCGCTCGAGCGCGTCGTGCAGATCCCGCTGAACGAACGCGATCGACAGGTCGCCGCGCGTCTTCTCGATCAGGGAACGGGCCACGTCGGTGGAACGGCGAAGGTTCATCGTGATCGCGTCGGGATAGTCGATCGTCACGAGCAGGCCGTAGAGATCCTCGAGGACCGCGAGCGTGCGTTCGGCGGTCGCGACGTCGCCGGTGCGGAGCAGGTCGAGGATCCGGCGGCGCCCCTCGCCGATCGTCTCCGCCATCCCGTTCAGGTACGGCGCATCGCCGACGCCGAGCTCCTCGGGCGGGGGGAACGGCTGCTCGGCGACCAGCGCGTACGTGAGGTTCGCCTCCGCGTACTCCTTCTCCGCATCGAGCAGGTAGCCGGCGAAGCGGACGTCGGGCTGGTCACGGACCGCCTCCAGGCCCTCGTCGAGCGCGGCGCGCGAGGCCGCGATCAGCTCGGCCGCGCCGTCCAGCTCGCCGCGATGGATCGCTCGGATCGCGTTCGCGGAGTTGCGGATCGAGCGGCGAGCGGCCGGCAACGCTCGCTCGCGCGCCGCGGTCTTCGCATCGAAGCGGCCGTGGAGCGCGTCGGCGAGGGGCTCGAGATCCACGCGCCGCTCAGGCGCCAGCGGAGGCAGCGACGGAGGCGGGGGCCGGAGCCGGCTTCACGACGACGTGCACAGGATCGTGCTGGATCGCGCCGAGCCCGTTGAACGTGGGCCGTGGGACGGCGGTCGCGCCGTCGGCGACGAACCGCGGCGCCGGGCTCGCCCGAGGCCGTTCGGGCACCGCGGCGGCGCGCGTGCGCTCGTGCGGCCGGGACTCCCGCGCCTTGATCGACACCAGCAGCCAGACGTAGACCACCAGCAGCGCCGCGAGCCCGGCGCTGAGGTACCACGCGACGCGCAGCGGCGGCACGATGCCGATCAGGAACGACAGGACGATCGCGTCCAGCAGGACGACGAAGACCTTGCGGCGGCGCTCACGGGCCCGGGACCGCTGCCGTTCCTGGGGACCGAGGAAGCGGACGCCTTTGCGGGGGGTGACGATCCACCGCCCCGTGGTTCCGTGAACCTCCGCCTGCGCCAACAGCTCCATCCCGTGTTCGAACTCATCGACCGAGGCCTTCCGCGACTTCGCGCGGCGCCCGGTCGGGATCAAGAACGCGGCCCACATGATGCATAACCCGCCCAGGAGCAGCCACTCCACCCGGCAAGGCCTCCTGTCCGTCGAACCCCGGTCGACACAACATCTAGGCTGGCTGGGGACGCTAGCACCACATGTAGTGCCGGCAAAGTACATCCGTGTGATTCGGTCGGCGGGCCGTTCCCGGGCGTTCGCCGGGCGTTCAGGCGGGGTCGGCGCGGTAGTCGCCCGACTTCCCGCCGGACTTCGAGAGCAGGCGGACCCCCTCGATCCGGGCCGAGCGGTCGAACGCCTTCGCGGTGTCGTACAGGGACAGCGCCGCCACGGTGGCCGCGGTCAGCGCCTCCATCTCGACCCCGGTTCGGTCGACGGCCCGGACGGTGGTCCGCACCCGGATCCGGCCCGTGCCCTCCTCGGGCTCGATCTCGACCTCGGAACCGGTGACCCGGATCGGATGGCAGTGCGGCAGCAGCCGCGGGGTCTCCTTGACCCCGATCACCCCGGCGATCTTCGCGGTCTCGAGCGGGGCGCCCTTCTTCGTGCCGGCCCGGAGCTGGGCGACGGCCTCGGGGGTGGTCACGAGCCAGGCCTCGGCGACGGCCTCGCGGGCGGTCTCCGGCTTGGCGCCGACCTCGACGATCCGGGTGATCCCGTCGGCGCCGGCCTGGCCGGCCTGCTCGGGCACCTCAGTCCTCGGAGGCGCGGAACAGCAGGACGCGGATCGGGTCACCTTCCCCGGCCGACTCGACGCCGGCCGGGAGCACGGCCAGGCCGTTGGCCCGCGAGATCGTGGACAGCAGGTTCGAGCCGCGGCCGCCCGTCGGCGTGGCGGTCCACCCCTCGGGCCCGCGCGAGACCTCGACCCGCACGAAGACGGTCTTCCCCTTCGGGCCGCGGATCTCCCCCGTCAGGCGCGCACGCACCTCGGGCCGCCCGAGCTGCGTCCGACCCATCATCCGCAACAGCGCGGGACGCACGAACATCTCGAAGCTGACGAACACGCTGACCGGGTTCCCCGGCAGACCGAAGAACGGCTTGCCCTCGATGAACCCGAAGCCCTGGGGCATGCCGGGCTGCATCGCGACCTTGCGGAACTCGATGTCGCCCCGCCGGAAGAAGGCGGCCTTCACCACGTCGCGCTCGCCCACCGAGATCCCGCCCGAGGACACGAACGCGTCGGCCTGGATCTCGAAGCTGAACACCGTCTCCTTCAGTGAGTCGGGGTCGTCCCGGACGATGCCGGCGAGCACGGGGATCGCTCCGACCTCGCGGAGCGCGCCGAACAACGTGTAGGCGTTCGCGTCGCGGACCTGGCCGAACGACGGCGTTTCGGTCGGCGGGATCAGCTCATCGCCGGTCGACAACACGATCACGCGCGGCCGCGGGTGCACGAGCGGGTGCGGGATGCCGGCGTTCGCCAGCAGGCCGAGCTCGGCGCCCGAAAGGCGGCGCCCCTTGGGCACCAGCAGGTCGCCCTCCTGGACGTCCTCGCCGCGCGGTCGGACGTGCTGCCCCTCGCCGGCGGGCTGGAACAGCCGGACGAGCCCGTCGTCCTCCTCGGCGTTCTCGACCGCGACCACCGCGTCGGCGCCGCCGGGCATCGGGGCGCCGGTCGCGATCTTGACCGCCTCGCCCATGCCGACCGTGGCCTCCGGGCGCTTGCCCATCTCGGATCGCCCCACGATCTTCAACTCGGCCGGTCCTCCGGGGGTCGCGTCGGCGACGTCGTAGGCCCGGACCGCGAACCCGTCCATCGCGGAGGACGCGAACTCCGGCAGCGACACGCGGGAGATCACGTCCTCGGCGGTCACGCAGCCGTAGGCGTCGGTGAGCGGCATCTGCAGCGGCGGCAGCGGTTCGATCCGGGACAGGACGGCGCGTCGCGCCTCGTCCACCGGCACGAGCCCCTCCGCGGAATCGTGATCGTGGATCTGGCGCTCGCTCATGCGCGCAGTCTATCCGTCACCCGGCGCACGGCGATACGTGTGCCACGTCCGTCGCAGCGTGAACCCGAGGGAGCGGTACAACCCCTCGGCCGGCAGGTTGCCCACGGTCGTCCGCACGATCGCGCCGGACATCCCTGCCGTCGCCAGCCGGCGCAACCCCTCGGCCATCACGACGCGCCCGTACCCCTGGCGCTGCCGGTCGGGGTGCGTGCCGACCGGCTCGAAGTTGCCGCGGCCGCTCACCGGGTCCGGCCAGGCGATGCAGCACGCGGCGGGCTCGCCCACCGGCGTCCGGCACACCAGATCCCACCCTGCCGGATAGGCCGGCGAGGCGACGAACCCCCGGTACGCCCGGAGGTAGGCGTCGAACGGCGGCGGGTTCGAGAACGCCGCGAACGTCACCGTGGCGCGGGCGCGCACATCGTCGTCGGTCGCGACCGGCCGGACGTCGCCGGCGTCGGGGGGCGCGCCGAGCTCATCGCGTTCGAAGCACCACGTGCCGTCGTCGGTCCGGACGTAGCCGGCCTCGATCAGCCGCGCGATCGCCGCCACGTCGGTGTCGTCGGCCCAGCGATCGTGCCGACCCCCGCGCGCCGCGAGCCAGGCGTCGACGACCGCGGCGAACGCGTCGTGCCCCGGCGTGTCGAGCAGCGTGGGATCGACGTACTCGCGCACATCGCCGTCGTCGTCGAGGACCCAGCCCGCCACCCGGCCTCCATCCTCGACGATCGCGATCGCCGCGTCCGGGATCGTGCGCCGCGGATGCCAGCCCAGCCACCATGCGACGTCGCCGGGATGCACGTACCCGCGTTCCGGGGCGTCGCGCGTTCCCTCGGCAGCGATCGCTTGCAGGCGCGGCAGATCGCCCCAGCCGCTCCACGGCCGCGGGCGCATCGGATTCAGACGAGCTTCTCGCGGACCACGAACTCCGCCAGCCAGGCCCGGAACTCCGGGCCGAGGTCCTCACGGCCGGCCGCGAGCTCGACCGTGGCGCGCAGCGCGTCGCGCGGGTTGCCGACGTCGTAGCGGCCCGACTCGAACACGTAGGCGTAGATCGCCTGCTCGTGCGCGAGCGCGTTGATCGCATCGGTGAGCTGGATCTCGCCTCCGGCTCCCGGCGCGGTGCGGCGGAGCGCGTCGAAGATCTCCGGCGTGAACACGTACCTGCCGATCGCCGCGAGGTTCGACGGCGCCTCGGTCTCGGCCGGCTTCTCGACGATCGAGACGATCCGCACCAGGTGCTCGTCCACCGGCTCGGGGTCGATGCAGCCGTACATCGAGATCTCGCGGCGGCTGACCTCCATCGCCGCGATCACGCTGCGGCCGAACGTGTCGTGTGCCCGAAGCATCTCGGGGAGCAGCGGCACCGACGGATGGATCAGGTCGTCGCCGAGCAGGACGGCGAACGGCTCATCGCCGACGTGCGCCTCCGCCACCGCCACGGCGTGCCCCAGGCCGAGGGCCTCCTTCTGCCGGATCACGTGGATCTCGGCGATGTCGGAGATCTGCCGGATCTTCTTCAGCTCGTCGAACTTGCCCTTCGACTCCAGGAACTGCTCGAGCTCGATGCTGCGGTCGAAGTGGTCCTCGATCGCGGTCTGGCCGCGGCCGGTCACGATCAGGATGTCCTCGATCCCGGCCCGGACCGCCTCCTCGACCACCAGCTGGATCGCGGGCGTGTCGACGACGGGCAGCATCGCCTTCGGCTGTGCCTTCGTGGCGGGGAGGAACCGCGTGCCGAGCCCCGCCGCGGGGATCACGCCCTTGCGAACCTTCACGTGCCCTCTGGTTCCCACGGGACGCGAACGATACGCATCCCCGCGCGGGCGCGCCAGCCCTCGCCCGAGCTAGGACGCCCGGGCCACGGCGCCCGCCGAACGACCGACACGCGAGGGTGCGTCGGTAGACTTGGCGCCCGGATGCCAACGTACGAATACGTCTGTAAGGCCTGCGGCCACCGGTTCGAGGTCGTCCGCTCGATCCACGACGATCCGCTGACCTCCTGCCCCGACTGCGGGGGCGAGCTCCGCAAGGTGTTCACGCCACCGGCGATCACGTTCAAGGGTTCCGGGTTCTACGCGACCGACCACGGGAAGAAGCGCTCCCAGGCCGCCTCGGGGAAGGAGAAGGACACCGGGAAGAAGGACGGCTCCCCCTCCGGCGGCGGCACGACCTCCAAGAAGGACGAGGGGTCGTCGTCCTCCGCGGGATCGGGATCGTCGGGAACGGGATCGGGATCCGGATCGAAGAAGGGGGGGTCGGGCTCGTGAATGTCGCGGAGATCGGCGTGTTCGGGGGGTCCGGGTTCTACGCCTTCCTCGAGGACCCGGAGGAGATCGAGGTGCAGACGCCGTACGGCGCGCCCGCGGCGCCCGTGACGGTCGGCTCGGTCGGCGACCGCCGGGTCGCGTTCATCCCCCGGCACGGCCGCGACCACGAGTTCCCGCCGCATCGCGTGCCGTACCGCGCGAACGTCTGGGCGATGAAGGAGCTCGGCGTGACGCGCCTGTTCGGGCCGTCGGCGGCCGGATCGCTGCGGCGCGACATCGAGCCGCGGACCTTCGTGGTGTGCGACCAGGCGATCGACTTCACGAAGAGCCGCGAGAACACGTTCTTCGACGGGCCGACGACGACGCACGTCTCCTTCGCCGATCCGTACTGCCCGGTGCTGCGGTCGACGCTGCTGGACGCGGCCTCGGAGCAGGCGATCGCGTTCCGGGACGGCGGCACGATGGCGGTGATCGAGGGGCCGCGATTCTCCACGCGCGCCGAGTCGAAGATGTTCGCGCAGGCCGGGGGCGACGTGATCGGCATGACGCAGTTCCCCGAGGTCACCCTAGCCAAGGAGGCGGAGCTCTGCTTCGCGAACGTCGCCCTCGTCACCGACTACGACGTCGGCGTCGACGACATCGCGCCGGTCTCGCACGCGGAGGTGCTGAAGGTCTTCGAGGAGAACATCGATGCCTTGCGGAACCTCCTGTTCGCGGCGATCCCCGGGGTTCCGACCGACCGGTCCGGCTGTTCGTGCGCGACGGCGCTCGGCGGCTCCGGGGGCGACTGAGCGGTGGCCCGCAGCCTCGTCCGCATCGAGCTGGCGTTCGTCTCGGAGGAGGACCCCGACCAGACGGCCGAGCGGATCCGCGAGGCGGTGTCGCTGATCGTGGGTCGCGACGCGCTCGAGGACTTCCGGATCCGCTCGATGCCGCTGGATCCCCGGCGCGATCACCTGCGTCCCGTCGACTGACGTGAGCCGCGTCACGGCTCGGGAACGGGCCGGGCGCGTAGGTTCGCCCGGATGCGGACGTTCTCGCTCCGGCGCCGGCTGCCGACATCCTCGAAGGTCTTCCTCGCGCTCGCGGGGGTCTGCGCGGTCGCGTCGTTCGTGCTGGTACGGGCCCAGGGCGCTCGCGCGGCGGGCGGCGGCGCCGGCGGCGCCGGCGGCGCCACCCTCCCGGTCGTCGTCGCCGCACGCGCCCTCCCGCCTGGTCAGACGCTTGGGCCCGGGGACGTCCGGGTCGCCGGGTTGCCGGCGGCGGCCGTGCCGCCGGGGACGCTCACCGCGACCGGGGACGTGGTCGGCCGGGTCACGACCGGCGCGATCGGCGCCGGTGAGATCCTCACGCGGACGCGCGTGGCCGCGAGCCTCCTCTCGGGCGGCGTCGCCCTGGGACAGGTGGCCGTGACGGCGACGTTCGCCTCGATCCCGGACGGGCTCTCCCCCATCGATCGCGTCGACGCCTACGCGACGTTCGGCGGCGCGCGGCCGTTCACGACGCTCGCCGGCGAGGACCTGCGGATCCTGCGGATCGGGGATGCCGACGCGTCGGGCCTGGGATCGGATCGCGGCACGCGCGTGACGCTCGCCGTCGACCCTGCCACGGCGCGGCAACTCGTCGAGGCCGACGCCACCGGATCGCTCGCGCTCGTCGTGCGCGGCGCCGCCGTCGTCGTCACAGCATCTCCATCGGGATCGGTCCGATCGGCGGTTCTCCCGGATGGAGGCGCCGGATAGACTCGCCGCGCCTCCCGACCAGAAGGGATCCGCGTGACGATCTTCCAGGCGATCGTGCTCGGCCTGGTTCAAGGCATCACCGAGTTCGCGCCGGTCTCTAGCAGCGGACACCTGATCCTCGTGCCGTGGCTGTTCGGCTGGACGATCGTTCAGGACCCCGCGCTGAACAAGACGTTCGACGTCGCGCTGCACCTCGGCACGCTCGTGGGCGCGCTGATCTACTTCTGGTCCGACGTCGTGCGCTACGTGAAGGCGTGGTTCGCGTCGATCCGGCGCCGTTCGATCGGGTCCGTCGACGAGAAGCTCGCGTGGGCGCTGGTGATCGGCACGATCCCCGGCGCGATCGCCGGCGCGCTCTTCGAGAGCACGATCGAGGACAAGCTCGGTCAGCCCTGGCTGATCGCGGTGATGCTCGCGGTGTTCGGCGTGGTGCTGTACGTGGTCGACCGCGTGTGTCGCAGCGACCGGAACTACGACACGATCGGGCCGCGCACCGGGCTGTTCCTGGGCACGGCACAGGCGCTCGCGCTGCAACCCGGGGTCTCCCGCTCGGGCGTGACGCTGACGGCCTCGAGGTTGATCGGCCTGGACCGGGAGTCCTCGGCGCGGTTCTCGTTCTTGCTGGCGATGCCGATCATCGCGGGCGCCGGTGTCTCGAAGGCGATCGACGCGGCGCACACGGGCCTGCACGGGTACGGGCCGCAGTTCTTCTGGGGTTTCGTCGCGTCGGCGATCAGCGGCTTCGTGGTGATCTGGTTCCTGCTGCGCTACCTGCGCCGGCACGACTTCCTGATCTTCATGCTCTACCGGCTGGCGGTGGCCGCCCTGGTGCTCGGCTTGATCGCCGCCGGCGTGCGCTCGGCGACGATCTGATCCTCAGACGCCGGCCAGCGTCATCTCGCTGATCAGGACCGATGGGGTGCCCACGCTCGAGAAGAAGCGGAGGTCGCTGCCGACCGCCGTCACGGCACGCAGCATGTCCGGAAGCGTCGAGGCGATGGTCATCTCACGGAGCGGCTCCCCGAGTTCGCCGCCGGCGATCCGGCGACCGGTCGCGCCGACACTGAACTCGCCGCTGATCGGGTTCGCGCCCGAGTGCACGCCCGTCACGTCCATGATCAGGACGCCGCCGTCGGCCTGCGCCAGGAGCTCATCGAACGACGGCGTGCCCTCCTCGAGGTAGAAGTTCGACGTGCCGACCCCCGGCGTCGAGCGGTAGCCGGCGCGCTTCGCGTTGCCGGTCGAGCGCTGCCCATCGCCGGTGCGGCGCGCGGTGTACGTGTCGTGCAGGTAGGCCTCCAGCGTGCCGGCGCGGAACAGCTCGGTGCGGCCGCTCGGTACGCCTTCGTCGTCGAACGGGCACGAGCCCGGGCCATCGGCGCGGCGGCCGTCATCCACGAGCGTCACCGCCGCCGATCCGACCTCCTCGCCGATCCGGCCCGCGAACAACGAGCGGCCCTTCAGCACGTTCTCGGCGTTCAGCGCGCCGGCGAGGACGCCGAGGAAGCTGGAGGCCGCGAAGGGATCGAGCACGACGGGCAGCTTCGCGGTCGGCGGTTTCACGGCGCCGAGCATCTGCACGCCGCGATCGACCGCCTCCTCGGCGATGGGCTGCCACGCGAGCCCGCCGAGCCCGCGCTCGATCGCGTAGGAGAAGCCGGTCTGGGTTTCGTCCCCATCGACGGCGAGCGTCACCACGACCACCCACGCATCGGTGCGCGCGTAGCCGGCCTCGACGCCGGCCGTCGAGGCGATCGCCATCGAGCTCACCGCGTCGCCGACCTGCGCGAGATCGAGCTTCGAGACGCGGGGATCGCGCGAGATCGCGTAGCGCTCCAGCTCGAGCGCGAGGTCGACCTTGTCCTGCACGGGCGTGGCCGCGCTGGACCCATCGAAGAGGCCATCGAGGGCCGGCGCCGGCTGCGCCTCGGGGAGCCCGTGGTGCTCGTCCGGCTCGGCGAGCGCCGCGTTCGCGCGGGCCCGCTCGAGGGTGGCCACGACCTCCTCAGGGGAGGGATCGGCCGCCCACGCGTAGCCGAGCCGGCCGTCGGCGATCACGCGAACCCCGACGCCGCGCGACTCGGCGAACGTCATCCCCTCGACCTCGCCACGGAGCGCCTTCACCTCGGTGTGGCGCGACTCCTCCGCGTAGGCCTCCACCTGCTCGCCCGGCGCGGCCGCGTCCACGGCGGCACGGACCAGCTCGCGCAGCTCAGGCACCGGTGCCTCCCACCGTGATCCGCCCGATCCGCAACGTCGGGGAGCCGCTGCCGACCGGCGCGCCCTGGCCGTCCTTGCCGCAGACGCCCTCCCAGGTCTCGAAGTCGCTGCCCACGGCATCGACCGAGGACATCACCTCGATCGCCCGGCCGATCAGGTTCGCGCCGCGCACCGGGGTCGAGACGTGCCCGTCCTCGATCAGGTACCCCTCCGAGACCCCGAACACGAAATCGCCGGTCGCGGGGTTCACCTGCCCGCCCCCCAGACCGCGGACGTAGAGCCCGCG
>DATHCP010000098.1:0-42369 GCA_035490535.1 Actinomycetota bacterium
TCCCGCGCGAACGCGATCGCCGGCTCGCTGAAATCGACGCCGGTCACCGCGGCCGCGCCGAGCCGGGCCCACGAGAGGGTGTCGAGCCCGAAGTGACACTGGAGGTGCAGCACGCTCTTGCCGGTGACGTCGCCGACCTCCTCGCGTTCCCACGGCTCGATCCGTACGTCGTTCGGATCGTCGCGGAAGCGGGCGACGTCGTAGAAGTCGCCGGAGGTGTGGATCGGGGTCCAGGCGTCCCAGAGCTTGCGGTTGTCGGCGATCTCCCGGTCGTGGTCGCTCATCGGCGCTTCGCGGCGAGCGCGCTGATCGCCTCCATCACGACCCGGTGCGCGAGGAGCGCCGTGATCTCGGCGTGGTCGTAGGCGGGCGCGACCTCGACGACGTCCATCCCCACCAGATCGACACGCCCGACGATCTGCCGGACCGCGCGCAGCAGCTCGCGCGAGAGCATCCCGCCGGCTTCCGGCGTCCCGGTGCCGGGCGCCATGCCCGGATCCACGACGTCGATATCGACGGAAAGGTAGATGCAGTCGGGGCCGTCGAGCGCCTCCGCGATCGCGTCGGCGATCACCGCCTCGCTCCCCCGCTCCTCGAGCTCGACCATCGGATGCCAGCGCATCCCCTGTTCGCGCATCCACGCGAGCGTCTCCTGCTCCGGCCAGTAGCCGCGCAGGCCGACTTGCACGAAGTTCCGGCCGGCCACCCAGCCCTCCTCGATCAGCCGGCGCATCGGTGTGCCGTGGCCGTAGAGGTTGCCCCACTGGTCCTGGCCGGTGTCGGCGTGCGCGTCGAAGTGCACGATCCCGACCCGGCGAGGCCACACGGCGCGCGCCACGGCGGCGGCGCTCGGATACGTGATGGCGTGATCGCCGCCGAGCACGACCGGGATCGGCCCGGCGCTCGCGACCCGGAACACCTTCTCGTGGATCACGCGGAGCGCGCGCTCGAAGCGCGTCGGCACGATCGGGGCATCGCCGGCGTCGACCACCGTGAGGACCTCGTACGGCGCGGTGTCGAGCTGGAGCGACCACGCGTACTCGGGGCTCCAGACGGTCGGCGCCATCCTGATCGACCGGGGGCCGAAGCGCGCGCCCGGCCGGGCCGACGTCCCCTCGTCGAACGGCGCGCCGACGATCGCGACGTCGGCGTGGGCGGCCGCGAGCGCGTCGTCGTCGGTGGCCCACGGGAGCTTGTCGAACGATCCGTGCCAGTCCGCGTAGTACGGCAGGTCGGTGTTCGAGAACTCGGTGAACTCGTCCTCGGAGCGGAGCTCGCTGCGCTCGAGGCGGAAGTCGGGCGGGTCGCTCATCGGCGCGGAGCTTCCCACACCGGCCCGGCCGGGTCACCCCGGCGCCGGGAGCCCCTCGATCGCGTCGCCGGCCGCGAAAGACCGACGACCCGCCGCCGTGATCACCTCGACCGCGCCGGGACCGAACGCCCGCCATGCGCCGTCGGCGTGCAGCGCGGCCGTCCGTTCGCCGAGCCCGAGGAGGATCGCATCCGGCATCGGCATCGCCGCCAGCGCCCCGTCGACCCACCGGCCGCCGAACGTCTCGAGGTGTGGGACCACCGCGAGCCGCGGCACCAGGTCCAGCGCCGGCCGGTACCGGCGGCGGTCGTCGCCGGGCACCCGATCGCGGATCAAGGTCCACGCTCCGAGCGCCATCGCGCCGGCGGAGGAGCCGCCCAGGGCCGCGCCGGCCCGCCAAGCGGCCACGATCGCCTCCCACACCGGCGAGCCGGCCAGCACGTCGGGCACGATGCCCGGATCGCCGCCGACCAGGTAGAAGAACCGCCCGGCCCGCGCGCGCTCGGCGATCTCGGTCGACCGCGCATGCCGCTTCGTCGTGGCCGGGAGCTCCTCCACGTCGAGCCCGAGCGAGCCGAACCAGCGGCGGGCGTTCGCCACGGCGAGCTCCGGGCGGTGCCGTGCGGCGGCCGTCGCCACGACGTAGGCCGGGCCGCCGCCCGCCGCGGCCACCAGCACGCGATCCTGGTCTTCGTTGCCGGGGTGCAGCTCGTCACCGCCCACCAGCGCGAGCGGACCGGGTCCGCTCAGCCGGCGCCGTCCTTCAAGATCCGCCGGGCCGCGTTCGCGCCGGGGCCGCCGGTGATGCCGCCGCCGGGATGCGCGCCAGATCCGCACAGGTACAGGCCGTCGAACAGGAAGCGGTACCGCGCCTCGCCGAGCATGGGCCGCCACGCGAAGAACTGGTCGAGCGCCGGCTCGGCGTGCTGCACGTCGCCGCCGGTCAGGCCGTCGCGCTCCTCCATGTCCTCCGGCGTGATCACCTCACGCGCCTCCACCAGCTCGCCGAAGCCGGGCGCGCACGCTTCCAGGGCCTTCACCGCGAGGTCGCCGACCCGGTCGCGCTCGGTGCTCCATGAGCCTTCGCGCAGGTGGCGCGGCGCGGCCTGGAACACCACGCTCATCACGTGCTTCCCCTCGGGGGCGAGCGACGGGTCCGTCAGCGACGGGATCGTCGCCTCCAGCACGGGCTCCTCGCTGACGTGGCCGTACTTGACCGCGTCCATCGCCCGTTCCACCGCGTCGATCGAGGGGGCGAGCACGATCCGGCCGCGCAGGCGCTCCTCGTCGCCGCCGGCGAACGCCGGCACCCCGCCGAGCGCGAAGTTCACGCGCGCCATCGCGCCGGGCTGGCGCAGGTTCTCGCCGCGCCACAGGGTCGTCGGCCCGACCGCGACCGGATCGAGCAGCCGCAACGTCCGCTTCGGGTCCGCACCCGACGCCACGATCGGCGCGTCGATCTCGGTGCCGTCGGCGATGCCGACGCCGACGACACGCGGACCCTTCGTGCGGATCGAGACGACCTCGGCGCCGGTGCGGATCTCAACGCCGAGGCTGGTCGCCGCGGCCTCGAGCGCGTCCGCGAGCGCGTCGGTGCCGCCGCGCGCGAACACCGCCGTGCCGGCGGCGCCGCCGTCGGTTCCGGCGGAGTCGTTCAGGAACACCTGGGCGGTGCCGGTCGCCCACGCGCCCATCGCGGTGTACAGGACCCCGCGGGTCGCCAGCGGGCCACGCACGGCCTCCTCCTCGAACACCTCTTGCACGAGGTCGGCGACCGCCATCGGCAGCGAACGGATCGCCTCGCGGCCGGTCCGCGCGCCGAGGTCGCGGAACGCCTTGCCGAGCTTCAGCCCCATGATCGCGTCGGCGAGCGACGGCGAGGCCGGATCCGGCGGCGTCGCGACCTGCACGTACGCGAGGAAGCTCGCGATCGCCCGGATCTTCGCGTCGAACCCGCCGAACGCGTCGGCGTCGTGGGCGCTCCTCGCCCGGAGCTCCTCGGCGGTGCGCGCCGGGTCGCCCCAGAACGTCACCGCGGAGCCGTCCGGCATCGGCGCGTGCAGCCGAACGTCGGGCGCGATCACCCCGAACCCGAACCGATCCAGACGCAGCTCCTTCACCACGGAGGACCGCAGTCGCCCGACCGTGTGGATCAGGCCGGGGGCGCGGAACCCGGTTGCCGGCTCGGAACCACGCAGGATCCCGCCGGCGCGCTCGGCGCGCTCGAGGACGACGACGTGCTTGTGCGCCTTCGCGAGGAGCGCCGCCGTCACCAGGCCGTTGTGCCCGGCGCCAACGACGACGGCGTCGATCCGCCGGGCCATCAGGCGGCGCGCCGTCCCTTCCGCTTCTCCTTCAGGTATTCGAGCGCGGCGATCCGGCCCGGCGCACCCATGATGCCGCCGCCGGGATGCGTGGCCGAGCCGCACATCCACAGGTTCGCGACGGGGGTCCGATACCGCGACCACCCGGGCACGGGCCGGTTGAAGAAGAGTTGCTCCAGCGAGAGCTCGCCCTGGAAGATGTTGCCCTCGGTCAGCCCGGTGATGTCCTCGATGTCCTTCGGGGTGACGAACTGCGCGCCGACGATCAGTTGGCGGATGTTCGGGAACCGCTCCTCCAGCGTGTCGATCACGTTCTGGCCGAACGCCTCGCGCGCCGCGTCGTCCCACACCGCGCCGTCGGCCAGGTGGTACGGGGCGTACTGGACGAAGCAACTCATCACGTGCTTGCCGGGCGGCGCCATCGTGGGATCGACGAGCGTCGGGATGATGATGTCGACGTAGGGACGCCGCGACGGCCGGCCGTACTTCGCGTCGTCGTAGGCGTGCTCGATGTAGTCGAGCGAGGGGCTGATCGAGATCGCGCCGCGCAGCCACTCCCCGGTGCCGGGCTTGCACGCGAGCTCCGGCAGGCCGTCGAGCGCCAGGTTCACCTTGCCGGAGGAGCCCCGGTACTTGTAGCGGAGCACCTCGTCGCGGAAGCCTGGCTCCAGCACCCCGTCGTCCAGCAGGTGGATGAACGTCTGCCGCGAATCGAGCGAGGACATCACGACGTCGGCCGCGATCTCCTCGCCCGAAGCCAGGACCACGCCCGTGGCACGGGTGCCGTCGGTCCGCACCCGCGCGACCGGCGCCTCGGTCCGGATCGTGACGCCGGCGGCGAGCGCGGCGTCGGCGATCGCGTAGGCGATCGCGCCGGTCCCGCCCCGCGGCACCCCCCAGGCGCGGAACGCGCCGTCGATCTCGCCCATGTAGTGGTGCAACAGGACGTAGGCGGTGCCGGGCGAGCGCGGGCCCTGGAACGTCCCGATGATGCCGCTCGCACTCATCGTGGCCTTCAGCGGCTCCGTCACGAACCACTGGTCCAGGAAGTCGGCCGCCGACATCGTCATCAACTGGATGAACGTCGTCTGCAGGCGCCGAGGGAGGTCGCGGAACTGCTTGGCGAGCGGCGTGAGCGGCAACCACTCGAACGGCGAGAGCTTGCCCGGGTCGGGCGGTGGGATCGCCAGGATCGGCTTGATGAACCGGCCCATCTCGGCCATCAGCGGGCCGTACTCCTCGTAGGCCTCGGCGTCGTTCAGCGACCATCGCCGCAGCTCGCGGACCGTCTTCCCGTGATCGTTCACCCGCCAGAGGTAGTCGTCCTCGAGCGGGGTGATCGTTCCGTCCAGCGGCAGGATCTCCAGGCCGTGCTTCGGCAGCTCGAGCTCGCGGATGATCTCCGGCCGGAGCAGTGAGACGACATAGGAGAAGACCGAGAACCGGTAGCCGGGCACGATCTCCTCGGTCAGGGTCGCGCCACCGAGGATCGGTCGCCGTTCCAGCACCAGGACCTTGAGGCCGGAGCGGGCGAGGTACGCGGCGTTCACCAGTCCGTTGTGCCCGCCGCCGATCACGATCGCGTCGTACCGCTCCGCCATGCCCACCAGCCCTCCGCCGGAACCGTTCGGGCATGCTAGCCGTGGCCTCCGAGGCCAGCCAACACGGCCTTGACCTGAGGTCAACCCTCCCCGGACGGGGTCTCGCGGGCTGCCGTAGGCTCCGCCGGACGAAGGAGGGACCGTGTCGCTCGGGACCGCGTTCTATCCGCGCCAGGAGGCGCTGAACCGCAAGCATGCCTGGGGCGAGTGGTCCGGCTACCTATCCGCGCAGGTGTACGCCGACTTCCACGACATCGAATACGCCGCGATCCGTGAGGCGGCCGTCGTGATCGACACGAGCCCGCTGTACAAGTACCGGATCGCCGGACCGGACGCCGTCCGCCTGCTGGACCGCGTGATGACCCGCGATATGGCCAGCCTGCGCGTCGACCGCGTCCTGTACACGCCCTGGTGCGACGAGGACGGCAAGGTGCTGGACGACGGCACCGTCACCCGGCTCGGCCCCGAGGAGTTCCGGATCACGGCCGCCGATCCCTGCTACCGGTGGTTCGAGCTGAACGCGACCGGGCTCGACGTCGAGGTCGCCGACATCTCCGAGGACCTGGCCGCACTCGCTCTGCAAGGCAAGCTCAGCCGCGAGGTCCTCGAAGCCGCCACCGGCGCGGACTGGACCGACGTCCCGTACTTCGGGCATCGGCGCGGGACGATCGGCGGCGTCGACGTGAGCGTCACCCGGACCGGCTACACGGGCGACCGCGGCTACGAGCTGTGGATCCCCGCCGCGGACGCGCTCGCGGTGTGGGACGCGGTGTTCGCCGCCGGCGAGCCCTTCGGGATCCATCCGGCCGGGATCCGCGCGATGGACGTCGCACGCGTGGAGGCCGGGCTGATCCTGATCGAGGCCGAGTACACCAGCGCGCGGCACGCGATCGCCCCCGAGCAGAACTACTCCCCGTTCGAGATCGGCTTCGGCCGGTTGGTCAAGCTGGACAAGCCCGGCGGCTTCACGGGCCGGCGGGCGCTGCTCGCCGAGCGCGCCGCCGGCGGCCCCGCGCGACGCCTCGTGGGTTTGGAACTCGACTGGTCGGGGATCGAGGCGATGTTCGCCAAACACGGCCTGGCGCCGATGATCTCGCCGTTCGTGGAGCGGGCCCCGGTCCCGGTCTACCGGGAGGACCGCCGGGTCGGGCGGGCCACCTCGATCACCTGGGGGACGACGATCAAGAAGATGGTGGGGTTCGGCTCGGTCGACGCCGCCCACGCGAAGCCGGGCTCGCGCCTGGCCGTGGAATACTCGGTCGAAGGCGAGCGGGGCACGGTGGGCGCCACGGTCGTCCCGCTGCCGTTCCTGGATCTCCCCCGCAAGCGCGGCTGAGCGGCCCCGGCCGCCACGGGATCGCAACGTCGGCCCACGGCGAACCGCCCACGGTTCTGCGACGATTGCCCTTCGGAGTGGCTCGTACACCCGTGCCCCGTACCCTCTGGGTCTTCGCCCTGCTCGGCGGTGCCGTCGCGCTGGTCGTGACGTACCTCGGCAGCATCACGCTCGGGATCGTGGCGGGCGTCGCGGTCTGGCTGACCGCGATCCTCCTGGCCCGGTGGGCGGCCCGGCGCCAGCTCCTCGGCGGCGACCACGATCCCTCGCGGCGGCGGTTCCTCGCGCTCGCCGGCCTCGGCGGGCTCGCCTGGGTCGCGGGCGGCGCGGCGATCGGCCGCACGATCGCGAAGGCGGTGCGTCCGAACGCCGCCGCATCCCAGGAGACGGCGGCCGCCGGCCTCGGCGCCGAGTACATGGAGCTGGTCGGGCGCTCCTTCCGCGCCGGGCGCTCCGGGGACATCCAACTGCTGATGGCGCCGTTCAACAGCTCGAACTACACGAACGAGTCCCTCTCGCTGGTCCCCAAGGATCCGCGGACGAGCCACGCGTCGATCTGGATGTACCTCGAGCGGATCCCGATGCTCGTCTACGGCCCCGGCATCGTGGAGCCGTCCGACTCCGAAGGGCGCGTCTCGCTCGCCGACCTCGCCCCCACCACCGCGCAGCTGATCGGCTTCGACGGCTGGCCAACCGGCCGCGACGGCCGCGTGCTGCCGGGCCTGCGCACCACCGGCAAGACGCCGAAGGTCGTCGTCACGTTCGTCTACGACGGGGGCGGCTGGAACGTGCTGCGCCACTGGCCGCAGGACTGGCCCGTGCTGAAGCGGCTGATGGCGGGCGGCGCGAACTACCGCAACGCGCTCACCGGCTCGTTCCCTGCGGTCACCGCTTGCGCGCACGCCACGATCGGCACGGGCGCGTTCCCGCGGACGCACGGCATCACCGGACACAACATCCGGGCCGATGCGAACGGCTCCCGCAAGGCCTACCTCGAGCCCGGCAACGCCGACCCCTCGACGATCTTGGTCCCGACGCTCGCCGACCTGTACTCCGACGCGACCGACAACGCCGCGTGGGTGGGCGAGATCGGCTACCAGATCTGGCACATGGGGATGATCGGCTACGGCGGCAAGAACCGCCCGGCCGGGCAGAAGCCGGTCGGCGTGTACTGGGACGAGGGCTCTGCCTCGTGGCGTCCCCACAACCCCGAGCTCTACCGGCTGCCGGCGACCGTGCCCGGGCAGGACGTCTACGCCTCGCACCAGGCCGCGTTCACCGCGCCGGACTGGGACCAGGAGTTCACGCCGCAGGGCGGCCAGGCGAACTGCTGCAGCCCACCGGTGGTCCAGTACCAGCACGACCTGATCGCCGCGACCCTCGACGCGGAGCCGATCGGCCAGGACGGGCCGTCCCTGCTCTACATCACCTACAAGGCGCCCGACTACACCGGGCACATCTACAACATGTACTCGAAGTGGGAGGGCCTGATGCTGCGCTCGACCGACGAGCAGCTCGGCGCGCTCGTCGATCACCTCGAGGCGAAGTTCCCGGGCGAGTACGTCCTGATCGTCACCGCCGACCACGGCCAGTGCCCGCTGCCCGACGCGGTGGACGGGGTGCGCCTGGACCTGATCCAGTTGCAGGACGTGATCGAGGAGCAGTTCGGCTCGGGGCTCGGTACGGCGGTGCAGTTCATGGCGCCGTCGGAGGTGTACCTGAACGTCAAGGAGCTCCGCGACTCGGGCGCGACGCCCGATGACGTCGCGGCGCATCTGCAGCACCTGACCTACCGTCAGAACCTCGGGCCGTACGTGCCGCAGAACGCGGTCGAGCAGGACCTCCTGGACAAGGAGGAGTTCGCGGCCGTCTTCGCCGCCACCTGGCTCGAGCATCTCGGCGATCCGTCGCGGTACGGCCAGACCGCCTACGGGGGCGAAGAGACCGACCCGGGCATCCCGCCGCGCTCGCTGATCGCCTGAGCCCGCCGCCGGCCTGACGGCCGGTCACGGCGCCGATCGACCCCGTCGACGCGGGTCACGTACGATGCCGCGCGTTCCGATCGGAACACGGTTCCATGCGCACGACGACCTACGACGCCATCGTGGTGGGCGGGGGCCACAACGGCCTCACGGCCTCGTTCTACCTGGCCCGCGCCGGCCTGCGAACCCTCGTCGTCGAACGCCGCGATGTCGTCGGGGGCGCGTGTGTCACCGAAGAGATCGCCCCGGGGTGCCGGGCCTCGACCACGTCGTACATCGCCTCGATGCTCCGCCCCGAGGTGATCCGGGACCTCGACCTCGAACGCCACGGCCTGCGGATGGTCCCGTGCGAACCGGGCCTCCAGGCCGCCTTCGAGGACGGGACGGTGCTCCCGTGGTGGACCGACCACGACCGCACGGTGCGCGAGTGGGCGCGCGTCAGCGAACGAGACGCAGCGACGTTCGACCGGCTGGACGTCCGCCTGAAGCGCCTCGCCCGCTACCTCCAGCCGTTCTTCCTCGAGGGGCCGCCGGACGTGCACGCGCGACGCTGGAGCCGGATCCGCGAGGGACGTCGCGTCTACCGGCGCGTGAAGGGGATCGGCGGCGACGAGATCACCGACCTGACCGAGTTCCTCACCGCCTCGCTCGGAGACGTGCTCGACCGGCAGTTCGAGACCGAGACGATCAAGCGGATGTACCTGGCGAACAACGTCTACGGGATGCACTCGCCGCCCTACCGGCCCGGCACGGCGATCGGGCTGCTGTTCCATCTGCTGTCGGGCGGGGACGAGGGCGTGCAGGGCTGGTACGGCCACGTGATCGGCGGGATGGGCGCGATCACGCAGGCGATGGCCGCGGCGGCGCGGGAGGCCGGCGCGGAGATCCGCACGGAGGCGCCGGTGGCGCGGATCCTGGTGGAGGACGGGCGTGCGCGCGGCGTCGCGCTCGAGGACGGCACCGAGCTGTCCTCGAGCGTGGTCGTGTCGAACGCGGATCCGAAGCGCACCTTCCTCGGCCTGGTGGGTGAGGCCGACCTGCCGGAGGACTTCCGGCGCTCGGTGGCGGCGATCAAGATGGACGGCCCCTGCGCGAAGGTGAACCTCGTGCTGGCCGAGGCGCCGCGGTGGACGGGGATGCCGGCCGACGCCGACCTGAACCGCCGCGCGTTCGCGACGCTGGTGCCAACGCTCGAGGGCGCCGAGCGGATCTACGACGTCGCGAAGTGGGGCGAGATCCCTGAGGACCTCTGGGTCGACTGCGTCGTCGCCTCGAACGTCGATCCCACGCTGGCGCCGGCCGGCGCGCACATCATGACCTGCTTCGTGCAGTACGTGCCGTACCGGTTGCGGGCGGGCACGTGGGACGAGCGCCGCGACGCGCTCGGGAAGCGCGTGGTGGAGATCGTGGGCCGCTACGCGCCGAACGTCCCCGGCTCGGTGCAGGCGATGCAGGTGCTGACGCCGCTCGACCTCGAGCGGACCTACGGCCTGACCGAGGGGAACATCTTCCACGGCGACCTGAACATCCAGCAGCTCTTCTTCATGCGGCCGGTCCCCGGATGGGCGCACTACCGCAGCCCGGTGGCCGGGCTATACCTCTGCGGCGCCGGCGTCCATCCCGGCGGCGGCGTCACCGGCGCGCCGGGCTACGTGGCCGCCCACACGCTGCTGCGCGACGCCAAGGGGATGAGGCGGCGGTGAGCCTGCGGATCCCCTGCCCGCGCTGCGGGGTGCGGCCCTCGGAGGAGTTCACGTTCGGCGGCGAGCTCCGGCCGCTCGAGGCGGCCGATCCGGCGGACGACTTCGCGCGTGTCTACCTGCGCGACAACGCGGCCGGCCCACGGCCCGAACGGTGGTTCCACACGCTCGGCTGCCGCCGGTGGCTGACCCTCACGCGCGACACCGTCACGAACCGGATCGTCGCGCCGTGACCGGCGCGATCCGGTTCGAGGGCCGGTCGATCCCGATCGTCGACGGCGACTCCGTCGGTGCGGCGATGGCCCGCGCCGGCGTCGAGACGTTCACGCGCTCGCTGAAGTACCGCCGCCGCCGCGGCCTCTACTGCGGAAGCGGCGACTGCCCGAACTGCCTGGTCACGGTCGACGGCCGTCCCGGCGTGCGGTCCTGTGTCGAGCCGGCGCGCGACGGGCAGGAGGTGCGCCGCGCCGCGGGCTGGCCCTCCGCGGAGCACGACCTCCTGCACGTGACCGACCGCCTGCACCGCCTGATGCCGGTCTCCTTCTACTCGAAGACGTTCATCCGGCCGCGGTTCGCGTGGCCGCTGGCGGAGCGCGTGATCCGACGCGCGACCGGCATCGGTCGACTCCCCGAGCCGGGCAACCGGCGCGAGCTTCCGGTGCGCGCCGTGCGGACCGACGTCCTGGTCGTGGGCGGCGGCGTCGCCGGCCTGGCCGCGGCGGCGGAGGCGGCGAGCTCCGGCGCGACGACGCTCCTGGTCGAGGAGCACGCGCTCGGGGCCGGCGTCTGGGACCCGGCGACGCGCGAGCGGGTCGAAGCGCTGGCCGCAGAGGCTCGCTCGGCCGGCGCGACGATCGCCGAGCGCGCCGTCGCGGTCGGGGTCTACGCCGGCCCGTTCGTGCCGATCGTAGGCGGCGACGAGGTCCTGCACGCGGAGGCCGGCCGGGTGATCGCGGCGACCGGCGCGGTGGAGGCGCACGCCGCGTTCGTCGGCAACGATCTGCCGGGGGTGCTGCTGGCCCGCGGGGCGGCGCGGCTGGCGTCGCGTGGCGTGGCGCCGTGGCGTCGCGCGCTCGTGGTGTCCCGCACCGCCGAGGGGCGGCGCGCCGCCGGGGTCCTGGGCGCCGCCGGCGTCGACGTGCGCGTGCTGGAGGACGCCAAGATCCTCGCGGCCGAGGGAGCGCGACGGGTCGAGGCGGCGGTCGTCGAGGTGGACGGCGAGCGGCGCCGGATCGGGTGCGACGCGCTGGTGCTGTCGCTCGGCTGGTCGCCGCGCGACGACCTGTTGCGGATGGGGACGCCCGAGGAGGTCACCGGCGCCGGCGACGTCGTACGCCCCGGCCGCTCCCCCGAGGAAGCCGAGGCCGACGGGCGACGGGCCGCCCGGGGCGAGCGGGCCAACGCCCCCGAGCCGTCTCCCCCGGTCTTGGGCCACGCCGGCACGGTGTGCCTGTGCGAAGACGTCGGCGCGAGCGACCTCGCGCAGGCATGGGACGAGGGCTTCCGCTCGGCCGAGATCCTCAAGCGCTACACCACCGCGACGATGGGCCCCTGCCGCGGCGCGGTCTGCGGACGGTTGTTGGCGGCGTTCGTTGCCGAACGGAGCGGCGGGGACGACGCGACGAACGAGCGTTCCGCGCGCACGACCGCCCGGCCGCCCGCGCGCCCGGTTCGCCTGGCGGACCTCGCCGCCGGCGTCGACGAGGCGGTCGAAAGACGAACGGCCCTGCACGACCGGCTGGTCGCGCTCGGGGGCCGGATGGAACGCTCGGGCGCCTGGATGCGGCCGACCACCTTCGGCGACACGCAGGAGGAGATCCGCGCGGTCCGCTCGCGGGCGGGGCTGCTCGACGTCGGGACGCTCGCCCGGTTCCTGGTCGCAGGACGCGGCGCGGCCGCGCTGCTCGATGAGATCTTCGCCACCCGGATCGGCGACCTCGACCCCGGACGGTCGCGCTACGTCCTGGCGCTCGACGAGGCCGGCTACGTGATGGACGACGGGATCGCGGCGGCGAACCGCGACGGAACGTTCACCCTGTGCACGACGTCCGGCGGCGCCGACCGGATGGAGGCGTGGCTGCGCGACCGGATCGACCGCCGCGGCCTGCACGTGCACCTGCTGAGCCGCACGGCGGAGCTCGGGGCGCTCCTGATCGCCGGACCGCGCGCGCGCGACGTGCTCGCGCGCCGGACCGACGACGACGTGTCGGCCGGCGCGTTGCCCTCGGGCGCGCACGCGGACATCGTCGTGGCCGGCGTGCCGTGCTGGGCGGTCCGCGTGGGGTTCGTCGGCGAGGTCGCGATCGAGCTGCACCATCCGCGCTCACGCGGCGTGGCCCTGTGGGACGCCCTGCTCGGCGCCGGCCGCGACGCGGGCATCCGGCCGTTCGGGCTGGACGCCCTCGACGTGCTGCGGCTCGAGAAGGGCCACCCCTACCTCGGACAGGACACGCTGCCCGACGACCATCCGGCGAAGCTCGGCCTCGGCTGGGCGGTCGCGACGGACAAGCCGGGGTTCGTCGGCAAGGCCGCGCTCGAGCGGATGGCCGCGCTCCCGCTCGAGCGGCGGCTCGTGGGCCTGCGGATCGACGACGAGCCCCGCCGAGGGATCCCGCTGACGCTCGACGGCGCGGTGGTGGGTCGCGTGACCTCGGCGGCGCGATCGGAGGCGGTTGGCGCCACGGTCGGTCTCGGCTGGCTCCGGGCGGTGGACGGCGCCTTCCCGGCCGAGCTCCGGGCAGGCGACGCGACGGCCGTGGTGGTCCCCACCCCGTTCTACGACCCGGAGGGAGCTCGCCTGCGTGGTTGAGGTCTCGGCGGCCGCCGTCGGCGTCGTGCTCGCCTGCGCGGGCGGCGAGGCCCTGGACCGCCTCGTCGTGCCGGCGCGCGCCGCGGCCGCACGGCTGGCCGAGGACGAGACGATCCTGCGCTGCGATGCGGGCGAGGCGCAAGACATCGCGCGCGAGGTGCTCGACCGGCTCGCGGCGACCGATCCCGACGCGCTGGTCCGCGACGTCTCGGAGGCATGGACGGCAGCCGTCCTGCGGGGCTCGGACGCCCGCGACGCGTTCGCGTTCCTCTCCGCTCTGGAGCTCCCGGACGAGGGATTCGTCCAGGGCGAGGTGGTGCGCGTGCCGGCGAAGGTCTTCGCGGAGCGAGACCGGATCGTGCTGCTGGTGCCCGCGATGTGGGAGCACCACCTCCACGACCGGTTGCGGCGCCGCCTCGCGCACCGGGGAGCCGCGACGTGACCGGCCTGTTCCGGCGCCGGGAGTTCCTCAGGACGGTCGAGCTCCGCGAACGCTACGACGTCGTGATCGTCGGCGGCGGGGTCAACGGCCTCGCGCTGGCCTACGAGCTGGCGTCGAAGCACGGTATCCGCGACGTCGCCGTGTTCGACGCGGCGTACATCGGAGCCGGGGCGTCCGGCCGGAACACGCAGGTCATCCGGGCGAACTACAACACGCCGGAGAACGTGCCGCTGTACCGCGCGAGCATGGAGATCTGGCGCACGCTCGGGAGCGAGCTCGACTTCAACATCCAGTTCTCCACCCAGGGCGAGCTCGACCTGTGCCACACGAGCGACGCCCTCGAGGTCGAGCGCGACAAGTCGCTGTTGAACCGCGCGTACGGCGTGCTCACCGACGTGCTCACCCCCGAGGAGATCCTCCGGATCTGTCCGCTCGTCGATCTGAGCGCCGGCGGCGAGTGGCCCGTGCTCGGCGCCTCCTACCATCCGCCGGGCTCCTTCGCGCGGCACGACTCGGTCGTGTGGGGCTACGCCTCGGCCGCGACCCGGCTGGGCGTGCACGTGCACCAGCACACCCCGGTCACCGGCGTCGACGTCGTCGACGGGGCGTGCGTCGGGGTCCGCACCGCGGCGGGACCGGTGGCCGCCGGCGCGGTCGTGAGCGCCACCGCCGGCTGGACCAGCACGGTCGCCGAGATGGCGAGCCTGCGCCTACCGATCGACACGCACCCGCTCCAGGCCTTCGTGACCGAGCCCTACGCCCACGTCCTGGACGGGCTCGTGTCCTCGATGGACCTCTACGTCTACGTCTCGCAGACCGCCCGCGGCGAGCTGCTGGTGGGCGCCGAGATCCTGCCGTACACCACCTACTCGACGCGCTCGACGTTCGGCTTCCTTGCCGAGGCGGCGAAACGCTCGATCCAGATCCTGCCGTTCATGGCGGAGGCGCGGGCGATGCGCCAGTGGGCGGGCCTGTGCGACATGACCCCGGACTCCTCGCCGATCCTCGGCGTCTCGGAGGTCGAGCGTTTCTTCGTGATGGCCGGCATGGGGACCTGGGGCTTCAAAGGCTCGCCGATCTTCGGACGGTCGATGGCCGAGCTGATCGCCACCGGCCGCACGCCGCCGCTGATCGCCCCGTTCGCGCCGGACCGGTTCGCGAGCGACCGCATGGTGCCGGACGCGGCGAGCGCCGGCACGCACTGAGCTAGACTCCGCGCCCGATGGGTACGTTCGCGGCGGTGATCCGTGGGCGCGCGAGGACGCGCGCCGCGACCCCGCGGCGGCCGGGCTGACGGCCAGCACTTCCTCCGCAGCCCTCGGCTCGCCGCCGAGCTCGTCCGAGAGACGGGCGTCGGCGCGCACGACCTGGTGGTGGAGATCGGCGCCGGCTCGGGCGCGCTGACGCTTCCCCTGTCCGGATGCGCACGCCGCGTGATCGCGGTGGAGCTCGATCCCCGCTGCGTCGCGCATCTGCGCACGGCGTTCGCCGGCGCCGGGGCCGTCGAGGTGATCCAGGCGAACGCGCTCGCCGTGCCGTTGCCCCGGGAGCCCTACCGCGTCGTCGGCAACCTCCCCTTCTCCTCGGGCACCCGGATCCTGCGGCGGCTGTTGGACGACCCCGCCGGCGATCTGGTGGCGCTCGACGCGATCCTGCAGTTCGAGGCGGCACGCAAGCGCGGCTCGGTCTGGCCCGGAACCCTGGCGACCCTCGGGTGGCGCCCCTGGTGGGACTCGGCGCTGGTGCGGCGGATCCCGCGCGGCGCGTTCGCGCCGGCCCCCGCGGTCGACGCCGGTGTGCTGCGGGTTCGGCGCCGGCCGGCCCCGCTGCTCCCCCCGGCACGACGGCCCGCGTTCGTCAGGATGCTCGCCGCCGCGTTCGCCCTGCCGCACCGGCCGGTCGGCGCGGCCGTGCGCTCGGCCGTGACGCCGGCCGCCTGGCGCCGCCTGGCCGCCGAGCGCGGCTTCGCCGTGGACGCGCGACCGCCGGATCTCGACGTGAGCGATTGGGTCGCCGTGTTCGAGGCGCGGAGTCGCGGCCGGCGCCCGCGCTGAGGACGCGTCAGCCGGTCGGCGCGCCCTCGAGCGGATCGACGCCGGCGTCGATCAGCGCGCCGACGTCCTCGGCCGGCAACGGCCGCGCGAACAGGAACCCCTGGCCGGTCCGGCAGCCGGCCTCACGGAGGCCGCGCAGCTGCTCCTCCTCCTCGATCCCCTCGGCGATCGTGTCGACGTGGAGCGTCCGCGCGATATCCAAGATCGCCTGGACCAGCAACGGGCCCTGCGCGTCGTCGGCGCCGAGCTCGTCCACGAACGACTTGTCGATCTTCAACAGATCGATCGGGAACCGTCGCAGGTACGACAGCGACGAGGCGCCGGTCCCGAAGTCGTCGACGGCCAGACGCACCCCGAGCTCCTTCAGCTCGCGGAGCTTGCCCGCGGTCTCCGTGATCCCCTGCATCAGGCTGCCCTCGGTCAGCTCCAGCATCAGCGCGCTCGGCTCGAGACCGCTCCCGCGGAGCGCCTCGCGGACCGCGGTCACGATGTTCGGCTCCAGGAGTTGCCGCGTGGACAGGTTCACGCTGACCCAGAGATCGACCCGGGCCGCGTCGGCCGCCCGCCAGGCGGCGGTCTGGCGGCATGCCTCGCCGAGCACCCACGTGCCGAGCGGCACGATCGCCCCGGTCTCCTCGGCGATCGGGATGAACTCGGCTGGCGCGAGCAGCCCGCGCGTCGGGTGCCGCCAGCGGACCAGCGCCTCGACGCCGGCCACGACGCCCGAGGCCAGATCGACGATCGGCTGATAGTGCAGCACGAACTCGGAGCGGGCGAGCCCGCGATCGAGGTCGCCCTGCACCTCGAACTTCGCGAGAGCCTCCTCGTGCATCACCGGACGGAAGAACTCGTACCGGGCTTTGCCGGCGCGCTTAGCCGCGTACATCGCGGCGTCGGCGTTCCGGAGCAGCTCGTCGGTGGTGGTTCCGGCGCCGGCGACCGCGATGCCGATGCTGGCGCGCACGAACACCTCGCGGCCACGGACCTGGAACGGCGTCGTCAGCACCGCCAGGACGCGATCGGCCACCGCCTTCGCGCCGTCGGCACGCGCGTCGTCCTCGAGCAAGATCGCGAACTCATCCCCGCCGATCCGCGCGACCGTGTCGATCGAGCGACCGCTCGCCTGCAGCCGGTGCCCGACCGCGACCAACAGCTCGTCGCCGGCGTCGTGGCCCAGGCCGTCGTTCACGGTCTTGAACCCGTCGAGGTCCAGCAGCAGGATCGCCGGCCGCTGGTGCAAGCGGGCGGCGCGGGCGATCGCGTGATCCGCCCGGTCGCGGAACACCGCGCGGTTCACCAGCCCGGTCAGCGAGTCGTGGAACGCCTGGTGCGCGAGCTCGTCTTGGAGCGCGCGGCGGTCGGTGACGTCGCGGGTGTTCAGCACCAGGCCGCGGACGGTCGGATCGTGCAGGCGGTTCGAGACGATGCTCTCGACCGAGCGTCCGGAACCGTCGGCGTGACGAACCCGGTACTCGGCGGTCGCGATCGCGTCCGGGCTCGCGGCGACCTCGTGGAACAGGGTGTCGAGGTGTCCGCGATCGGCCGCGTCGATCGAGCCGAGGTAGCTCGTGCCGACCAGCTCCTCGGGCGTCCGGCCGAAGATCTGCTCCGACGACGGGCTCTGGTAGAGGACCGCGCCGTCGGCATCGACCACGGTGATCAGGTCGCGGGCATGATGCACGAGGGATCGGAACTGCGCCGCCTGCGTCGCGGCCGTGCGCCGCAGCAGCAGCCCCATCGCGATCGCCGCGATCGCGCCGAGCACGCCGAGGCCCAGTCCGATCGCTACGAGCCTGCGGAACGCGGCCTCGGCGTCGCGCGTGATCTGGCCGACCGCGTCGTTCGAGGTGCTGGTCACCTGCGCGCCGAACACGCGCAGACCCTGCACGCGCTGCCCGTAGCCCGCGGTCGCGGGCGTCATCGCGACCAGATCGGCGCCGGCGCCGAGCATCTGGCCGATCAGTCGCTGCTCCTCTTCGAGCATCGCGATGACGCGCGGGTCGTCGCCGGCGCCGTCGATCACCACCGTTCCGTCGGCGCCCTGCACCGCCTGGACCTCCCCGCCGTGCAGCAGGGCGTCCGCGTTCGCCCGCAGCTGGGCGGCGTCGCCCTCGGGGTCGGCCGCGATCCCCTGCGTCCGCAGGATGACGTCCTTCATGTAGCGCTCCGACAACGCGCCTTGGCGCGCGGCGATGTTCACCATGAGCGCCGAACCGCCTTGCAGCGCGATCTCGCGCGCGTGGTAGCCGACCATCAGCGTCACGACCACGAGGTACGGCACGAGGATCCAGCGGACGCCCCGGGACTCACGCATCGGCGGTGACCTCGAGCACCCCGTGCATGCCGCCCAGGTAATGGCCTTCCATGTTGCAGAAGAAGACGTAGCGGCCGGCGGGCAACGACAACGTCAGCGTCTGCTGCGCGCCCGGGGGAACCTCGGAAAGCTCGCCCAGCGACGTGAGCGCGTCCTCATCCACCGTGATCCCGTCTGGGGCGAGCGGCAGCTCGTCGGCGCGGTCATCGGTGCGCACCAGGACGAACTCGTGGGTCGCGGGCGCGTCGTTGTGCACGACGAACGTGACGGTTCCGGCCGGGATCGTCGCCGCCGCGGCGTCGATCCGGAAATCGTGCTCGTCCATCCCCAGCGTCCGGCCCGGGGCCGAGCGGCCGCCCGCCGTACAGCCGACGGCCAACAGCAGTATCGGGACGGTCGCCAGGAGCGGCCGTCCCCTCGGTGCGATGCGTCCGATGCCCACGAGCCCTTCCGTTCGAGGGATGCTTCTTCTCGAATCGGACGCCCTCGCGGGGCCCTTGAACGGTCCAACGGATGGGCTGCGCCGCAGCCGCTACGACGAACCCCAGACGGCCGGCACCCGGGGCAGTTCGACGTCGTCGGCGCCGAGCCAGCGGGCCAGCGCGTCGATCGCGCGCCGCGCCGCCGGCCAGTCCCCCGGACGGGCGTCGGGCTCCGCGTGGACCGCATCGATCCGCAGCACGCCCGCGGCACGATCGAAGGCCGGATCGATCCGCCCGACGAACCGATCGCCGCGCAGGATCGGCAGCACGAAGTAGCCGAACTCCCGCTTCGCCTTCGGTACGTAGATCTCCAGGCGGAAGCGGAGGTCGAACAGTCGCTCCGTGCGGTCGCGGTCGGAGATCAGATCGTCGAACGGCGACAGCAGCGTCGTACGACCCCGGAACGGCTCGTCGAGCAGGCCGCCGTGCGCGACCCATCGGCCCTCGAGTCCCTCGACGCGGACGGGCACCAGCACGCCCTCGCGCGCGAGCCGGTCGATCGCCACGGTCCGGCCCGGCATCGGCCCGTCGAAGAGGTGCCCGAGCCGACCGACCCGTTCGAGCCCGCGCGCGCGGAGCTGACGGTCCACGAGCTCCCGTGCGAGCTCGGGCCGGGGCCGGGGCGGCGCCGGTGGCAGCGAGCGTGACGCCAGGTCCCACAGCCGCTGCTGGCCGTCGCGACCGACGATCATGATCTCGCCGCGGCACCACAGGATGTCGAGCAGCATCGCGGTATGGCGCCCGCGGCCGTCGTTCCAGCCGCCGGTCCGCCACGGGACGGCCGTGCGATCCTCCAGATCGCGCGCGCGGAGCGGCCCGCGAGCCCGGAGCTCCCGAAGGACGTAACGGCGGAACCCGGCGTTCGCGTCGAGCCACTCCCGGACGTACGTGCGCCGTGCGGAGTCGCCGCGCAGGTACCGGCCCATCGAGATCCGATGCAGCGGCAGGTCCGACGTCGGCACGACATGGACCCAGTACTCGAACAGCTCGCGGTCGCCCCAGAGCGAACGCTCGAGCTCCTCCCGCCGGAACCGGTCGCCGAGCCGGCTCCACAGCACGAGGTGCTCCGTGCGCGCCACCACCGCGGTGGGATCCAGCTGCACCTCGCCGAGGCCGCGGACCGTCTCGAGCAGCGATGCGGGGCGGGGGGCGGCGAGCAGCTGGCCCATCACGGCGAGCTGGCGCGCACGGCGGCGCGGGAGCTCGAGAGGGTCGCGCATCATCGGCGGAGCCTACCCAGGCGCGCCGACGTGCGAGGATGCCCCACCGTGGAGCTCTCGGCGGACGAACGGGCGATCCGCGACGGCGGCAGCGGCGAGGCCGCCGCGATCGCGATGCGGATCCTGATGGAGACGGCCGAGGTGATGGGAGCGCCTCGCCTGCTCCGGATCACGCGGGCGCACATCGACGGCTGCCTGTCGCACGGCGAGGCCGGCTCGGCCTTCGCCGAGCTCCTGCGGAGCCACGGCGGCCGGGTCGCGGTGCCGACCACCCTGAACGTCTCCTCGCTGGACCTGCTCCACCCCGGGCGCGTCCGGCTCGAGGAACCCGACGCGGATCGTGCGCGCCGACTGATGGACGCGTACGTCGCGATGGGGTGCCGCCCGACCTGGACGTGCGCCCCATATCAGCTGGCCGACCCGCCAGGGCTGGGCGAGCAGATCGCGTGGGCCGAGTCGAACGCGATCGTGTTCGCCAACTCCGTGCTCGGCGCGCGCACCGAGCGCTACGGCGACTTCATCGACGCGTGCTGCGCGCTGACGGGGCGGGCGCCGGCCGTGGGGCTCCACACGAACGAGGGACGCCGAGCCCGCGTCGTGGTCCGCATCGCGCCGGACGTTCGCCCGGAGCTCCTGGCGACCTCGGCGGGACTCGCCGCGGTGGGCCACGTCCTGGGCGCCGCGGTCGAGGGTCGGGTCGCCGCGATCGTCGGTCTGCCGCCGGCCACGGATGCCGACGGTTTGAAGGCGCTCGGCGCCGCGGCCGCGTCCTCCGGAGCCGTCGCGATGTTCCACGCGGTGGGGATCACGCCGGAGGCGCCCTACCTCGCCGCCGCCCTCGGCGGCGGCGAGCCGGAAGCGGAGCTGGTGGTCGACGCCGCCGCGCTCCGCGCCGCCCGCGACGAGCTCGGCGCTCCCGACGGCTCGCACCTCGATGCCGTCAGCCTGGGCACGCCCCACGCCTCCGCGCTCGAGCTCGCCCGGATCCTCACCGCGCTCGAGCGGGAGCCGCCGTCCGTGCCGGTCTACGTCAACGTCGCGCGGGATGTCCTCGCCGCTTCGGACGAGGCGCGCCTGGTCGCCGCCGGCGCGACCCCGGTGAGCGATACCTGCACCTACCTGGTGCCGGTGATCGCCGACCGCGGCGGCAGGGTGATGACCGACTCGGCGAAATGGGCCTGGTACGCGCCGGGAACGATCGGGCTTCGACCGGTCTTCGCCACGACCGAGGAGTGTCTGCGCTCGGCCGCGCTGGGTCGGGTGCAACGCGACGACGCCCTGTGGGAGCCGCGATGAAGTTCACCGGGCGGGCCCTCGTGCGGGGGCGGGCCGAGGGCCTCGCGGTGGCCCTTGAGGAACCGCTGAGTTTCTGGGGCGGCGTCGACCCCGCGACCGGCCTCGTGATCGATCCGCATCATCGACGGCACGGGACCTCACTCGTCGGGCGTGTCGCCGTGCTGCCCTCGGGCCGAGGCTCCAGTTCGAGCTCGTCGGTCCTCGCCGAGGCGATCCGTGCCGGCACGGCGCCGGCGGCGATCGTCCTGCGCGAACCCGATCCGATCCTCGTGCTCGGCGCGATCGTCGCCCGGGAGCTCTACGGCACGGTGCTGCCGATCGTGGTCCTGGACCCGACGGCCTTCGTGGAGGCCGCCGTCGCCGCGACCCTGCGGGTCGACGGCGGGATCGTGGAGACGGTCGAACCCGTCTGAACCGCTGCGGCCCTTCGCCCGTACACCCACCCAGTACCGTGCTACGCGTGAGGACCGACGACCCGGATGCGGACGCCGCGCTCATGGAGGCCTTCGCCGGCCGCGACGAGCGCGCCGCGGGCGTGCTCTACGACCGCTTCGCTTCGCGGATCTACGGCCTCGGCGTGGTGATGCTGGGGAACGACCAGAGCGCACAGGATCTCGTCCAGGACACGTTCGTGAAGCTCGTGAGGACCGCCGACCGATTCGACCCCGCCCGCGGGCGGCTCGAGACGTGGGTGCTGCTGACCGCCCGCTCGCTCGCGATCGACGGCCTGCGCCGGCGGGTGCTCGAGTCGCGCTCGCTGCGCGAGGTGGGCATGCCCCGCGAGGACGATCCGGCGCCCGGCCCCGAGGAGCGCGCGACCGTGGCGGACCTGTCCGCGCGCGCGCGTCGGGCGATGTCCGTGCTGTCGGCCGAGCAGCGGAGCGCCCTCGAGCTGGCCTACTTCGGCGGACGGACCACCGCCGAGGTGGCCGCGCTCGAGGGGATCCCCCAGGGAACCGTGAAGACGCGGATCCGGGCGGCGCTGCTCCGCCTGCGCGAGGAGATGGCGAAGGAGACGGACCATGACATGTGACGAGGTCCGTGAGCTGCTCCCCGAGCACCTGCTGCGCGCACTGGACGAGACGACCGACGCGGCCATCCGCCGGCACCTCCGCGGCTGCGCGGCCTGCCGCGAGGAGCGCATGAAGCTCGAGGATGGCGTCTCGGCGCTCTCCCGCGCCGTGCATGACCAGGAACCGCCGGGGGAGCTGCGCGGCCGCGTCCTGCGCGCCCTCGACGAGGAGTGGGAGGACCCGGGGCCCGTGCCCGCGGCGTCCCGGCCTCCCACCCCTTCCCGGCGCCGCTCGATGTGGATGGCCGTCGCGGCCGCGGTGGCGTTCGTGGTCGTGGTGGCCTCGGTCACGTGGGGCGCGACGCAAGCCCATCGCGCGAGCCTGGCGTCCGCCGACGCCGGCAGCTACCGGTCCTTGCTCGGGTTCCTCGGCGGCAAGGAGTTCCGGACCGGCGAGATCCAGCCATCCGAGGGCTCGACGATGCAGGGGAAGGTCGTCCTCTACGACGGCGACGCCGCGCACGGCTGGAGCTCCTGGGGCCTCGTGATGGTCAAGGCCCCCGGCTACGACGGCGAGGCCGAGGTGACCCTGCTCGGGCCCGACGGTGACACGTACGCGTGGCCGCCGTTCCACATCCGCAACGGTGAGGGCGATGCCTGGATCGTCACCCACGAGGACCTCAGCACCTACGACCGCCTCACGATCACCACACCGGACGGGGTCGTGGTCGCCTCCGCGGCGATCCACAGCGCCTGACCGACCGACGGAAGGGACCACGATGCGCATCCGAACGATCCGCTCCCTCACGCTTGCCGGCGCCGCCGCGGCGGTCCTGCTGCTGGGCGCCTGCACCTCCAGCTCGAGCACCACGTCGACCTCCACGTCGACCACGACGACGCCGCCGGCGACCGCCACAGGATCGCAGTCCTCCTCCGGAGGTGAGACGGCGACGGTCACCGGGAAGACCACGTTCACGATGACCGCACAGGATTTCGCGTTCTCGCCGAAGGAGCTCGACGGGTCGGCCGGTCAGGCGCTGAAGATCACGGTCACGAACGACGACTCGGTGCCGCACAACTTCTCGATCACGTCGCAGAAGATCGACGTGACGATCGAGCCGGGCGCCTCGAAGACCATCACCGTGACCTTCCCGACCTCGGGATCGGTGCAGTTCTTCTGCAAGTTCCACAAGGTCTCGAACGACATGGTGGGCGAGCTGAAGGTCGGCTGAGCCGACGGACTGAACCGTTCCGGCGCTCGTCCGTACACCTACGGGCTGCGCTCGCCCGTGGCGCGCCTGAAGGGAGGGTCGACATGCGGCATCTCGCTGCGGTCGCGGCATGCGTCGCGCTCGTGCTCGTCGGAACGGCCGGAGGACCGGCGAACGCCACGCCGATGGTGAAGCACGTCTCCACGGCGGTCCAGGGATCGCTCTACGACGACCATACGGACGCGATCGTCGTGACCGACTCATCGGGGAAGGCCCAGGCGGCCGCGATGCACATCAACTTCGCGCCCGGGCTCCGGGGACTCAAGCCCGGGCTGTTCCCCAGGATCTTCCTCTTCCATGGCCCCACGGCGATGGGCCAGATGACGGTCCTCGGCGCCGAGCCCGGTGAGAAGGACTACTCCCCGGTCTGGCGCGTCGTGGACGTCAGCTGGAACATGGGCATGACGCCGACGCTCTTGGGCAGCGACGACGAGATCGACGCCGCTCGGGCAGCAGGCAAGGTCACCACGACGCCGCGCAAGCTCCTGCTGAACGCTCCCGTGATCGCGAGCAACGTGAGCGACCTCAGCACGGTCAGCCCGCCGAAGGTCTTCATGACCTTCTACGACGCCCACAAGGACGGCATGTTGGCGACCGACGTCTCCAGCAAGGCCCAGGCGGCCGCGAAGCACATCAACTTCGCGCACCAGCTGGGGACGCTCGACCCGTCGAGCTTCCCCGAGATCTACATCGTCCAAGGCCGGCACGCCCCGGGGCAGCTGATGGTGCTCGGGTCCGAGCCGGGCGAGAAGGACTACTCGCCGCTATGGCTCGAGACGAACGAGCACTGGAAGAAGGGCGTGAAGCCGATCGTGATCAAGAGCGACGACCAGGTCGACGCGTTGATCGCCCAGGGCAAGCTCGTGGAGACCGGAACGCACATCGTCCTCGACTGCCCCGTGACCAGCACCCCGTAGCCGGGCACCGACAGGGAAGGACCACGACATGCGACGCAGGCTGTTGCTCCTCGCCACCGTGACCGCGGTGCTGCTGGCCGTGTTCACAACGGCGCCGGCCGGCGCCGCGACTCAGATCCGCGCGGTCGGAGGGGTGTCCGGGTTCCATTGGAACCCGGGAACCGTCCGCGCAGCCGCCGGCACGAAGATCGTGTGGAAGGCGGTGACGGGGGTGCACACCGTCACCGCCTACGGCGGCCACTGGAAGAAGGACACGACGCTGGCGACCGGCGGAACGACCTCGTTCACGTTCGGCCGCGCCGGCGTTTACCGCTTCCGCTGCCGCTTCCACTCGGTCCTCGTGAACGGCGTGTGCCGGGGGATGTGCGGCAAGGTGGTCGTCACCTAGTCGCCGGCACCACCGGTTCCAGCACGCTCGCATCCACGACTAGGATGCGAGCGTGCCTGCCTGCCCGAGTTGCGGGAGGGACAACCCCGCCGGCTTCACGTACTGCGGGTACTGCCGGGCGCCGTTGCACGACGCGGCCGGCTGGCGCGAGGAACGCAAGCTCGCCACGATCGTGTTCGCCGATCTGACCGGCTCCGTCGAGCTCGGCGAGCGGCTGGATCCCGAACGCCTGCGCTCGGTCCTGCAACGCTACTTCACCGAGGTCGCCGCGGCGGTGGACGCCTGGGGCGGCACGATCGAGAAGTACATCGGCGACGCGGCGCTCGCGGTGTTCGGCGCCCCGGTCGCGCACGAGGACGACCCCGAGCGCGCCGTTCGCGCCGCGCTCGAGATGTTCGAGCGGCTCGAGGCACTGAACCCGGAGCTCGAACGCCAGCACGGGGTGCGGCTGCAGATCCACGTCGGCGTGAACACCGGCCAGGTGATCACGCCGGCCGGAACCGGCGTCGACCAACGGATCGTGACCGGCGACGCGGTCAACGTCGCCGCGCGCCTGGAGCAGGCCGCGGGTCCGGGCGTGCTGCTGGTCGGCGAGCGGACGTTCGCGGCGACCCGCCACGCGTTCCGGTTCGATCCACCGATCCCGCTCGAGCTCAAGGGCAAGTCCGAGATCGTGCAGGGGTACCGGGTCCGGGGACGCGAGCCCGGGATGGAGGGCGTCCGGAGCTCGACCGGGCTCGCGGCCGCGATGGTCGGCCGTGACCGCGAGCTGGAGGCGCTGGTGCGCGCGCTCGGCGACGTCGCCGGGTCCGGAGCGCCCCGGGCGGTCCTGGTCGTCGGGGCCGCGGGCATCGGGAAGAGCCGGCTCCTCGAGGAGTTCGCGGACCACGTCGCCGCGCGCCCGGACACGCCCCGGATCTACCGGGGCCGATGCCTGGCGACGGGCCGGGGCAACTCCTATTGGGCCCTCGGCGAGATGCTGCGCTCCGCCTTCAGGATCGCGCTGGACGACCCGGCGACGGTCGCGGCGCGCAAGCTGCTCGACGGCGTCCGCGCGGCCGCGGATCTCGAGGGCTCGAGCGACGACGTGCGGCTGACGGCGGCCGCCCTCGCCGCCACGGCAGGGCTGACGCTCGCCGAAGACCTCCTGGCGGAACTCGAGCCGGAGGAGGTCGGTGATCGGATCGCGCGCGCCTGGCCCCGGTTCGTCGGTGCGCTGGCGGCCCGAGGCCCGGTGATCCTGTTGTTCGAGGACCTCCACTGGGCGGACGAGCAACTCGTCGAGCTGGTGCGCGTGATCGCGACCCGCTCGCGCGGGTCCGTGTTGATCGTGGGGACCGCCCGGCCGGGGTTCGAGGACGACATCGGTGGCGCCTCGATCCTCCGGCTGGACCCGCTCAGCGATCGCCAGAGCGAGGAACTGGTCGCGGGGTTCCTCGCCGACGCCGAGCTGCCGGCGGAGCTTCGGGCCTCGATCACCGAGCGAGCCGAGGGCAACCCGTTGTTCCTGGAGGAGATCGTGCGGCGGCTGATCGACGAGGGCGTCGTCGTCCGCGACGCCGGCCGGTGGATGGCCCGCTCCGGCGCCGGGATCCCCGCGCTCCCCGACACCGTGCACGCGGTCCTCGCCGCGCGGATCGACGCGCTCCCCACGCTCGAGAAGCGCGCCCTGCAGGAAGCGTCCGTCGTGGGCCGGAGCTTCTGGGCGGAGCCGCTCGCCGACATGCTGGATCGCGCGGACCTCACGGACGTCCTGGCCAGGCTCGAGGCCAAGGGGCTGGTGCGCCCGCAGCCGGTGTCGAGCTTCGCCGGGTACGCGGAGCATCGCTTCGCCCACGCGCTGATCCGCGACGTTGCCTACGGCTCGCTCGCGCTCGCCCGCCGCGGACGCGCGCACGCCGAGGTCGCCGCGTGGATCACGGGCGTGGCCGGCGATCGCTCCGAGGAGGTCGCCGAGCTGATCGCCGACCATTACGTCCGCGCGGTCACGGGCGACGCGG
Organism: Actinomycetota bacterium; assembly: GCA_035490535.1. Lineage (GTDB taxonomy): Bacteria > Actinomycetota > UBA4738 > UBA4738 > HRBIN12 > AC-51. Next base: position 26,461 of record DATHCP010000098.1, read on the forward strand.
ACCTCGCATGGTCGGCGGATCCCGAGGAACGCCGCACGGTCGAGCGCGCGGCGTTCGACGCCTCGCTGTTCGCCGGCTCGGTCGCCCGACGCCGCTACGCCGTTCCGCGCGCCGTCGAGCTGCACACCGAGGCGCTCGGTCTCGCGTCCTCCTCGACCGCGCGCGCGGCGGCGCTCGAGGCCGTCGGGGACGACCACGAGGCGGCGATCCACGGGGACGAGGCCCTGGCCGCCTACCGGGAGGCGATCGCGCTGCTGCGCGACGACCCCGCCGCCGACGCCGACCGAGGCCGGATCTGCACGAAGGCGGCCGAGCTGATCCTGGCGCGCAGCGGCGCCTTCAGCGCCATCCAGGAGCCGGCGATGCTCGACGGGCTGGTCCTCGAGGGCCTGTCCTGCGCGCACGACCCGAAGGACCTCGCGTGGCTCCGCGCGATGTGGGGCGCCGCGGCGATCTGGTGGTTGAACACGGGCGTCGAGATCGACGGCTTCGATGACCGGACCCGTTCCCTGACGACCGCCCTGGACGAGGCCCGGGCACTTCCGCTGCCGGACCTCGAGGCCTTCGCCCGGGAGTTCCTCTGCGAGATCTCCATGGCGCGGGGCTCGTACGAGCGCGTCGCCCAGCTGAGCCGCCAGGTCGAGGTCTTCGACCGGGTCTCCTCACCCGCCCGACGGTCGCTGGGTCTGGTCGAGACCGCGATCTGGGCCCGCGACGTCGCCGGTGAGCCCGAGCGCGCGCTGGACCTCGGCATGCAGGGCTACGAACTCGCCCGCGATCTGAGCGCCCACGATCTGATGCACGCGACCGGGTTCGTGATCCCGACGCTGCTGCAGCTCGGCCGATGGAAGGAGCTCGATCCGCTCCTGGACGAGCACGTGGCCGCGTTCGCGGACGAGCCGGACTCCACGTGCGAGTTGCTCCACGCCGGCGTCCTGGCCGGCGCGACCCGCACCGCGCTCGGCGGCGATCCGGAACGGGCGCGCGAGCTCGCTGACCTTGCACGGCCGTTCACGTCCACCGATCCGCTCTGGGCCGGATACATCGATCTGTGGCGCGCCCGGCTGCGGATCGTCGAGGGCGACGCCGAGGAGGGTCTCGCGCTCGCACGAGGCGCGCTCATCACGTCGCCGCCGTGGCCGCGGCTGCACGCGACGCTCGTCGTGATCGAAGCTCTCACCGCACTCGATCGGCCGGACGAGCTCGCCGCCTTCCTCCCCGATGCCCGCGCCTATCAGGACGGCTTCGCGATGCTTCCGCCGGCCTGCGACCGCGCCGAAGGAGACGTCGCCGCCGCCGCCGGCGATCCCGAGCGGGCGCGGGCGCTCTGGATCGAGGCGCTGAACGCCTTCGAGACCCTGGACGTCCCCTACGAGGCGGCTGCCACGCGGGAGCGGCTGGCGTCCGTCTCGGCGCGCGACGCGGCGATGGCGTTCCTCCAAGACGCCTTCGGAACCTACGAGCGGATGGGCGCCCGCCCGGCCGCCGAACGGGTCCGGCGAGCGCTCGCGCCCGGCGGCGTCGCCGGCTGAGCGGCTCCCGTCCGGTAGGGTCCGGGCGATGTCACGGGAAGCCATGGGCGCCGTCGTCGACACGTTGGGGGGCGCGATCGTCGTCGAGCCGATCGAGGTCGACGACCCCGGGCCTGGCGAGGTGCGGGTGCGCGTCGTCGCGAACGGCGTGTGTCACAGCGACCTCTGGGCACGGGAGAACGGCAACTGGGGTGCCCCGTTCCCGATGCTGCTGGGCCACGAAGGCAGCGGCGTGATCGACGCCCTCGGCCCGGACGTCCACGGTCTGGCGGTCGGCGATCCCGTCGTGATCGCGTGGGCGGTCCCCTGCGGCACCTGCCCGCCGTGCCGGCGGAACCAGCCGCGGCGCTGCTCCCACGCCTGGACCCAACCGCCACGCACGCGGCGCGCGCGGGACGGCGCGCCGCTCGCCGGCGTGCTCGCCTGCGGAACGCTGGCCACCCATACCGTGGTGCACGCTGCGCAGGCGATCCCGATGCCCCCGGAGATCCCCCTCGACCGCGCATGCCTCCTGGGGTGCGGCGTCTCCACCGGCGTCGGGGCCGCCGTGCAGACGGCGGGGGTCCTCCCGGGCTCGAGCGTCGCCGTGATCGGCCTCGGTGGCATCGGTCTCGCCGCCCTGCAAGGAGCGAGGATCCGCGGCGCCGAACGCCTGATCGCCGTCGACATCGCCCCCGAGAAGCTCGCGTGGGCCGAACGGTTCGGCGCCACCGACGTCGTCGACGCATCCCACACCGATCCGGTGGACGCGGTGCGGCGGCTCACCGGGGGCGAGGGCGTCGACACGGCGTTCGAGGCGACCGGCGTCCCCGCGTGCGTCGGTCAGGCGGTCGAGATGCTCGCCTACGCCGGCACCGCGGTCGCGATCGGGGTCCCCCCGGTCCCGAGCGAGGTGACGATCCCCTGGAACGGCTCCGACCGCGCGGCCTATCCACACAAGGTGAACCTGCTGATCACCGACGGCGGCGACGCGATCCCCGCCGAGGACTTCCCCGAGATGGCCCGGTGGTACCTCGAGGGATCGCTCGACCTGGACGGCATGATCACCCGTCGCATCGGGATCGACGACCTGGACGAGGCGTTCCGCGCGATGCTCGCGGGCGAGGTGATCCGCTCGGTCGTGACGTTCGACTGAGGGTTGGTGGAGGTGGCGGGATTCGAACCCGCGTGTCCGGGCGACCGACTGGGACTTCTCCGGGCGCAGCCGGCGGGAAGATCTCACCTCCGGGCCTCCGCCGGCGACGGACCCTTCGGCCAGCCCGGGTGCGATGTCCCCCGGCGGCCCCCGGGCGGGACCGTCGCGGTGAGCCTGCTTGGTGACGCCCTGCCCCCGAGCGCAGGCCCTCGGGGAGGGCGGCTACCTAGAGACTAGGCAGCGAGCGCGAACTCGTCGTTGGCGCTTGTGTTGGTCCGGCGTTTTACGTGACATCCGGGATCACGGCCCGCTTCTCCCAGACGGATCTCCGTCCGGATCGAAGCCAGTACACCCCCATATGCGGTTGTCCAGAGAAGTATACGGTCGCCGTCGGACGCGGCTGAAGCCCTAGCGGCGCCGGCCCGCGGCGCGCTCCATCTCGCGCTGGGCCTCCCGCTTCGCGATCGCCTGGCGCTTCTCGTGGCGCCGCTTCCCGCGGGCCAGGGCCAGCTCGACCTTCGCGATCCCGTGCGTGAAGTACACGCGCAGCGGCACCAGCGACAGTCCCTTCTCCGCGAGGTCGTGGCCGATCTCCTCGATCTCACGGCGGTGCAGGAGCACCTTGCGGGGGCGCACCGGCAGGTGCCGGCGCGTGTCGCCCTGTTCGTACGGGGGAACGTGCATCCCCTCGAGCCACACCTCGCCCTCGCGGACGCGGCCGTACGCGTCGACCAGCGAGGCCCGGCCGGCGCGGAGGGACTTCACCTCGTCACCGGTCAGCTTCAGCCCGCCCTCGTAGCGCTCGAGCAGCTCGTAGTCGTGGCGCGCCTTCCGGTTCGAGGCGACGACCTGCTCCCCGTCCTGCGTGCTGCGGCCCATGGGCCGAGGCTACACGTCGAGGAAGCGGCGGATCCCGACGGTGCCGGCGATCACGGCCACGGCGATCGCCGCCAGGATGATGTACGGCGCGATCGCCAGGACGTCGCTGTTGCGGATCAGCGGCAGGAAGGCCACCTTGCCGCGCAGCTGGTCGATCACCAGCACCTTGACCAGGAACAGCCCGATGATCGCCAACAGGGCGCCGACCATCGACTCGACCAGCCCCTCGATCAGGAACGGCACGCGGATCCGCCAGTTCGTGGCGCCGACCAACCGCATGATCCCGATCTCCTTGCGACGCGCGAACATGCCCATGCGTAACGTGTTCGCCACCAGGACCACCGCGCTGACCAGCATCACCACGGCGACGGAGAAGATCCCCAGGGACAGGACGCGTGTCACCGCGCTGAGGCGATCCAGCAGGTCGCGGTAGTCCTCCACGCGCCGGACCCCGGGTTCACAGCTCAGCGTTCCGGTCTGCGGATCGGGAACGCAAGCGAGCGCGGCCGTCACCTGCCGGTACTGCGAGGTATCCGCCAGGGTCACCCGGAGCGACGCCGGGATCACGTCGCACGGCACGTTGTCGATGATCGACGGCTGGTTCGCGAACAGCTGGCGGAACCGATCGCACGCCTGCTGCTTGTCCTCGAACTCCACCTTCGCGACGGCCGGGAGCGCCGACAGCGTCTGCTGCAGGCTGGTGACGGTGTCGGGCCGGACCGGGTCGTCGAGGTACACGGCGACCTGGACGTTGCCGGTGTACGCCTCGATCACGAGGTTCAGCTCGCGCGCGATCAGCAGCGCGAGCCCGAACAGGAACAGCGCGATGAAGGCGGTGGACATCGCCGCGAACGCGAGGATCCCGTTGCGCCGGATCCCGGCGGCGGTCTCGCGGAAGTAGAACTCGATCCGGTTCACGGGCTAGGAGTAGACCCCCCGGGACTGGTCGCGCACGACCTTCCCCTTGTCGAGCTCGATCACGCGCTTGCGCATCGCGTCGACGATCGCCTGGTCGTGGGTGGCCATCACCACGGTGGTCCCGATCTTGTTCACCTTGTCGAGCAGCCGCATGATGTCGACGCTCGTGTTCGGATCGAGGTTGCCGGTGGGCTCGTCGGCGAGCAGGACCAGCGGGCGGTTCACGCACGCCCGCGCGATCGAGACCCGCTGCTGCTCGCCGCCGGAGAGCTCGTCGGGATAGCTGTTCAGCTTGTCCCCCAGGCCGACGTACTCGAGGATCTCGGGAACGCGCGTGTCGATCACGTGCTTCTGCTTGCCGATCACCTCCAGGGCGAAGGCCACGTTCTCGAACACGGTCTTGTCCTGGAGCAGCTTGAAGTCCTGGAAGACGCACCCGATGTTCCGCCGGAGTTTCGGTATCCCGCCCAGCGTGGACAGGCGCATCAGGTTCTTGCCGGCCACGAAGACCTGGCCCGTGGAGGGCTCCTCCTCGCGCAGGAGCAGCCGCAGCGTCGTCGACTTGCCGGAGCCGGAGGGACCGACGACGAAGACGAACTCGCCCTTCTCGATCTCGATGCAGACGTCCTCGAGGGCGACGACGCCGGTCTTGTACGTCTTCGTGACGTGCTGGAGACTGATCATGTTTTCGGGGGTCGGGGAAGGTGGAACGGTCGGCCCACCCTACCAGAGGGTCTCGATTTCCCCGGGAGCGTGAAGGACGATCATCCGGTCCCGGTGGAGGCTCGCCGGCGGAGCTCGGCCTCGATGAACCGGTCGAGGTCGCCGTCCAGCACGCGGGACGGATCGCCGACCTCCTCGTTCGTGCGGTGATCCTTCACCATCTGGTACGGCGCCAGGACGTAGGAGCGGATCTGGGAGCCGAAGTCGACCGCCTTGCGCTCGCCGCGCAGCTCGTCGAGCTCCTCCTGCCGGCGCCGTCGCTCCAGCTCGGCCAGCCGCGCCTTCAGGATGCCCATCGCGGTGGCCTTGTTCTGCAGCTGCGACCGTTCGTTCTGGCAGGCCACCACGATCCCGGTGGGCAGGTGCGTGATCCGCACGGCGGAGTCGGTGGTGTTCACGCCCTGGCCGCCCGGCCCGGTGGAGCGGTAGACGTCGATCCGCAGTTCCTTCTCGTCGATCTCGACCTCGTCGGCCTCGCTCTGGTCGAGCGCGGGGATCACGTCGAGCGACGCGAACGACGTGTGCCGGCGTTTCTGCGCGTCGAACGGGCTGATCCGTACCAGGCGGTGGACGCCGCGCTCCGCCGACAGCAGCCCGTACGCGTTCTGCCCGTGCACGGTGAACGTCGCCGACTTGATCCCGGCCTCGTCGCCGTAATGCACCTCGTCGACGTCGGCGTCGAAGCCCTCGCGCTCCGCCCATCGCAGGAACATGCGCAGCAACATGTCGGCCCAGTCCATCGACTCGGTACCGCCCGCACCGGCCTGCACCGTCGCGATCGCGTCGTGTGCGTCGTACGGGCCGGACAGCAGCGCCGCGAGCTCCACGCGCTCGACGTCGCGCTCGAGCGCGTCGGTGGCCTCGGCCAGTTCGCGTTCGAGGTCGGCGTCGTCGGCCTCCTCGAGGAGCTCGGCCATCGCCTGCGCGTCATCCAGCTTGCGCTGCAGGCCTTCGTAGCGTTCGAGCTCGGCGGTCAACCGCGAGAGCTTCGAGGTGACGCGCTGGCCGTTCGCCGGATCGTCCCAGAGCCCGGGGTCGGCGGCCTCGCGCTCCAGCGACGCGACCTGCTCCTGCTTGCCGGCGACGTCAAAGGAACCCCCGTGCCGCCCGCACGCGCTCGGCCAGCGCGTCGAGCCGTTCGGTGGTGTCGGTGGTCACGGACGCGAGTCTACCGGCCGCATCGCGTCCCCGGGCCTATGCTTCGCCGATGGAGTTCGACACCACCTTCGACCTGCTGCTGACGAAGGCGTTCGCCGACCTGCCGAACCTGCTCGTCCTGGACCAGGAGCCGGTCACCTGGTTGTTCCTGGAGGTGCCCGACGGGGACGACGCGGGGCAGCCGGGCTCGATCCAGCAGCAGGCCGTCGAGCAGATGGACGGGGTGCTCGCCCACGGGCTCGACAAGGCGGTCCTCGCACGGTTCATGAACCCCGCCGCCGCGATCGGCGCATGGGTCACGCTCGGATCGTGGACCTCGCCGGCGCTCCGGGGCGGGGCTTCCTACGGGTACGGACACCGTGCCGACCTGGTGCGGCTGTGCACGGCCGAGGCCGCGGCCCTGGCGAACATCGCCGGCCCGAGCGAGCTGTGGATCGGCTTCGAGATGACGACGATCGTCGACCTGAACGACAGCCGTTTCAAGGTCGAGAGCGTCGACCGCGGCCGGCTCGTGCCGGCCTCGTGCAAGCTCACGCTCCGGGGCTGAGGGTGCGGATCCGCGAGCTCCGCCCGGCCGACGCGCCGGCGTGCGACGCCATCGTCGCCTCGCTCCCCGCGTGGTTCGCCAACGAGGAGGGGATCCGGGAGTGCGCCGAGCTCGTCCGGACCACGCCCGGCCTCGTGGCGGAGGACGGCGGCACCGTCCGCGGGTTCCTCACCCGTGCCCGGCGCTTCCCGCGAACCGAGGAGATCACCTGGATCGCGGTCGAGGCGTCGCGCCGAGGCACCGGGGTCGGCACGGCGTTGCTGGCGGCGCTCGAAGAGGACCTGCGGCGGAACGGCGTCCGGATCCTGCTGGTCAAGACGCTCAGCGACCGGGAGGACCCCGGACCGGAATACGCGGCGACGAGGGCGTTCTACCTGGCCCGCGACTTCGAGCCGGCCCTCGAGTTGGACATCTGGGGACCCGAGAACCCGTGTCAGGTGCTGATCAAGCCCCTGTAGCTACACGGTCGCGCCGTGGCACTTCTTGTACTTCTTGCCGCTGCCGCACGGGCAGGGCGCGTTGCGCGGCACTTTGTCGCTGATCGCCTGCTGCGGGTTCCCGGCTTGCGCGCCGGCCGAGACCTCCTGGCCGGCGCCGCCGGCGCCCGAGGCGACCTCGTCGCGGTTCTCCTGCAGCCGCTGGACCCGTGGCGCCTGCGCCTGCGGCTGCTCCTGGACCACCTCGACCCGGTAGATGTACCGGACGAAGTCGTCGCGGATCGAGGCGGTCAGGTCCTCGAACATCTCGAACGCCTCGCGCCGGTACTCGGTCAGGGGATCGCGCTGGGCGTAGGCGCGCAGGTGGATCCCCTCCTGGAGGTAGTCCATCTCGTACAGGTGCTCGCGCCACTTCGTGTCGGTGATGTTCAGCAGGACGACGCGCTCGAGCTCGCGCATCACCTCGGCGCCGACCGAGGCCTCCTTCGCCTCGTAGGCCTCGAGGGCCTCGCGCGTGAACCGCTCGTCGAGCTCGTGCGCCTCCCGCACGTCGGCCAGGTCCCGCGCCGTGCTCGCGACGGGGAAGTACTCGTTCAGGGATGTGACCAGACCCTCCGTGTCCCAGTCCTCCGCGTAGGTGTCCGGCGGAGCCCACTCCCCGACGACGGAGCTGACGACCTCCTCCACGAAGCCGGTCGCCTGCTCCTTCAGGTCCTCGCCCTCGAGGATCTTGCGGCGCTCGCCGTAGATCACCTCGCGCTGGCCGTTCATCACCTCGTCGTACTTCAGGACGTTCTTGCGGCGCTCGTAGTTCAGCTCCTCGATCTGCTTCTGCGCGTTCGCGACGGCCCGCGAGACCATCTTGGCCTCGATCGGCTCGCCGTCGGGCCACTTCAGCCGCTCCATGATCGAGGCGACGCGGTCGGAGGCGAACATCCGCATCAGGTCGTCCTCGAGCGAGAGGTAGAACAGCGACTCGCCGGGGTCGCCCTGACGGCCCGACCGGCCGCGGAGCTGGTTGTCGATCCGGCGCGACTCGTGCCGCTCGGTGCCCAGGACGTAGAGGCCTCCGAGACCCACGACCTCATCGTGCTCGGCGTCGGTCTGCGCCTTCAGCTTCGCGAAGACCGGCTCGTACTCTGCCTCATAGGAGGCCCGCTCCTCGTCATCCATCTCGAAGAGCAGGTAGCGGTCGTTGTCGTAGCCCCGCGCGGCCATCTCCTGGCGAGCGAGGTACTCGGCGTTGCCGCCCAGCAGGATGTCGACGCCGCGGCCGGCCATGTTCGTCGCCACGGTGACCGAGCCCTTGCGGCCGGCCTGCGCGACGATCAGCGCCTCCTTCTCGTGGTTCTTCGCGTTCAGGACGTCGTGCGCGACCCCACGGCGGTTCATCAGGCCCGACAGGCGCTCCGACTTCTCGATCGAGACCGTCCCGACGAGGATCGGCTGGCCCTGCTCGCTGCGCGCCACGATGTCGTCGATCACGGCGCCCCACTTCTCGTCCTCGGTCTTGTAGATCTCATCCTGCTTGTCGTCGCGCACCATCGGCCGGTTCGTGGGGATCTCGACGACGCCGATCTTGTAGGTCTCCTCGAACTCGGTCAGCTGCGTCTTCGCGGTTCCGGTCATGCCGGCGAGCTTGTCGTACATCTTGAAGTAGTTCTGGATCGTGATCGTGGCGAGCGTCTGGTTCTCCTCCTTGATCCGGACGCCCTCCTTCGCCTCGATCGCCTGGTGGAGGCCCTCGGAGTAGCGCCGGCCCTCCAGCACGCGGCCGGTGAACTCGTCGACGATCTTGACCTCGCCTTGCTGGACCACGTACGCAACGTCGCGCTTGTAGAGCTCCTTGGCCCGCAGCGCGTTGTGGAGGTGATGCACCAGCATCGTGTTCGAGTGGTCGTAGAGGTTCTCGATCCCGAGGATCTCCTCGACCTTCTCGACGCCGGGCTCGGTCACGGCGATCTGATACTTGGCCTCCTCGACCTCGTAGTCGACGTCGCGCGTCAGCCGCGGCACGACCCGCGCGAACGTCTGGTACCACTTCGCGCTGTCGGCCACCATGCCGCTGATGATCAGCGGGGTGCGCGCCTCGTCGATCAGGATCGAGTCGACCTCGTCCACGATCGCGAACCGGTAGCCGCGCTGGACGCACTCGTCGATGTGCATCGCCATGTTGTCGCGCAGGTAGTCGAACCCGAACTCGTTGTTCGTGCCGTAGGTCAGGTCGGCCGCATAGGCCGGGCGGCGCTGCGCCGGCATCATCGGGGACTGGATCAATCCGACGGAGATCCCCAGGAACCGGTAGATCCCGCCCATCCATTCGGAGTCGCGCTTGGCCAGGTAGTCGTTCACGGTGACGATGTGCACGCCCTTGCCCTCCAGGGCGTTCAGGTAGCCGGGGAGGGTCGAGACGAGCGTCTTGCCCTCGCCGGTCTTCATCTCGGCGATGTCGCCGTGGTGCAGGGCCGCACCGCCCATCAGCTGGACGTCGAAGTGCCGCTGGCCGATCGTGCGGCGCGCGGCCTCGCGGACCGTGGCGAACGCCTCCGGCAGGAGGTCGTCCAGGTCCTCCCCGTTGGCCAGACGCTCGCGGAACCCCACCGTGCGCGCGGCGAGCTCCTCGTCGGAGAGGTCCTCGACGTCGGGCTCGTAGGTGTTCACGAGCTTGGCCAGATCCTGCAGGTTCCGGCGCTTGCGGCCCTCGCCGAGGTTCGAGATCTTGTCCAGGACGGGCATGCAACGTTCCTTCGGGTGTCCGGGCCTCCCAGTGTAGCGGCGGGTCCGACGGAACCCGGTTCAGCGGGTCACATCGGCTCCTGCAGGGCCCCCAGGCGTTCGACCAGCCGGGCGTTCTCCGCGTAGTCGACCGGGCACGCGATCACGCTGACGACGTCGTCATCGAGCGCCTTCCGCAGCGTCGGCAACAGCTCGCCCGCACTCGCGATCGCGTGGCCACGTGCCCCGAAGCTCTCCGCGAACCGCACGAAGTCCGGGTTCCCGAACGAGACCGCCTCACGGCGCCCGAAGTGGAGGTCCTGCTTCCAGCCGATCAGCCCGTAGCCGCCGTCGACCCAGACGAGGATCACGAACGGCACGCGCTCGCGGACCGCGGTCTCGATCTCCGCCGCGCTCATCAGGAACGCGCCGTCGCCCATCACGGCCAGGACCTTCCGGTCTGGGAACGCGAGCTTCGCGGCGATCGCGCCCGGCAGCGAGAACGCCATCGTCGCCAGGCCGTTCGAGATCACGCAGGTGTTCGGCGCGTACGTCGGATACAGGCGCGCCATCCACATCTTCGCCGCCCCGGTGTCGCACAGGGTGATGTCGGTGCGTCCCATCGCCTCGCGGACGTCGGCGACGATCCGGGCCGGCGCCAGCGGGAACGCGTCATCCGCGGCGCCCCGCTCGAGCTCCTCCTGGACGAGCCGCTTCACCGGCGGGATCCGGCCCTGCACCGGGTGGATCTCCGTGGAGGCAGAGATCTGGTCCAGCGTCTCGGCGATCGATCCCTGGAGCCCGACCGCCAGCGTGTAGTGGGCGTCCACCTCGGCCACCGTGCGGTGCACGTGGATGATCCGCTTATCCCGCGCCGGGTTCCAACGCGAGGGCGCGTACTCCACCAGGTCGTAGCCCACCGCGACGACGACGTCGGCCTCGTCGAATCCGAAGTTCGCGTAGTCCTTCACCATGAACCCGATCGTGCCCAGCGCGTTCGGATGGTCGTCGGGGAAGACCCCTTTCCCGAGGAAGGTCGTCGCGACCGGCAGGTTCAGCCGCTCGCTGCAGCGCACGAGCGCCTCCATCGCGCCGTCGCGCGCCACGCCGGCGCCGGCCAGCACCACGGGATGCCGGGCCTCGGCCAGGACGTGGATCGCCCGGTGCACCTGGTCCTCCGAGGGCGCCGCGTCGCGGGGCACGTTCACCGGGAGCGGCTCACCGTCCGTGCGCCGCTCGGCCACGTCCTCCGGCAGGATCAGGAACGTCGCACCCGGGCGCTCGGTCTCGGCCTGCTTGAAGGCCTTCCGCACCATCTCGGGCGCGGCGCCGGAGAGCGTCACCATGTCGCCCCACTTCGTCACCGGCCGGAACAACGACACGAGGTCCACCACCTGGTGGGACTCCTTGTAGAGCCGGTCGAGCCCCGCCTGGGCCGTGATCGCGACCAGCGGATGCGAGTCGAGCTGCGCGTCGGCCACGCCGAGGAGCAGGTTGATCGCGCCGGGGCCGAGCGTCGCCAGACACACGCCCGCGCGGCCGGTCAGCGCGCCGGCGATGTCGGCCATGAACGCAGCGCCGCGCTCGTCGCGCGTCGTGACGAACCGGATCGAGGACGACGCGAGGGCGTCGATCAGGTGGAGGTTCTCCTCCCCCGGCAGCCCGAACACGATCCGGACGCCCTCGTTCTCGAGGCACGAGACCAGCAGCTGGGCGACGGTCCGCTCGGATCCGCGCATCACCCTGCAGCGTAGCCGCGTCGCCGGGAGCGCGATCAGCTTCCGGGGCGCAGGAGCTCGCGGGTCATGTGCAGGTGCCCGACGTGCTCGCCGAGGTGGGCGAGCGCGTGGGCGGCCGCGTACGCCGCGGTGCGTGGCTCCTCGGCGAGGTGCGGGTTCCAGTCCGGCGTCCCGATCCGCGCCGGATCCCACACGGCGCCGTCGAGCACCGCGAGGCACCCCGCGATCGACGACCCGGTCCACGCGGCGAACCCCTCGTCGGCCACGGTCCGGAACTCCGCGTCCCGGTCGCGCGGCGGCATCGGCGCCCCCATCGCGAGGCTGAGCCACGACCGCGTCGAGCCGAGCGCGTGGGTGACGATCACCGCGATCGAGTTGGTCGTGCCCGCCGCCGGCCGCGCGTTCAGCTCCTCGACCGAGAGCCCGTCCACGCCTCGGCGCAGCTCGTCGAGGCTCTCCTCGAGGACCTCTCGGAGCGCGTCGATCGTCGGATCGGCCGCCACGGTCAGGTGATCTCGATCATCTTCTCGCGCACCGCGTAGACCACGGCCTCCATCCGCGAATGCAGGTGCAGCTTCTCGAGGATGTTGCGGATGTGGTTCTTCACGGTGTTCTCGGAGATGAACAGCTGCTTGGCGATGTCCCGGTTGTTCAGGCCTTGCGCGACGAGGCGAAGGACCTCCATCTCGCGGTCGGTCAGGCGGGGAGCCGGCATCGGCGGACGCTCGTCGGTGGCCTTCGACATCGCCGCGAACTCGTTCAGCAGCTTCGAGGCCATCGAGGGGCTGATCCGGGATTGACCGGCCCAGACGCTGCGGATCGCGTCGGCGACCTCCTCGATCGGGATCTCCTTCAGCAGGTAGCCGGAGGCGCCGGCCTTGATCGCGTCGTAGAGGTCGGACTCCTCGTCGCTGATCGTGAGCATCAGGATCTTCACGTGCGGCAGGAGGTCCCGGATCTGGGCCGTGGCCTCGATCCCCGAGCGGCGCGGCATCCGCACGTCCATCAGGACCACGTCGGGCATCAGCTCGGTGGCCTTCTCGATCGCCTCCTGGCCGTCGGAGGCCTCCCCGACCAGGTCGAGGTCGGGCTCGCTGCCGAGGACCATCTCGAGGCCCCGGCGGAACAGCGCGTGGTCGTCGACGACCATCACGCGGAGCCGCTCGCCGTCTCCGCCTTCACCCTTGGCCACGCTCCGCCTTTCCCTCGGACCCCTCTATCCCTCGGCAGGGGCTTGAGCTCCCGGCAATCCTAGACCAGCCTTCTGCTTGGCCGACCGTTTGCGCCGGTGATGGTCCCGGACCTGCCGCTCGAGCTTGTCCTTGACCCGGTCGATCGCGGTCAGGACATCGTCGGCCTCGGCCTCGGCACGGAACGTCTTGCGGGGGATGCGGAGCGCGGCCTCCACGCGCTTCACCCCGTCGTAGGTGGGATGGTGCTCGCCGGTCAGGGTCACCTCGACGGAGGTCGCTCGGGGCTCGAGGCGTTCCAGCGGAGCGAGCTTGCGGAGGGCGGCGTCGCGGATCCGGTCGGTCACCTGCACCCCGCGGGCGGTGAACGTCAACTCCATCGGGCCCCTCCCCCGATCGGTCGGTGGGCTCCCGTCCGGCTGACCTGGTCTTTGACCCCACACCCGCCTGCCGGAGCGCTCGCCCGCTCGCCCGGACGTCCGCGGCGACCGAACTCCCGCCCTCTCCCGGTGACCCGGGGCAGGACTTACCTCTAAACCGCGCCATGCTCGGCCACCAAGGGTGACCTTACGTGGGTCGTTTCGCCCGCGGCTGGCGTCGACTACCGGGGAGGATCCCCGGGCAACCACAGACCCGGACGGAAGCCCGCTCGAGGATAGGCCCGGTCCTTCTCGACGTGCAACGCCGGAGCGTGCAGCGACCGCGCGGCCGTGGCCAGATGCACCTCCCGAGCGCCCGCGGCGGTCAGCGCCTGCGCGCAGGCGGCCGCCGTCGCGCCGGTGGTCAGGACGTCGTCGATCAGCAGGACGCGCGCCGGCACGGATCCGGTCGCCTCGAACGCCCCGGCCATCGCGGCCAGACGCTCCGCTCGGTTGCGCCGCGCCTGAGGATCGGTCCGGACCGTCCGCCGCAGCAGCCGGCGAACCGGCACGCCGAGCGGACGGCGGAGCCCGTTCGCCAGGACCCGCGCCTGGTCGTAGCCACGGTCGGCGAGGCGGCGCCGGGCGAGCGGCACCCAGGTGACCGCGTCGACCGGAGGCGGGTCGCACGCGGCGATCGCGGCGGCGAGCGCCGGCCCGACGTCCCGCCAGCCGGAGAACTTCAGCCGGTGCACGGCCTGCCGCGCCGGCCCGTCGTAGAGGAACGGCGCACGCGCCGACCGGAGTGGCGGCGGCGGGCAGTCGGCGCAGCCGTCCACGTCGCCGGCGACCGGGCTGCCGCACCGGCGGCACCACGGCGGTGCGAGCGGGACGAGTGCGTCGCGGCACCGATCGCAGAAAGGCCACGGACCGTGCGCGCACCCCGCACACCGCCGGGGGAACACGACGTCGAGGAGCGGGCCCAGCACCCGGCGACGATAGCCACCGGCGCCGACGCGGCTAGGGGAGCTTGACCTCCACCGGCCGTTCGCCGGGCAACGCGATCGTCAGCCGCTCCTGCGAGCGCAGCGCCGGGTACGCGAGCACCCGCCCGCGGCCGGCCTCCTCGTCGAACTCGACGCCGACCACCGGGTGCGGCCGGCCGTCGACCTCGAGAACGGGTGACGGCTCCTCGTCGGCCGCGAACACGATCCGGACGCGGTCGGCAGCGCACTCGAGGATCTCGAGCGACACACCGCCGGTCTTCTTCCCGATCGGGACGCTCCCCCGCCGGACCGTCGCGCGCGGCCACGCGATGGGGAACGCATCGCCGGGCCGCACCACCGCCGCCGTGCCGTCGATCTCGAGCTCGCACTCCAGCAGGTACCAGCCGGCGGCGAGCTCCGTGGTCGGGACCTCGAACGGAACGAACGTGTCCTGGGTCGGCGAGACCTCCAGGACCAGCGCGTCGATCGCGATCGGCTGCGGCGCGCCGCCGGCCAGCTCGACCGCCCGGGCCCGCTGGATCCGCACCTGGTGCGGCAGTCCGTCCCCGCCGCGGAGGAGGAACGCGCCCTTCACGAACGCGGGGAACCGCTCGTACGCGGCTCGGATCGCGACCGGCTCGTCCACGGGTTCCTCCGGGGCGCTCCTCAGGTCCCCTGCTGCCAGGAGTCGAGGTACTCCGTCTGCTCGGCGGTCAGCTCGTCGATCTCCACGCCCATCGCCCGGAGCTTCAGGCGGGCCACCTCCGTGTCGATCTCGACCGGCACCGGGTACACGCGCTTGTCGAGCGTCGCGTGGTTCCGCACGAGCCACTCCACCGAAAGCGCCTGGTTCGCGAACGACATGTCCATCACGGCCGAGGGATGGCCCTCGGCGGCGGCCAGGTTCACCAAGCGCCCTTCGCCCAAGAGGTTGATCCTGCGCCCGTCCGCCATCGTGTACTCGTCCACGAACTCGCGGATCCGCCGCACCCCGCCCGTTGCGAGCTCGCGCAGCGCCCCCTTATCGATCTCGACGTCGAAGTGACCGCTGTTGGCCAGGATCGCGCCGTCCTTCATCAGCTCGACGTGCTCGCGGCGGATCACGTGCGTGTCGCCGGTCACGGTCACGAACAGGTCGCCGATCCGGGCGGCGTCCCGCAGGGGCATCACGCGGTAGCCCTCCATCACGGCCTCGAGCGCGGACGTCGGAGTGACCTCGGTCACGATCACATGCGCGCCCAGGCCCCGGGCGCGAGAGGCGACGCCGCGCCCGCACATCCCGTAGCCGCAGACGACCACCGTCCGACCGGCCAGCAGCCGGTTCGTGGCACGCATGATCGCGTCGACCGTCGACTGCCCGGTGCCGAACCGGTTGTCGAACAGGTGCTTCGTGTCGGCGTCGTTCACGGAGACGATCGGGTACCGGAGCGCACCGTCGGCGGCCATCGCGCGCAGCCGGATCACGCCGGTCGTGGTCTCCTCGGTCCCGCCGAGGATCTCCGCGATCTGCTCCGCGCGGTCCTTGTGGAGCTCGCTCACCATGTCGGCGCCGTCATCCATCGTGACGTGCGGGTGGGTGTCGAGCACCTCG
>DATHCP010000099.1:0-4094 GCA_035490535.1 Actinomycetota bacterium
AACACCGGCAACGCGTAGAGCGCGAGCAGGAGCCACGAGAGCGTCCATCCCGAGCGCGACACGTTCGACAAGGCGATCAGCGCCTCGGTCATGCGAACGACGCCGTAGCCGAGGAACAGCACGAAGACCCAGAACGCGGGCTGGCGCGGCTGGAACAGCGACGTGTGGATCCGGGCGGCGCCGGCGTCGGGCGCCATGGTCAGCGCACCTCGGTGCGGTCGATCATCGCGCTGAGCCCGCCGACCACCGAGGCGAGCGCGCCCTTCGGCGCGAACCCGTCGAAGACCACGCCGGTCCCGCCGGAGCCCACGGCCGTGGTCACGAGGCCCTCCACGGCCACGCCGTCGTGCGTAATCCCGATGTAGGGGAACCGCACGGTGGGGGTTCCGTCGTCCAAGTGGCCCGCCTCGGGGTCCCCCACCGAGAGCTGATCGAGCTGCCCGGCGAGGACGCTCGTCTCGTACCGCCGGGCCAGATCCTCGGCGTTCCCGTCGTACCCGTCGATCGCCGTCACGTCGAGCGCTTCGGCGCCGCGCGCGAGGACGAGACGATGCAGGACCCCCTGATCTCCCCGCCGGATCACGGTCCAGCCTGAACCCGGATGCACCGTCGCGCCGGCGACCTCCACCGGCGGACCCGCGATCGCGTGGGCGATCAGGTCGGCGCCGCCGGCCACGAAGAGCAGGACCGCGACCACGAGCAGCACCGGGATCCACCGGCGCCTCGCCCCACCCGGCGGCGGGGAAGCGACCGGCCGCGCGGGCGCGTCGATGGCGATGTCCCCTCCTTCCGCTCAGCGAGCCGACAGGAGCATCGTAAGTCGGCGGACCGCGGGCAGCCGGAGCACGAGCCCGTGCACGCGCGCACGACGTGTCAGCAGGGCGGTCAGCACGGCCCGACCCTCCGGTCGCAACGGATCCGGCAGCCCGAACCGGAGCGGCGCCGCCGCCAGCTCCAGCAGGCGTGCGGCGTCGGCAACGACCACGATCCGCGCGTCGGGGTCTTCGCCGGCGGCGACCACGACACCGGAGGGCGAGCACCGCACCGTGACGCTCACGCCGGCGTCGGTCGCCCGCAGGACCGATCGCTCCTCTCGGAGCAGCCGGCGGCGGGCCGGATCGCGCTCGAGGTTCGCCGCCAGGAGGTCCCCGACGATCGCGACGAGACCGACCGGGTCGTCGCGGCGGAACGTGACGCTCACGGCACCAGCACGACCTTCGTCGCCTCGCGACGGTCGAACAGGCCGTAGCCCTCGGCCGCATCGGCCAGCGACAGCCGGTGGCTGATCAACGGCATCGGGTCGAAGGTCCCGTCGCGCACCCCCTCCATCGCCCGCTCCCACCAGGCATGGACCGGGCAGATCCCCGCGAACCGCAGCGTGATCGCCCGCGCCCAGGTCACGCCCAGCTGCAGTTCGACCGTCTCGCCCGCGTACATCCCGACCACGACGACGACGCCGCCGCGGCGGACCGACTCCACGGCGGCGGCGTACGCGTCCGGCGCGCCGACCGCCTCGATCACGACGTCGGCACCACGGTCGCCGGTGCGCGCCGCGATCGTCATCGGCGCATGCACGGCCGTGGCGTCGATCGGCTCGGCGCCGGCCGCGCCGGCGAGCGCGAGCCGCGCGGGCTCCCGGTCGACCCCGAAGACCTCCGCGCCCATCGCCCGCGCCGCCTGGATCGCGAAGGCGCCGACCGGGCCGACACCGATCACCGCGACGGTGGTTCCCGGCCCGACCGGCGCGAGCGAGGCCGCGTAGAGGCCGGTCGTCAGCACGTCGCCGACGAACAGCGCGTGCTCGTCGTCGACGTCCTCGGGAACGGCCAGCAGGTTCACGTCGGCCACCGGGATCGTGACGAGGTCCGCCTGTGCGCCGGGCAGCCCGCCCCCGAAGGCGCCGGCCCCGAGGTTGCGGAAGTCCTCGCAGAGCGACGTCTGGCCGCGCTCGCAGAACCAGCACGCGCCGCACGCGATGTCGAAGGCGACCACGACGCGATCGCCCGGCCGGAAGTTGCGGACGTCGGCGCCGAGCGCCTCGACGACCCCGACCGCCTCGTGCCCGAGCACCTCCCCGGGCTCGATCGGCGCCTTCCCATGCAGGAAGTGCAGGTCGCTGCCGCAGATCGCCGACCGCGTCACGCGCACGACGGCGTCCCCGGGTTCGCGGAGCGTGGCGTCCGGGACCTCGGCGACCCGCACCCGACCTGGTCCGTCGGCGATGACCGCCCGCATCTAGGGCTCGTCGGGGAAGGTCGTGTCGACCTCGCCGGTCAGCCGGACGAGTTCCTCGGCCGCCCGGACGTACCGGATGATCGTGGGCAGGTCGCCGCGGACCTTGAGCTTGCCCTGCATCATGCCCTTCACCGGATCGAGGTCGCCCCGGACGACGTCCTTCCAGCGCGTGTACGGGGCGGCCAGCAGGTAGGCGGCGTTCTCGCCGTCGGCCCGGGTCACGACCCCGCCGCGCCGGCAGGCGCCGTGCCACAGGTCCAGGTAGCCCCAGACATCCTGCGGCACGTGCTTGTCGGGCTCGGCCTCGATCAGGAACGCGATGTCGCCCTCCCAATCCGCGGCCGCGATCCGGTACTCGCCGGAGGCGTTGATCCGCACGACGAACTCGTCGAACCATGGCTGCGTCGCGAACTCCGGCATCTGCCCCTCCGATCCATCCGCGGCGACAGGATACGCGGGCGGCCTCAGCCCCCGTGGAAGATCGCGATCACGCCCACGATGTTGAACGCCATATGGGCGGCCACGCTCGCGACGAGGTTCGCGCGCCGCTCGTACAGCAACGCGAGCCCGGCGCCCGTGAAGCACATCAGGGTCTGCAGGAAGAGCACGTCGCGCCAGGGCGCGGCCGGCGCGTGGACCGCGCCGAAGATCAGCGCCTGCACCAGCACACCGAGCGCGACGCCCCGCCGGTCCCGGACGCTGCGGTACAGGATCCCGCGGAAGTAGAGCTCCTCGGTGATCGGGGCGATCACGACGGCGCTCAGGACCGCCAGGACCTTCGCGCCGGCAGAGATGTCGGTCGCGATCTGCTCGGGCTGACTCACCTGTGAGCCGAACACGCTTCGGAACAGCCACAGCAGCGGCACGCCGATCACCACCGCGACCGCGGCGTACAGCAGGAGCCCGCCCACGAACCCGAACGCCGCGTCGCGCGCGCCTCGGCCCCCGAACACGACGCCGATCCGGCGGATCGCGTCCGGATAGCGCCACCGGAACCACAGGGCGATCACGGCCAGGAACGCGAGATCGGCGGCGATCGTGGCGACGATCGTGGGCAGGCCGGCGATGTCCTCGTTCGGCTGCACGCCGAGCACCAGCAGGACGAGGCCCGCGACCAAGACCTCGCCGAGCGCGAGGTTGCCGACGAGGAACAGCCCGAGCGCCTCCCAGACGCTCCACGCGACGGCTGCGAGACCGCCCGGACCGTGCCGGCTGCCGGTCGCCGCGGAGCCGTTGCCCGCCGTCGCGTCCGGCGGCGGTGGGAGGGCGATCACCGCGTCTCCGCGGGATCGGGCACGACGACGGGGTTGCCGTCGCGTCGCACGTCGGCGCCCAGGGTCGTGAGCTTGCGCTCGAGGTCCTCGTAGCCGCGGTCGAGATGGTGCACGTCGTCGATCCGCGTGACGCCCTCGGCGGTCAGGGCGGCGATCACCATCGCGGCGCCGGCGCGGATGTCCAGGGCGCGGACCGGCGCCGCCGACAGGCGCGGCACGCCGCGGATCACCGCGTGGTGGCCTTCGGTGCGGATGTCCGCACCCATCCGACGCAGTTCGTCGACGTAGAGGAACCGCGCCTCGAACACGTTCTCCGTCACGATGCTCGTGCCGTCGGCGGTGGCGAGCATCGCGAGCAGGATCGGCTGGAAGTCGGTCGCGATCCCCGGATGGGGAAGGGTGACGAGATCCATCGACCTGGCTCGGACCGGCTGGCGCACCCGGAGGCCATCGTCGTCGATCGTGACCTCGGCGCCGGCGTCGGCGAGCTTCGTCAGGAACAGCTCGAGGTGCGCCGGGCGGGCGTTCGCGATCCGCACATCGCCGAGCGTGGCCACCGCGGCGGCCGCCCACGTCCCGACCTCG
>DATHCP010000100.1:0-34173 GCA_035490535.1 Actinomycetota bacterium
CTCGCCGGCCGGCTCGAGCAGCTCGCGCAGTTGATCTCCGAGGCCAAGTCGATGCCGCTGTCGTCCTCGGTCCTGGTGAACCGGGACGAGGTGCTGCAGATGATCGCCGAGATGCAGGAGGGTCTGCCCGAGGAGATCAAGCAGGCGCGGTGGATCGTGAAGGACCGTGAGGACCTGCTGGCGAAGGCCCGCGCCGAGGGCGAGCGCGTGATCGAGCAGGCCCGCGAGGAACAGCGCCGGATGGCGTTGAAGGAAGAGGTGGCGCGTCGCGCCGAGTCCGAGGCGCAGGAGACGCTCGACGACGCGCAGGACCGGGCGGACGCGATGCGCCGTGAGGCCGAGGACTACGTCGATGGGAAGCTCGCCCAGTTCGAGATCTCGCTCCGTCGGATCCTGGAGGACTCGCAGGGGGCGACGCGGAACCTCGCGAAGACCCTGGATCAGGTGGAGCTCGGTCGCGAGCGGCTCCGCGCGCCGTCGACCGTCGCGGAGGAGCGCCTCGCGCCGGCCGAGCCCGAGGCGACGGAGCTCTACGACGAGGAGGTGCCGGAGTCGTGACGCTCGGACCGCTCGACGTCCGCGAGCTGATCGGGACCCCGGGAGCGACCCGGCGCGTCGCGCTCCGCGGCAACCTGGAGGGTCTCGGCACCGAGCTCGCGCGCGTTCCCGACGATGCGCCGCTGTCGGCCGATCTGCTGCTCGAGTCGGTCGTGGAAGGCATCGTGGTCTCGGGCGTCGTCCGCGGCACGCTCGCGCTGCGCTGCGCGCGCTGCCTGAAGGCCTTCGACGGCTCGTTCACGGTCGACGTGGAGGAGCTGTTCGCCGCCGACGCTGCTGCGGACGACGACGCATATCCGCTGGATCGCGCGGGGGAGCTCGACCCCGAGCAGATGGTCCGCGACGCGATCGGCGTCGAGCTGCCGTTCTCGCCGCTGTGCCGTCCCGACTGCCAGGGTCTGTGCGAGATCTGCGGCGGGGATCGCAACCTCGGCGAGTGCCCGGGCCACGCGGCCGTCGACCCGCGGTTCGCCGTGCTGTCCGAGCTGATCCCCGAGCTACCCGAGAGCGACTGATCGAAGGAGAGATCCGCTGATGCCCGTTCCCAAGAAGAAGCAGAGCAAGACCCGCACCGCGAAGCGCCGCGCGACGTGGAAGGCCGAGCCGAGCGCCTACAGCGCGTGCCCGCAGTGCAAGCAGCCGAAGCTTCCCCACCGCGTGTGCCCGAACTGCGGGTACTACGCGGGCCGTCAGGCGGTGGAGGTCTGAGGGCCGCGTGAGCACCGCTCCCGCCGAGCCGGCGCTGGAAGCCCTCGACCGAGCGCTCGGGATCCGGTTCCGCGATCCCGTCCTGCGCGAGACCGCGCTCACGCATCGCTCGTTCGCGTTCGAGCACGGGCTCACGGTGACGAACGAGCGCCTGGAGTTCCTCGGCGACTCGGTGCTCGGTCTGGTCGTCACCGACATGGCGTTCCGGGCCTATCCCGAGCTGCCGGAGGGACAGCTCGCGAAGCTCCGCGCCGCGATCGTGAACATGACCGCACTCGCCGACGTTTCGCGCTCCCTCGGCGTCGGCGACGTGGTGCTGCTCGGCAAGGGCGAGGAGCAGTCCGGGGGGCGCGACAAGGCGAGCATCCTCGCCGATGCGCTCGAGGCGATCTTCGGCGCGGTGTTCCTGGATCTCGGGCTCGACGTCGCGCGCGAGCTGATCGAGCGGCTGTTCCGCCCGCGGATGGAAGCCTACGTCCGCGGCGAAGGCGACCGTGACTACAAGACGATCCTGCAGGAGATCGCCTCGCAGGAGCTGCACGCGCTGCCGGTCTACGCGATCGACGAGCGTGGCCCGGACCACGAGAAGGAGTTCACCGCGACCGTCACGATCGCCGGGGAGTTCCTCGGCACGGGCACGGGCCGGTCGAAGAAGGAAGCCGAGCAGCAGGCCGCCCAGGAAGCGCACGAGCGCCTGCGCGCTCGCCGGTCCGGACGGAACGGCCGGTGACGGGAGGCGACGGCATGGAGCTCCCCGAGGTCGAGGTGATGCGTCGCGACCTCGATCGCGACGTCGTCGGTCGCAAGATCAAGGACGTCGAGGTCAAGGGCACGAAGAACGCGATGCGGGTGATCCGCCGGCACAAGACCCGCAAGGAGTTCACGTCGCGGCTCGTGGGGCACAAGGTCACGAAGACCGAGCGACGCGGGAAGTACATCCTGCTGCACCTCGACGGCGGCGACGTGTGGGTCGTGCACTTCGGCATGAGCGGGCGGTTCGTCCGCGCGAACGGCCGCGTGGTGCTCGCGCCGCATACGCACGTGATCGTGACGTTCCAGCAGGGCGGCGATCTGCGCTACCTCGATCCGCGGACGTTCGGCGAGATGTTCGTCACGAGCGCGGACGACCTCGGGAAGGTCAAGGAACTCCAGCACATCGCGATCGATCCGCTCGATCAGGTCTTCACGTGGCCGACGTTCCAGTTCCTCCTCGCGCAGCGGGCCACGAAGATGAAGCAGCTGCTGATGGATCAGCGGTTCATCAGCGGCCTCGGGAACATCTACTCCGACGAGGTGCTGTTCGCCGCGGGGATCCGCTACGACCGGCCGAGCGACTCGCTGTCCTCGCAGGAGGTCCGGCGCCTCTACCGCGCGATCCAGGAGATCCTCCAGGACGCGATCAAGGCGCGCGGCACGACGCTGGAGGACGAGGCGTACGTCGATCTGTTCGGCAAGCCGGGGGAGTACCAGCAGGAGCTCAAGGTGTACGGCCGCGAAGGGCTGCCGTGCCGTCGGTGCCGAACGCCGATCCAGACCGTGAAGGTCCAGCAGCGGACGTCGTACTTCTGCCCGCAGTGCCAGAGCTGAGCCGCTAGCCAACCTCGGCGCCGGCGTCGCGCATCTGCGCGATCGCGCGCTCGCCGTCGCCCGGATGCAGGTCGACCGCGCGGATCCCCTCGGCGAGCACCTCCGCGCCGAAGCCGAGCATGCGGGCGTCGCGCACGGTCTCGAGCACGCAGTAGTCGGTCGCCAAGCCGACCACGACCACGCGGTCGATCCCACGATCGCGCAGGAGCTCCTCGAGCAGCGTCGCGGAGACGGCGCCGCTCATCGGGTCGCGAACGCTGAACGCCGAGTACCCGTCCTCTCCGCCCGTGCCTTTGCGGATCACCTCGCCGTCGACCACGAGTTCGCGATGGAACGCCGCACCCCACGTGTCGCGCACGCAGTGGACCGGCCAGACGCCGCCGTCCTGCGCGAAGTGCGGCGTGTGCGCGGGGTGCCAGTCCTGCGTGTAGACCACCATGGCGCCGGCGGCGTGTGCCCGCTCGATCGCGCCGTTCGCGACGGCGACCACCTCGGAGCCTCCGCCGACCGAGAGCGCGCCGGCCGGATCCGCGAAGTCGTTCTGCACGTCGACGACGAGCAGCGCGGTTCGCGGATCGAACGTGGGCATCGGATGGTTCCTCCTCGTCGCGCAGCGTACCCTCGCGCCGTGCCACGGCGGAGGGTGCGGCTGATCGTCACGGGGCGGGTGCAGGGCGTGTTCTTCCGAGCGGCCTGCGCCCGCGAGGCCCGTGCGCGCGGGCTCGGCGGCTGGGTCCGGAACCTCCCGGATGGATCCGTCGAGGTGGTCGCCGAGGGTCCCGACCAGGATGTCGCTGCACTCACCGCGTGGTGCCGGGAAGGACCGCCCGTGGCGCGGGTCGACGGCGTCGAGTCGGTGGAGGAGCTGCCGACGGGCGAGGCCTCGTTCGCCGTGCGCTGATCGCGGCGGCGCAGGGAACCTGGCGCGCTTGCCCTGCCGGGAATCACATGCCTGTTAGCATCCGCGCGATGTTCCTCCGGCAGATCCAGATCCGGGGCTTCAAGAGCTTCGCGGACAAGACCGTCCTGGAGTTCGTCCCGGGCGTGTCCGTGATCGTCGGGCCGAACGGCTCCGGCAAGTCCAACCTGGTCGACGCGATCAGCTGGGTGCTCGGCGAGCAAGGGCCGCGGGCGCTGCGCGGCGGGCAGATGGCCGACGTGATCTTCGCCGGCACGCCGGCCCGGGCGGCCCTGGGTATGGCGGAGGTCAAGCTCGTGATCGACAACAGCGCCGGGGCGATCCCGGTGCCGATGTCGGAGATCGAGATCAGTCGGACGATCTTCCGCTCCGGCGAGTCGGAGTACCGGATCGGCGGTCAGCTCGTGCGCCTGATGGACGTCCAGGAACTGCTCTCGGAGTCCGGGATCGGCCGGGCGCTCCACACGGTCGTCGGCCAGGGACAGCTCGAGGAGGTGCTGCTGTCCAGACCCGAGGACCGGCGGCGCTACATCGAGGAGGCCGCGGGCATCGCGAAGCACCGCCGCCGCAAGGAGCGAGCCGAACGCAAGCTCGCCGGGCTCGATCAGGACCTCCTGCGTCTGTCGGATGTGTTGACCGAGCTCCGGCGCCAGCTGAAGCCGCTCAAGCAGCAGGCGGAGATGGCCACGAAACACGACGCGCTGACCCGCCAGGCCGAGCAGCTGTCGCAGGACCTCGCGGCCGCTCGCCTGCGGGCGCTCCTGCGCGAACAGGAGCGGCGCCGCGGGGGCTGGGATCAGGGGCTCGACGAGCGCACCGGCGCCCGCGATCGGCTGGACGCGCTCGACGAGGAGGTGCTCGCCGCGGCCGACGCGCGGGCCGCCGCGGCGGTCGCGCTGCAGGAGGCTGAGCGGGCGTTCCGCGGTGCCGCGGTGGATCGCGAGGGGGCGCACGCACGCTTCCGTGGCGCCGTCGAGGCGGAGTCGGCGGCCCGCACCGACCTGGCGGCGCAGGCGTCGGGCGCGATCCGCCTGGAAACGGTCGAGGCCGAGATCGGTCGGCTCGAAGCCATGCTCGCCGACGTCGTGGGCCGCCTCGCCGAGCAGGAGCTGGAGCTCGAGGGGGCCGAGGAGGAGTACCGCCGCGCCGAGGACCGCCGCCGCGAGGTCGAGGACCAGCGGCGGCGGATCGGCGAGGAGGCCGCCGGCCGCCGGGCCGAGATCGAGGCGATCGAGCGCTCGCTGCTCGCGGAGGAGCGAGAACGGGAGCGGCTCGAGGGCGAGCTGGACGCGATCCGGGGGCGGATCGACGCGGGCGATGCCGAACGAGAGGCGGTGGAGCACGACATCGAGACGATGGACGGGCAGAGCGCGCCGCTCGCCGAACGTCGTGCCGCGCTGGAGGACGAGCGCCGGAAGCTGACCGAACGGATCGAGGAGCTCGAGGAAGCGCGCCGCCGGATGCACGCCCGCAAGGATCTGCTCGATGCCCGCCGGCGCGACATCGAGGAAACGCCCGGTTCCCGGTTCCTCGAAGGACATCGCGGCCGGGCGGTCGGGTTGCTGCGCGACCTGGTCGCCGTGGCGCCGCACCTCGAGGGAGCCCTCGCGGCGGCGCTCGGCCCGCTGGCGGACGCCGTGGTGTACGACGACGGTGCGCGCGCGCTGGCCGATGCCCCCGCCGGCGACGGCGCGATCCTCGCGATCGCCGCCGGGGGTCCGGTGCCGGCGGGCCTGGACGGCGAGGAGAAGCTGCTCGCGTTCGTCGATGCGGAGCCCGCGGCGCGCGGCATCGTCAGCACCGTGCTCCGCGACGTCTACCTGGCCTCGTCGATCGAGGAAGCGGCGGCGAAGCAGGCCGAGCACCCGCGCGCGTCCTTCGTCACGCCCGACGGCGTCCTGATCGGCCCGGCCGTGATCCACACCGCGCATGCGGTCGACGATCGCCTGCGCGAGATCCGCGCCGAACTCCAGGTGCTCGCGCACGATCTGTCGGCGACGGAGCAGCAGCTGCGCCCGCGTGCCGAGCGCGTCGAGGAGATCGGCGGCGAGCTCGCGTTCCTGCTCGAGCAGGTCGAGGCCGCCGACGCCGACATCACGGCGGCCGCGGAGCGGCTGGCCGATCTGGAGCGTGAGCTCACCGGCGCGCGCAAGGAGCGGGACCTCCTCGAGCGGCGGATCGCCGCGGTCGACGAGGGCGTGGCCCTGTGGCGCGAGCGGGTCGCGGAGATCGGGCCGGCGAGCCCGACCGAGCTGCCCGAGCTGCCGCCGTTGCCGCAGGCGCCCATCGGCGCCCGGGTGAGCGTGGAGACGCTCCGACGCGAGCGCGCCGACCGGGACCGGCGCCTCGCCGAGCTCCGCGCCGAGCGCGACCAGCTCACCGCGCTCGATCCGGTCGTGCTGCGGGAGGCGGTCGCGGCCGCCGAGCGCACGCGGACCGACGCCGAGACCGCCGCCGCGGCGGCCGACGCGGCCTTCGCCGACACCAGCGCGGCACGTGAGACCGCCGCCGTTGCCGAGCGGGAGGCCGCCGACGTCGAGGCGCGGACGAACAAGGCCTGGCGCGACGCCTCGACCGAGCTCGATCGGCTGCGCGAGAAGTACGAGGAGGACGACCGCCTGCGCGGTGATGTCGAGCGGCGGATCCGTGAGGGCGAGCGCCTGCTCCGCGAGGGGTTCGGCGTGGAGCCCACCGAGGCCGTGGCGGCGTTGGCCGAGGACGACGGCGTGGAGGCGATCGAGCGCAAGCAGGAGCTCGTGCAGCGGCGCCTCGCGCTGCTGGGTCGTGTGAACCTGCTCGCGGCCGGCGAGCTCGAGTCGATGCAGGAGCGCCACGACTTCCTCCAACGCGAGCTCGACGACGTGCGCGCCGCCCGTCGTGACCTGCTCGAGGTGATCGCCCGGATCGACCGCGAGATCACCGAGACGTTCACGGCCGCGTACCGCGACGTCGCGATGCAGTTCGAACGGCTCGTCGGCGAGCTGTTCCCGGGAGGCGAGGGCCGGCTGGTCCTCACCGATCCGATCAACCCGCTCGAAGCGGGGATCGAGATCGAAGCCTCGCCCGGTCGCAAACGCGTGAAGCGGATCTCGCTGCTCTCCGGCGGCGAGCGCTCGCTCACCGCGCTCGCGTTCCTGTTCGCGATCTTCACCGCGCGGCCGTCGCCCTTCTACCTGATGGACGAGGTGGAGCCGGCGCTCGACGACGTGAACCTCCACCGGTTCCTCCGGCTCGTCGAGACCTTCGCGGCCGCGTCGCAGGTCCTGATCGTCACCCACCAGAAGCGCACGATGGAGATCGCCGGCATGCTCTACGGCATCTCGCTCAGCAAGGACGGCACCACGAAGGTGATCGCGCAGCGACTGGACGCCGAGGACGCCACCCGGCTCGACGCCGTGGACGTGCCGTCCGGCGAGCGCGTCGGCTAGCCTGCGCGCCATGCATGCCGAGTTCTGGTGGTACATCCTCGTCTTCGGGATCCTCGCCTTCTTCACGATCTTCGCGTTCTTCGCCGCGCGGAAGCGGCGGCGGACCGAGATGCGGGATCTCCAGGGCACGACCCACACGGGCCAGGGCCACGTCCGCGATCCCGCGGTCGCCCACGCCGCCGAGCAGCGGCACGCACCTGCCCCGACCGAGGCGGGCGCGTCGGGCGGCGCGTTCCGCGCCGACGGCCTCGGCGCCCGGCTGAAGGGCCTGTTCCGGGGAGAGGTCGGCGACGCCACCTGGAAGGAGCTCGAGGACCTGCTGCTGAAGGCCGACGTGGGCCCGACAGCCTCGGCCGACCTCGTGGAGCGCGTCCGCGGGGTCTATCACCACGGTGCGAACCCGAGCCACCTGCTCCGTGACGAGGTGCTGGAGGTCCTGGGGGACGAGGAGCCGTTGCAGCTCGGCGGCGAACCGGCCGTCGTGCTCGTGGTGGGCGTGAACGGCTCGGGGAAGACCACCACGATCGGCAAGCTCGCGAAGCGCCTCGTGCACGAGGGACGCACGGTCAGCCTGGCGGCGGCGGACACGTTCCGTGCCGCGGCCGGCGACCAGCTGGAGGTGTGGGCCCGCAGGGCCGGCGCACAGGTCGTCGGGCAGGAGCGCGGCGCCGATCCGAGCGCGGTGGCGTTCGACGCCGTGAAGTCGGCCCAAGCCCGCGGCGTCGACGTCCTGATCGTCGACACGGCCGGGCGCCTGCACACGAAGCAGCCGCTGATGGATGAGCTGCGCAAGGTCAAGCGGGTGATCGAGAATGCGGGCGCGCCGGTGGCCGAGTCGCTCCTGGTGCTCGACGCGCAGACCGGCCAGAACGGCATCGCCCAGGCCCATGCCTTCACCGAGGCCGTCGAGCTCACGGGCGTCGTCCTGACGAAGACGGACGGCTCGGCGAAAGGCGGCATCGTGTTGGCCGTCCGCGAGGAGCTCGGCCTGCCGATCCGCTTCGTCGGGGTCGGCGAGAAGCCCGACGACCTGCGGCCCTTCGACCCCGCGGCGTTCGCGGAGCGCCTGCTGTCCTGAGGCGGCCGTGGACGGGCGCGTCCTGATCGTCGAGGATCATCCGACGATGCGGGGGGCGCTCCGGCTGCTCCTGGAGTCCGAGGGACTCACGGTCCAGGAGGTCGCCGACGGCGGGCGCGCGCTCGAGGTGGTCGCGGCCGAGCGGCCGGATGTCGTGTTCCTCGACCTGAACATCCCCGGCACGAGCGGCGCTCAGGTCCTGTCGGCGATCAAGGGCGACCCGAGCACCGCCGGCGTCGCCGTGATCGTGATCACGGCGGAGGGCGAGGAGGGCCGCGCCCCGGCGATGCTCCTGGGCGCCGACGCCTACCTGACGAAGCCGTTCAGTCCGAACGAACTGTTGCGGACGGTCGAGCTGGCGCTGGAAGGCTCCGGGCCGACGGCAGCGTCACCGTGAACGTCGAGCCCACGCCCATCTCCGAGCTCACGTTCACCCAGCCGCCCATCGCTTCGGTCAGCAGCTTCGTGATGTAGAGGCCCAGGCCGAACCCCTCCGCGTGGGCCATGCTGCTCTCGCGCTGCTGGAAGCGGTCGAAGATCCGCTCGAGGTCGTCGCCGGGGATCCCGCCGCCGCGGTCGATCACGTCGAAGGCCACCGTCCCCTCGGCCGGGGCGCGCCAACGCACGAGGACCTCGGTGTCGGGCGGAGAGAACTTCGTCGCGTTGTGGACGAGGTTCGTGAGCACCTGGATCAGCCGGTTGGGATCCACGACGATCCGCTCGGGCGCCTCGGGCGCCTCGTCGATCCTGACGCGCTCGGCGGTGTCGCCGATCCCGCGAACGATCTGTTCGAGCAGGGGCCGGATCTCGACCTCGCCCGGCTCCAGCGACAGCTTCCCGGCCTCGACCCGCGTGACGATCAGCAGGTCGTCGACCAGTCGGATCAACCGGTCGGTCTGGCCGAGCACGATCCCCAGGTACTCGTCGCGCTCGACCGGGCCGAGCTCGTCACCGCGCCGGCGCAGCATGTCGACGAACCCGCGGATCCCCGACAGCGGGGTCCGGAGCTCGTGGCTCGTGATCGCGATGAAGTCGGACTTCATCTCGTCCAGCTCGCGGAGCCGATGCACGGTGGACTCCTGGTCGGCGCGCATCCGTGCCGACTCCAGGACCAGACCGAGCTGGTCGGCCAGTCCGGACAGGACCGAGACGCGCTCGGCGTCGGGCGCGGGGCCTCCGTCGGCGCGCTCGTGGAGCGCGCCGACCACTTCGCCGCGCACCCGCATCGGAGCCACGACATCAGGCGGCGCCAGGACCGGCTGGCCCTCCATCGCGGCGGCGGCGACGGGGTCCGAGGCGGGGAAGAGCCGCTCCCCGCGGACGTACCCCGGGTTGCCATGCACCCCGAGCACCTGGAACCCGACCTCGCCGGCGATCCCGTGGTCCCGGACGAGGACCCCGAGCCCGTCGCAGCCGAGCTCCGCGCCGATCGCGTCGGCGGTGGTCTGCAGGGTCTGGCCGAGGCGCTCCATGTCGGGGTCGGTGAGCGCGGCCGCGTGGAAGGCGGCCACCTCGCCGCGGGCCTGGTCCTCCAGTGCCGCGGCCGCCTCCGCCCGCTGGGCGGCCTCCTCGAGCTGCTCGGCGCGGGCCTCGGCGATCTGCGCCGCCCGGCGGGACGACGCCGCGAACGAGCCGGCGACGACCCCGACGATGAAGGCCATCGCCGCCCGGAACGCGATCGCCGGCCAGCCGGCGTGGATCGACGCCCGGGCCGCCGTGCCGACCTCGCCCACCACCTGCCCGCCCAGGAAGACGCCCGCCCCGATGAACGCGCCCGCGAGACCCCAGCGGGCCGCGCCCTCGAGCGGCAGCAGGTAGCCCACGACCCATACCGGGTCGGCCGTGCTGTCGGTCGTGAGCCAGATCAGGGACAGGATCACCGCGGCGTCGAGGACGAACGCCAGCACCGCCATCACACGGAGCTGGCGGTCGTCGGCCCGGCGGACGGCGTTGGAGATCACGAGGTTCCCGAGGGCGAGCGCCACCACGAGGGCCACGCCCAGGGGGACCTCGAACGCCGGATCCTTCGGGCGGTCCCGGATCGCGAACCCCACCTGGACCGCGCCGAAGGCCGCCACGACCCAGCGCAGCAGCACGAGCTGTTGCTCCAGGCGGCGGGCGTCCTCCCGCGTACGTGTCCTGGTCATCGTCCCCTCGGCGTTCAGCGTCTCCCGGCCGATACACTAGGTCGCGGATCGGCCCCGGCCGGGCAGCCGATCCCTCCCAGATATGTTCGACACGCTGACCGAGCGCCTGGACGGCGTCTTCAAGAAGCTTCGCCAGCGGGGGAAGTTGCACCCGAAGCAGGTGGACAACGCCCTGGCGGACATCCGCACGGCCCTGCTCGAGGCCGACGTGGCCGTGGAGGTCGCCGACGACCTGGTCGAGCGCGTCCGGGCCCGGGCCCTATCCGAGGAGGTCCTGCGGAGCCTGACCCCCGCCCAGCAGGTCGTGAAGGTCGTCGACGAGGAGCTGACCGTGACCCTTGGCGGCGATCACCACCCGTTCACGGTGGGCGGCGCCCCCCCGGCCGTGATCATGATGGCCGGCGTCCAGGGTTCCGGGAAGACCACGGCCTGCGCGAAACTCGCCAAGCACCTGAAGGCCAAGGGTCGGCGTCCCCTCCTGATCGGCGCCGACCTGGACCGTCCGGCGGCCGTGGAGCAGCTGCGAACGCTCGGACGCGAGGTCGGGGTGCCGGTGTGGTCCGAGGGACACGACCCGGTGAAGCTCGCGAAGAACGGCGTGAAGGAGGCCGCCCGCACCGACGCCGACGTCGTGATCGTCGACACGGCCGGCCGGCTGCACGTCGACCCCGAGATGATGCGCCAGGCGCGGAAGATCAAGGACGTGACGCGTCCGGTCCACGTGCTGATGGCCTGCGACGCGATGACGGGCCAGGACGCCGTCGTGCAGGCCCGGGAGTTCATGGCCGAGGTCGACACGACCGGGTTCATCCTCACGAAGCTGGACGGAGACGCCCGCGGCGGCGCGGCGTTGTCGATGACGGCGGTGACGGGGCGACCGATCTACTTCGTGGGGACGGGGGAGCGCCTCGACGACCTGGAGCCGTTCTATCCCGACCGGATGGCCGGGAGGATCCTCGGGATGGGCGACGTGCTCACGCTGATCGAGCGGGCGCAGGAGACCGTCGACACCGAGCAGGCGAAAGCCGCCGCCGAGCAGATGCTGAAGGGTCAGTTCAACCTGGAGGACTTCCTGGCGCAACTGCGGGAGATGAAGAAGCTCGGGCCGATCCAGGACCTCCTGAAGATGCTGCCGGGGATGCCCGGGGGCAAGAACGCGATCCGGGAGCTGTCCGAGGCCGTCGACGATGACGAGCTGAAACGGGCAGAGGCGATGATCCTGTCGATGACCCCCGAGGAGCGGCGCCAACCCGCTATCATCTCCGGGTCCCGCCGCCTGCGGATCGCGAACGGGTCCGGGGTCACCACCGCGGACGTCAACCAGCTCCTCAAGGACTTCGAAGGCGCTCGGAAGATGATGCGGTCGATGATGGGCGGCAAGAGGATGCCGGGCATGGTGAAGATGCCCAGCACGAAGCTCCAGACGTAGACGCGGGAACGAGGAGAACGCACAGCATGGCGACGAGGATCCGGTTGCGGCGGATGGGGTCGAACAAGCGCCCCTTCTACCGCGTCGTGGTGGCCGACCAGCGGTCGCCGCGCGACGGGCGGTTCATCGAGATCATCGGGAAGTACCACCCGTTGTCCGACCCGTCCCTGATCGAGATCGACGAGCAGCGGGCGATGTACTGGCTCCGCGTGGGCGCCCAGCCGTCGAACCAGGTCCGCAACCTGATGGCGAAGATCGGGATCTGGGACAAGTTCGTCGCCGAGCGCCCCGCAGCCGCGATCGCGCCGAAGCCGGAGCGCCTCGCGAAGGAGAAGGTCTCGAAGAAGCAGCAGGCGCGCGCGGCCGAGGCAGAGGCCGCGCCCGCCGAGGCAGGGGCCGCGCCCGCCGAGGCCCCGGCTCCGCCGGAGGCGGCCGCGGAGCCCGTCGAGGCCGCGGAGCCGCCCGAGGCAGCCGCGACCGAGGAGCCGGCGGTCGAGGCCGCCGAGGAGACCTCCGAGGGCTGATCGTGCGGGAGCTCGTCGAGTTCCTCTGCCAGGAGCTGGTGGACGATCCCGACGCCGTGCGCGTCCAGGAGTCGTTCGACGAGCGCGGGCCTGTGTACACGGTCCAGGTCGGACCCGGCGAGCTCGGCAAGGTGATCGGCCGGGGAGGCCGTACGGCGAAAGCGATCCGCACGGTGGTGCGCGCCGCCGCCACCCGTCAGCACGTCGCCGTCCGGGTCGACTTCGAGGACTGAGGGTGGAGCCGCCGACGATCGTCGTCGGCGTGATCACGAAGGCACACGGCGTCCGCGGCGAGGTCGTCGTGTTGAACCGCTCGGATAACCCCGAACGCTGGGCGCCCGGCTCGACCCTGTTCGACGCCGACGGCTCCGCCTTCATCGTCGCGACGGCGCGAGCCACGGGCGAGCGGATCGTCGTGCGGTTCGAGGGCGTGGACGACCGCGACGCCGCGGACGCCCTCCGCGGGCGCGAACTCCTGGTGCCCCGCTCGTGGCTGCCGGCGCTCCCGGAGGGGGAGTGGTGGCCCGATGAGCTCGAGGGATGCCGGGTGGTCACGGACGCCGGGCGCGACCTCGGCGTCCTCACCGAGGTGGTGCGACACCCCGCGAACGACCTGTGGGTCGCCACGGACGATGCCGGCGTCGAGACCTTCGTGCCGGTGGTCCGCGAGTTCCTGATCGACGTGGACGTGGAGGCCCGGCGCATCGTGGTGCGCGAGCTGCCCGGGCTGACGGCGCCGGAGGACTAGACGTCGGCGAGCTTCGCCAGCGCGGTCACCTTCCGCAGCACGTACCGGTGCCCGTCGCGCCGGATCAGCCCCCGCCGCTGGAAGTCGGAGAGGATCCGCGAGACGTTCTCCCGGCTCCCGCCGCAGAGGCTCGCGAGGTCGGCGTGTGTGACCGGGGGGATCGTGGTCCCGTCGGCGGGGAGCTCGGCGAGGCTCGGCGTCCCCATCTGGAGCAGGCGCTTCGCGACCCGGCCCTTCAGGTCCAGGAACAGCAGGTCGTCCACGAAGGCCTGCGACTCCTGCACCTGGCGCGCGAGGGCGGCCAGGACCTCCCGTGCGGCCGCCGGCTGACTCGTCACGAACTCCAGGAAACGGGCGCCCTCGACGCTCCAGATCTCGGATTCATCGAGGGTCAGCATGTCGGCGCTGCGGGGGAGCTCCCCGAAGACGCCCAACTCGCCGAGGAACTGGGGGTTGTCCACGGTGGCGTGGAGGACCCGCGTGCCGGTGGGGGAGATCGAGCTGATCTCGACCCGCCCGGCGGCTAGGAAGAAGACCTCCTCGGCGGGGTCGCCCTGATGGCACAGGTAGGTTCCCCGTCGGAACGAGCGGATCGAGCCGGCTTCGGCGAAGGTCTCGATCGTCGTGGCGGGCACGTCCTGAAGGATCGGGCTGGAGGCCATCGAGGCATGAAGCCCCGATCCCGTTCCCCTCTCTCGTGCCACGGCTGCTCCGATGTCGACCGCTCCAGCAGGCGGACGATACCCCAGGCTCGCGGAGGGAGCACATGCAGAAGGCCCGGGCGAAGCCCGGGCCTTCTGGTGGAGCGGGAGACCTTCAGCCGATCTTCTTGCCCTGCGACAGGCCGGTGCGCTTGCCATGGGTCAGGCCGGTGCGCTTGCCATGGGTCATGCCCGTGCGCTCGGCAGCCTTGGGCTCGCGGGCGCCGGCAGCCGGCTCCGCCTTGTCCGGGGACTTCGGCTGGATCCGCTTCTCCGCCATCGCTCTCTCCTCCTGCTCCTCGGGCCCGGCGCCCGATGTCTGACGAGATACTCTCCCGCGCACGGCGATCGGTCAGTATCCCCGGTCACCTGCGTCGCGTGTCGTTCGTCACCCCTCCGATTGTGACGCGCGTCACGAGTCGAGCTCCGGTAGGTCGATCGGGTCGGGGCGCGGCGAGCAGGTTCCGCAGAACAGGGCGTCCTCCACGACGATCGCCCGTGTCCCCCTCGCCCCTCGGAACAGGTCGAGCACGTACGGCCGGGTGTCGACGTGGTCCTCGCAGACCCCGCGACCGCAGAACCGGCACGATCCGACGGCGGTCCGTCGGCAGGTCCAGCAATCCATCCGTCCCCCTCAGTGCTCCCAGGTCCGATCGGTCTGCCGACGGAGCGTGCCACGACTGAACGAGTCGCGCAGCGTCCCGTCGAACCCCTCCTGATCAAGCCGGAACGCGCGCACCGGCGTCCGGGCGATCACGCTGGCCGTCCGGGGCACGTCCTCCAGCAGCGCGATCTCGCCGAAGTGTTCCCCCGGCCCCATGTCGTGCAGCGTCCGGCCGTCTTGCTCGACGTCGACGTGGCCCGAGCCCAGTACGTAGAAGGCGTCGCCCACGTCACCCTGGCTGACGAGGACCTCGCCCGGAGCCGCGGCGATCCACGAGCCCCGGGCAAGCAGGTCCACGAGCGCGTCGTTCGACAGAGCGCGGAACGGCGGCAAGGTCTTCAGCTCGGCGATCGCCACCATCGTCGGCCCGAAGTCGGGCAGCTCGACCGAGTCCGCGAGCAGCCGCTCGAAGGTCGTGCGGTCCACCTCGAACAGCTCGCCCGATCCGACCGCGCGGATCGTGGTCGCCCGCGCCGCGTGTGTGAGCAACCCGAGCTCGCCGAACGACGCCCCGCGTTCCATCTCGCGCAGCACCACCGTATCGCCGGTCTTCGGATCGACGTCTTCCACTGCGAACCGCCCCCGACGCACGATGAAGAACGCGTCGGGACGGTCTCCGGCGAAGAAGACCGGCTGGTTCGACGCGTAGGTCCGCAGGCGCACGCGGCCGGCCAGATCGTTCAGTACGTCGACCGGCACTTCCTCGAAGCCGGGGAGGGCCTCGATCAGTTCGGCCGCCTCCACGCGCCAGGAGGTCTCCAGCCGGAAGCGGATCCGTCGCCAGACCGCGCGCACGCGCCGCCACAGCGCCCGCCCGAGCGCGATCAGACCGCGGATCGCCGGGCCGGTGAAGAACAGCACCAGCAGGATCAGGAGGAGCCGCGAGCCGATCCCTCCGTCCCACAGCTCGACGACCAGGTTGCCGAACAGCGCCTTCCAGAAGAAGACGCCGACCGACACCGTGAAGATCGTGAACGCGATCCCAGCGAAGGCGTACACCCCGAGCGCGACCTCCTGCAGCGTGAACCCGGCGTGCGTGCGGAGCTTGTGCCACAGGTCGTGCTGCACGAACGCGAGCGACCGGGCGCGCAGATCCGGTACCTCGATCGCGTCGGTCAGGATCCAGTAGCCGTCCAGCTCCAGCAGCGGGATCAGGTTCAGGAAGATCACGTAGTAGTTGATCACCGCGAACTTGAACAGGAACGGCGCGAACGAGGCGTCCGGCCTCAGGAGGAGGAGCACCGAGGCGATCCCGGCGAGGCACGACTCTGCGAACGGACCCGCGAACGCCTGCAGCATCCGCTGGTTCCGGTCCAGCAGCAGCCCGTCGACCGCGTCGACGTAGAAGGCGGGCGATCCGAAGTACACGAGGAAGCCCGCGGAAGGGATCCGCTTGCCGTAGTGCTTGATCACCGACGCGTGGCCCAGCTCATGCGCGGCCGTGAGGATCAGCCCGAGCACGAGGAGGATCAGGGTCTGCACCGACGCCGGCCCGACGATCAGGCGGAAGTGGTGCGAGGTCAGGGCCCACAGGAACGCGACCAGACCGGCGACGGAGATCGCTCCGAGGATGATCGCGCCGGCCGGGGTGAAGCAGGCGCGGATCCCATGGTCGTAACACCAGGACACGAGGCGGTCGACGCCGTGCCAGGAGAGCTTCAGTGTCCGAACGAACGACCGGAGCTGACGCCGGTGCGGCGACGCGGGATCGATCCGGTCCGCGATCAACTCGTCGACCTTCACGGGCGGCGGTTCGAACACCCCCGAGAGGCGCAGCAACTCGATCAGGCTCAGGACGGAGCCCGCGTCCAGGTCGCCGGTCTCGCTCAGGCGTGCGACGACGAGCTCGCCTGCCGTCTTCGAGCCGTCCATCTCCCGGACGAGCTCGCCCTCCCAGGCCTCGAGGATGTAGTGGTGTTCGTGGTCCGGCGTCGCGATCACCGCGTAGTCGTTGCCCCACCGGAGACGGAAGATCCGCAGCTCCGCTCCCTCCGCGAGCTTCGGCCGGAACCGCTCGAGGTCGAGCGCGTCGTCGACGTCGCCCCACACGTCAGCGGCGGTGGCGTCTTCTTCGGGGGCCGCCCGCAGGAGCTCCGTGAGGTCCGGCGCCGCCAGCACCGCCCGTTCCTTGAGGGCGGAGGTCAGGAGCGTTCGCACGTCGAGCCGGCGGCGGAGCTGCCGCCGCACGCGGACCATGTCCACGCCGATCACCAGCGCGGCGATCACGATCCCGACGAGCACGACGTACTGCACGACCCCTCCCGCGTGGAACCGCGCGAATCCTCGCCGCAAGTGACCGCGGGCGCAAGCCGCGGGCGCTAGCCTCGGGCGATGCGGATCGACGTGATCACGATCTTCCCCGAGATCGTCGAGGGACCCCTCGGCGCCTCGCTCCTGGGCAAAGCGATCGCGGCGGGGGTGCTCGACGTGCGCGTGCACGATCTGCGGGCGTGGACCGGCGACCCCCACCGCACCGTCGACGATGAGCCCTACGGCGGAGGGCCGGGGATGGTGCTGCGGCCCGAGCCGGTCTTCGCGGCCGTCGAGTCGCTCGATCCGGACCGAGGGCGGGTGCTCGTGCTGTCGCCGGCGGGCCGGCGGCTCGACCAGGCGTTCGTCCGTGAGCTCGCCGCGCACGAGCACCTCACGCTGATCTGCGGCCGCTACGAGGGGATCGACGAGCGCGTGGTGGAGGGGTTGCCGGCCGAAGAGCTCTCGATCGGCGACTTCGTGATCTCGGGCGGCGAGCTCGCGGCGCTCGTCGTGATCGAGGCGGTGAGCCGGCTCGTGCCGGGGGTGATCGGCACGGAGGCCTCGCACGAGCGGGATTCCTTCTCCGAGCCGGGCCTGCTCGATCACCCGCAGTACACGCGGCCCCGGGCGTTCCGGGGGATGGAGGTCCCGGACGTGCTGCTCACAGGCAACCACGGCGAGATCGAGCGGTGGCGGCGCGATGCCGCAGTGGCCAAGACCGCGCGCAACCGTCCTGACCTGCGCGGACCCGACGAAGGCGCGAACTGACCCGCTGGTACACTCGGGGACCGTTGCCATGAACAAGACCGACCTCGTCGAGCAGCCGTTCCTGCGCACGGACCTCCCGGATCTTCGCCCCGGCGACACGGTGAAGGTGCACGTCCGCGTGGTGGAAGGGAACCGCGAACGGATCCAGGTCTTCCAGGGCGTCGTGATCCGGCGCTCTGGCGGCGGCATCCGCGAGACCTTCACGGTTCGCAAGATCTCCTTCGGCGTCGGCGTCGAGCGCACCTTCCCGCTGCACTCGCCCTCGATCGGCACGATCGAGCTCGTCCAGCGGGGCCGGGTACGGCGGGCGAAGCTCTACTACCTTCGGGATCTGCGGGGGAAGAAAGCCCGGATCAAGGAGCGTCGCGTCGACGACGCGAAGCTCGCGGCCCTCGAAGCGGCGGCCGCGGCCCGAGCCGAGGCGGCCAAGGACGACGTCGAAGACCAGGACGCCGACGCCGACGAGCCGGTCGAGGCCGAGGTCGTCGAGACCGAGGCCCCCGAGGATCCGGTCGAGGCCGACGCCATCGCGACCGACGGCGACGGCGATGTGCTGATCGCGGACAGGGCCGAGGAGCCGGCCGAGGCCTAGGCCGTGGCCGACGGGCCGCCCCTCGAGACCGAGCCATCCCAGGAACCGAGCGGCGGTCGCCGCGCATGGCGCGAGCTGCCGGTCCTGATCCTGATCGCGCTGGTCGTCGCGATCGTCCTCAAGTCGTTCCTGGTCCAGGCGTTCGTGATCCCGTCGACCTCGATGGTGCCGACGCTGCGGCAGGGCGATCGCGTCCTCGTGTGCCGGGTGTGCACCCGCGTCGTCGGCGTGCATCGCGGCGAGATCGTCGTGTTCGCCGACCCGAACCCCACCCGGGTCCAGGATCGAGGCCTGGTCGGCGGCTTCGTCCACTGGCTCGGGCAGGGGATCGGGGTGGCGCAGCCGGAGAACCCGGACTTCATCAAGCGGGTGATCGGGCTGCCCGGCGACGTCGTGGAGATCGATCGGGGGCAGGTGATCGTGAACGGTCATCCGCTGAACGAGCCGTACCTCGATCCGAACCGGGATACGCGTTCGTTCGGGGCCGTGCGGGTGCCGCCCGGGATGCTCTACGTCCTCGGCGATAACCGGTTGGTGTCGGGTGACTCACGGTTCCCGCCGGGAACGGGCGTAGGCTTCGTGCCCGAGGACAAGGTGATCGGGAGGGCGTTCATGATCGTATGGCCGCCGAGCCGGTGGGGGTGGCTGTAAACGCGCGACCTCGACCGATACGAATCGGTGTTGCGCGCCCAGGGGTTCGCCCGGGTCGCGGGCGCCGACGAGGCCGGGCGCGGGGCCCTCGCGGGCCCGCTCGTGGCAGCGGCCGTGATCCTGCCCGAGGGGTTCGACCGAACCGGGATCAAGGACTCGAAGCTGCTGAGCCCCGCCCAGCGGGAGGTGCAGTACGAGCGGATCGTCGCGGCGTGCGCGTACGCGATCCGCAAGATCGAGCCGCAGGTGCTCGACGCGCGCGGGCTCCACCGCAGCAACATCGCATTGCTGCGCCGCTGCGTGCGCGCGCTGGATCCGCCGCCGGACTACGCCCTCACCGACGGGTTCCCGATCCCCCGGATGCCGTGCCCCGCGCTCGGGGTGAAGAAGGGCGACCTCGTGGCCGCGAGCGTCGCCGCCGCGTCGATCCTGGCGAAGGTCACCCGGGACCGGATCATGATCCGGATGCATCGGCGCTATCCCGAGTTCAACTTCCTCGAGAACAAGGGCTACGCCACTCGGGATCATCGCCGCGCCCTCGACGCGATGGGACCCTCGCCGATCCATCGCCTGAGCTTCGCGAACGTGGGCCAGACCGCGCTGCCCGGTCTCGGCCCAGCCGAGACCCTGTCGGCGTGAGACGATGGCCGACGGTATGGAAGACGACATCGAGCGGTTCGAGGAGGAGCGCGAGCTCGAGCTGTACCGCGAATACCGGGACGTGCTCCCGATGTTCGCGTACGTGATCGAGACCGAGCGTCGCTTCTATCTGGCGAACAAGGTCGAGCTGACCGCCGAGGACGACGGATGGGTGCGGGTCGAGCTCACCGACGCCTGGGTCTGGGACATGTTCCGGCCGGCCCGGTTCGTCTCGAACGTCCGCGTGATGACGAGGCGCGACGTCAACGTCGAGGAGCTGCGGCACGACGAGACGACGTCGATCCCCGACTCCCCGGTCGGCTGATCGGCTAGAGCGTCAGCCACATCCCCGGCCGGTCCTCCGGCCGTCGCGCGAATCCGAACCGCTCGTAGAAGGGTCCGGCGCCGCCCGCGGCCATCAGCCCCACGAACGTGCCGGGGCCGCCGAGCGTCCGCACGTGATCGAGGAGGGCCTCGGTGATCCGGCTCCCGATCCCACGGTCGCGCCACCCGCTCAGCACGATGACGTCCTGGAGGTACAGGTAGACGCCGCCGTCGCCGACCACGCGGCCCATCCCGACGAGCCGGCCGTCGGCGTCGCGCGCGACGACCGCCGCGAGGCTCGCCGGCAGCCCGCGTGCGACCGCCTCGCGGTCGACGGCGTTCCATCCCGCGTCGGCGCGCATCGCCGCGTACTCCTCGGCCGAGGGGAGGCCGTCGGCGATCGTCACCAGGTCGGCCATGTCGTTCCCCGAGCCTATCGTCGCGGCATGGACGCGCGCCCCGCCACCGGACGGCTCGGCGAGGACGCCGCCGAGCTGTTGTACGTCCGGCGCGGCTACCGCGTCGTCGCTCGGAACTGGCGCTGCCGGATCGGCGAGCTCGATCTGGTCGTGCGACGCGGCGGGCTGCTCGTGTTCTGCGAGGTCAAGGCGCGCCGCGGATCGCGGTACGGCGGCGGCTACGAGGCGGTCGACGCGCGCAAGCAGGCGAAGGTCCGTGCGGTGGCACAGGCGTTCCTGCTCGCGACGCGCGCGGCCGCGGACGCCGTGCGGTTCGACGTGGCCAGCGTGCGCGTGCGGCTCGACGGCTCAGCGTCCGTCGAGCTCTTCGAGGACGCCTTCTGAGAGGCGCCGGATCGCCGCGATCGTCGCGTCGATCTGTGCACGGTCCGCGAGGTAGTTCAGGATCCCGGCGCGCAGGTACGTGCGTCCGCGGAGCGTCGTCACGCTCACCCACGCCGTGGCGTCGCGCTCCAGTGCGCGCTGGATCCCGCGCTGGTGATCGTCCAGGGCTTCGCCGGTCCAGCCCTCGCTGCCGGGCGGCAGGTGCCGGAAGCACACGACCGAGAGTTCGGGCTCGACGGCCAGGTCCAGGTCGTCGGTCTCACGGATCCGCGAGGCGAAGTACGCCGCCAGGTCGTCGTCGCGCTCGACCAGGCTGGCCAGGCCGCGCGTTCCGAGGTGTTTCCAACTCATCCAGAGCTTCAGTGCCCGGAACCGCCGCGTTCCCTCGACCGAGTACTCGTACCAGTTGAGCGGCCGGTCGTCGGGCCGGCTGGAGGCGTAGTACTCGGGCGAGCGGCTGAACGTGCGGAGCAGGTCCTCGCGCCGTCGCACGACGAGCGCTCCCACGTCGTAGGCCTGGTAGAACCATTTGTGCGGGTCGATCGTGATGGAGTCGGCCAACTCCAGTCCTCGCACACGGTCCCGGTCGCGCGCCGACAGGCGAACCGCTCCCCCATACGCGGCGTCGACGTGGAGCCAGAGGCCTTCGTCGCGTGCGAGCGCCGCGAGCCCGGGCACGTCGTCGACCGACCCGGTGTTCGTGGAACCGGCCACCGCGCTGATCGCGAGTGGGGTCAGGCCCGCCGACCGGTCTTCAGCGATCGCCGCGGCGACGGGCTCGGGGCGCAGCCGGAAGCCGTCATCGGAGACGATCACGCGGAGCGTCCCCTGCGGGAACCCGAGGACATCGAGTCCTCGCGACACGGAGAAGTGCGTCTGGTCGCTGGCGTAGACCCGCACACCCTCGAGCGCGCCGCCCCTCGGCTCGCGGCCGCCCAGCAGGGCGCGCAGGTGGACCTCACGAGCGACGTTCAGCGCCATCAGGTTGGCCATCACGCCGCCCGAGGTCAGCACGCCCCAGGACCCCTCGGGCATCCCGACCAGATCGCGGAGCCAGCTCACCACCTCCTCTTCCACGAAGGCGCCCCCGGGGCCGGCATGCCACACGTCCACGCCTTGCTGGGTCCACTGCGCGAGGACCTCACCGGCAACCGACATCGGCAGCGGCGGCGGGGTGAAGTAGCCGAAGGCTCCAGGATGTTGGGGGGCGTAGGTCATCGGGGCGATCCGTTCGCGGAATTCCCGAAGCACTTCCCGCCACGGCTCGCCCGCGTCCGGGGCTGGGTCGGGCGCGCCGTCCACGCCGAAGGCGCGCCGGCGCGAGACCGGATACGGCTCGGGATCGAGGGGGCGGGCCATCGCGGTGCCGAAGATCCAATCGAGCGCCTCACCCCACACGGCCTCTCCGAGCGCTTCGAGCGCAGGGCGCGACACCTCAGGCGCGCGCAGATCGACGAGCTCGGGGTCGTGCACCTTGGGGAGATCGTCGCGAGCCATCGCGCGATGCTACCGGCCGGCGGGCGTGACGCCGGTCACGGCCCTCGAACCCGCGCGGCCCTAGCGTGCTCGCGTGTACGGGCGGGTGGTCGGCGTGACGGTCCTCGGCGTCGGCGGCCACGCCGTGACCGTCGAGGCGTCCGTCGGCCGAGGACTGCCGTCCACGACCGTCACCGGCCTCCCCGGTGCGGCGGTGCAGGACGCCCGCGATCGGATCCGACCCGCGATGGAGCAAGCCGGGCTGGAGTGGCCGCTGCGCCGAGTCGTCGTCAACCTGGCTCCGGGCAACCTCCGCAAGGAGGGGCCCGGCCTCGACCTCCCGATCGCCGTGAGCGTCCTGGTCGCCACCGCGCAGGTGCCGGCCCGGGCGGTCGCCGACCTGGTGTTCTTCGGCGAGCTATCGCTCCGGGGCGAGGTGCTGCCCACGCCCGGAGCGATCTCCGTGGCGATCGCGGCCGCCCGCCGGGGCTGCGCCGGCGTCGTCGTGCCGGCCGCCAACGCGGTCGAGGCCGCGCAGGTCGAGGGCCTCCGCGTCGTCGGTGTCGAGGCGCTCCCGGAGGTCGTCGGCTTCCTGCGCGGAACGTGGACGGCGCCCGACGTGCCCGCGATCGTCGCCGAGCGGCCGGCCGAGGCCGAGGTGGACCTCGCGGAGGTTCGTGGGCAGGAGCAGGCCCGGCGGGCGCTCGAGGTCGCCGCGGCCGGCGGCCATAACCTCCTGCTGGTCGGATCCCCGGGTGCCGGCAAGACCATGCTGGCGCGGCGTCTGCCCACGATCCTTCCGGATATGACCGACGAGGAGACGCTCGAGGCGACGCAGCTGCACTCGGTCGCCGGCCTCCTTGCCGGTCGCGGCGTGCTCCGTCGTCGACCGTTCCGCGCGCCCCACCACTCGATCTCCACCGCCGGGCTCCTCGGCGGGGGGTCGTCCGTCCTGCGGCCCGGCGAAGCGAGCCTCGCGCACCGGGGCGTCCTGTTCCTGGACGAGCTGACCGAGTTCCGTCGCGATGCGATCGAGGCGCTGCGCCAGCCGCTCGAGGACGGCGTGATCGTGGTCACCCGCTCCGCCGGGTCGGTGACGTTCCCGGCCCGGTTCACGCTCGTGGCCGCCGCGAACCCGTGCCCGTGCGGGTTCGCCGGCGATCCCCGACGCGCGTGCCGTTGCCGCGAGGACCAGGAGGCGCGCTACCGGCAGAAGCTCTCCGGCCCCCTGCTCGACCGGATCGACCTGCGCCTGACGGTCCCGCGTCTGACGAAGGACGAGCTGCTCGGCGCCTCGGCTGCCGAGCGCTCCGATGAGGTCCGGGCGCGTGTCGTGGCCGCCCGCGAACGGCAGCGCCACAGGTACGCCGGGCTCGGCATCACCAGCAACGCGCACCTGCCGGGGCCGATCGCGCGCCGCGCCGCCGGTCTGTCGATCGGCGCCGAGGAGTTGCTCGCCCGCGCCGTGGACAGCATGGCCCTGACGGGGCGAGGCTTCGACCGGGTGGTCAAGGTGGCGCGCACGGTCGCCGATCTCGAGGGCGCGGGAGATGTCGGCGCGGACCACGTGGCCGAAGCGCTCTCGTACCGGACCGCGTTGGAGCAGGACGAAGGGCTCGTACGTGCCGGCTGACGGGCGGCCGATGGAGCATGGCTTCCCGCGCGGCTTCGGCCGCGGCGCAGCTCATGCCGATGCGGTGCTCGTGCTCCGGTGCCTCCTGGGCATCACCCCGCGCGAGCTCTTCGCGCTGATCTGGCGCGTGGGCACGGCCGCCGGCGCGCTCGCGGCGATCGAGCGCGGCGAGGCGGGGTCGGACAACGACCGGGCGTTCCTCGCCGGAGCCGATCCCGCCCGGATCCGCGCGGACCTGGCCTCGGCAGGCGCCCGGTTCGCCGCGCCCGGCGACGCCGAGTATCCGCCGGCGTTCCTGCGACTCGCGGATCCGCCCGTGGGGATCTTCCTGCGTGGTCGCCCGCTGGATCCGGGCGACGATCGCGTTGCGCTGGTGGGCTCGCGGCGCCCGACGCCGACCGGCCGCGAGGTCGCGATCGACTTGGCACGGGGACTCGTCGCCGCCGGGCTCGTCGTGGTCAGCGGAGGTGCTGTGGGGATCGACGCGGCGGCGCATCGAGGCGCCTTGGACGGCGGCGGGCGGACCGTAGCTGTGCTCGGCTCGGGGATCGACGTCAGCTATCCGCCGAGCAATGGCGCGTTGCTGCGGGCGATCGAGGCCACCGGCACGGTCCTCGGCGAGTACCCGCCGGGGGTTCCGGCGGAGCCGTTCCGCTTCCCAGCCCGGAACCGGCTGATCGCCGGTCTCTCTCGCGCCGTCGTCGTGATCGAGGGCGCCGCCAAGAGCGGCACGCGGATCACGGCCGAGCACGCGCTCGAGCTCGGGCTCGAGGTCTTCGCCGTTCCGGGATCGGTGACCAGCCCGCTCGCCCAAACGCCGCTCGAGATGATCCGGGAGGGGGCCACGATGGTCCGGGGTGCGGACGACCTGCTGGCCGACCTCGGCATCGCGGGGACGCTCCGGGTTCCGGGGTCCTCGCCCCGTTTACCGCCACCGCAGCGACGGATCCTCGAGACGCTCGCAGCCCCGATGCTGCCCGACGCCGTCGCCCGCGCGGCCGG
Organism: Actinomycetota bacterium; assembly: GCA_035490535.1. GTDB lineage: Bacteria > Actinomycetota > UBA4738 > UBA4738 > HRBIN12 > AC-51. The sequence goes on from DATHCP010000100.1 coordinate 24,633, forward strand.
GCTCACGGTCCCCGACGCGATCTCCGCGCTGATCGAGCTCGAGCTGCGCGGCCTGGTCCGGGGCGTGGGCGGCCGGTTCGAGCGCACGTTCTCTGCTGCGCTGCAAGGCTGACCGCGCAGCGCGCACGCGGGCCAGGTCCGGCCGACGGCCGTCCGGGTGATTGCGGTCCGCGCGGGCCGCTGGGACGATACGCGCGGCCGAACGGTCGGAGATCCCGGCTGGCCGGAGAGGATCCGTGGTTCAGGACGACCTTCCCCCGTCCCAACGCCGCCTGATCGAGGCGTTCGCGGACCATCTGCGACTGGAGCGCCACCTATCGGCGCACACGGTTGCTGCCTACCGCCACGACCTTTCGTTGCTCGCGACCTTCCTGGTCCGCGCTCGGTCCTCGCTCGAGCGCGCGGATCACGCGACGCTGCGGCGCTTCCTCGCCCAGCAGCACGCGCTCGGCTACGCGCGGGCCTCGGTCGCGCGCCGCGTCGGCGCGATCCGGTCCTTCTACCGATGGGCAGCGGCCGAAGGCACGATCGAGCCGGATCCCGCGCAGTTGCTCGGCAGACCGAAGGTCGCGAACCGGCTGCCGACGGTACTGCGCCCGGCCGAGGCGGTGGTCCTCGTGGAGGCGCCGGCCCTCGGCGCGGAGGGCGATCCGGTCGCGAGGGCGATCGCGCTGCGGGATCGCGCCGTCCTGGAGCTGCTCTACGGATCTGGGATCCGGGTCGGGGAGGCCGCCGGCCTCGCCGTCAGCGACGTCGATCTGACGCGCGGACGCATCCGCGTGCTGGGCAAGGGCTCGAAGACCCGGGACGTGCCGCTGTCTGACGATGCCCGCGACGCGATCGCCGCGTGGCTGCGCGGCGGCCGGGCGACCCTGGCCGCCGAAGGCTCCGACGCCCTGTTCTTCAACCGCAAGCGCAAGTCGCTCGGTCCCCGCGACATCCGCGCGCTTGTGGAAGGATATGGAGGGCGCTCCCTCCCGGGGCGCCGCGTCACGCCGCATACCCTGCGGCACACGTTCGCGACGCACCTGTTGGAAGGGGGAGCCGACATCCGCGCCGTTCAAGAGCTGCTGGGGCACGCGAGTGTCGCGACGACCCAGCGCTACACCCACGTCTCGCGGACGCGGCTGTTCGAGGCCTACGAGCGATCCCATCCGAGGGCCTGACGTGGCGACGACGAAGAAGGCCTCCACCCGCGTCGCGCCGAAGTCGGCCGCGAAGGCTCCGGCGAAGTCCGTCGCCACCAAGACGCGTGCGCGGGCCTCGGCGAAGACGGCCTCGAAGGTCTCCGCCACGGTGACGACGATCCCGCCCCACGTCGACGACGAGCTCGCACTCGTCTGGCATGCGTTCAAAGGCGGCCGCGAGCCGGAGGCTCGCGAGAAGCTGATCCTGCATTACGCGCCGCTCGTGAAGTACGTCGCGAGCCGCGTGGCGACGGGTCTTCCGGCCAGCGTCGAGCAGGCGGACCTCGTGTCCTACGGCATGTTCGGTCTGATCGACGCCCTCGAGAAGTTCGAGCCGGGCCGCGGCAACAAGTTCGAGACCTACGCGATCCCGCGGATCAAGGGAGCGATCATCGACGAGTTGCGCGCGATGGACTGGGTGCCCCGATCCGTGCGCTTCAAGCAGCGGGAGATCGAGAAGGCGCTCGCCGACCTCGAGTCGATGCTGAAACGCCAGCCGACCGAGAAGGAGCTGGCGGAGCGCCTGGGGGTGACCCGGTCGGAGTTGCACGAGGTGATCGCGCAGATCTCGTTCGTCTCGGTGCTCGCGCTCGATGAGACGGTCAACGTCGGGCAAGACCGCGGCGAGAAGGTGTCGCTCGTGGACACGTTGGCCGACAAGGGGTTCGATCTGGGTTCGGGCGTCGAGTCGCAGGAGACGCGCGGCCTGCTCGCGGCGGCGATCAACTCGCTCTCGGAGCGCGAGAAGATCGTGGTGACGCTCTACTACTTCGAGGGGCTCACGCTCGCCGAGATCGGCGAGATCCTCGGGGTGACCGAGTCGCGCGTGTGCCAGATCCACACGAAAGCCGTGGGGGTCCTGCGCGGCCAGCTCTCTGAGTTCGACTAGGTGCCGGGGCGCGTGCGCCGCGTCACGGTCTGCGATCCGCCTCGCGCGTAGCGTCGCTCCATGCGCTCGTTCGTTCCACTCGCCCTCGCGATCACGGTATCCGCGGCCGCGCCTGCCACGCCTTCCGAGGCTCCGTCCACGTCGTCATGGATGTGGCCGGTCACCGGGCCGGTGATCCAGGCGTTCGATCCGCCCGAGGATCCATACGGGTCCGGACACCGCGGGGTCGACATCGCCGTTCCTGTCGGCACGCCTATCGCCGCACCCGCGGCCGGCGTCGTGACGTTCGCCGGACCGGTCGGCGGCCGCTTGTTCCTCACGATCGACCATGGAGGTGGCCTGGAGTCCACGTATTCATGGCTATCGGTCCTGCTCGTGCGGAAGGGGGCCGCGGTCGGCAGGGGTCAGTTGATCGCGGCCACGGGCTGGGGGCACCCCGCCGCACCGGTGCCCCACCTGCACCTCGGGGTCAAGCTGAACGACGCCTACGTCGATCCGCTCGACTACCTCGGGCCGCCCGCGATCGCCGACGTGGTCAGGCTCGCCCCGGTCGCTTGAGGCGGCGAACGACGCGCGGAGGGCCACGGGTAGGATGACGCACCTTGCGTCCCGCCCGACGACTGCTCGCCCTGCTCATCCCCGGTGTGGTTGCCCTCTCCGGCGGGCAACCCGCGGTGGCGCAGTCCGGTAGCAGCTGGGCCCAGTATCAGCAGGGCCCGGGTCGGTCTGGATCCCTCGCCTCGGCGCCGGCGGCCGCATACCGGGTCGCCTGGCATACCGCCACGGGCATCGGCGACAGCGCGCATGTGGCTGGCCTCCCGGCGCCGGCGATCGACGGCGACGACGCGATCGTGGTGGGACGCCAGGACGTCACCGCCGTGGCCGTGGGCACCGGCGCCGTGGATTGGACCGTCCCACGGGAGCTCGGACCCAGCGCGCCGGCGGCGGTCGCCGCCGGATCGATCCTGTTCCCGGAGGGGGGCGGCGACGAGTCCTCGTCGGCGGCCACGGCCTCGCCGAGCGCCACGACCTCGTTCACCCCGTCCTCGCCGTCCGGCGCTTCGGCGATCCCGTCCGTCGCGGGCTCCTCGGCCGCCTGCCGGACGCCGGCGCCGACGTCGCCGGGCACCCCGCGGTTGGTGGCGCTCGACGCCGCGACCCATTCCGTCCGCTGGCGGCTGGACCTGCCCGGTGTCTCGCGCACCGGCGCCGTCGTCGACGGCGGTTTCGTTGCGATCGGAACCGACGGAGGAACGGTCGTCGCGGTCGATCCGTCCACCGGGAAGGTCCGGTGGACCAAGGACGTCGGCGACTGCATCGACGTGCCGCTGGCCGCGGCCGACGGCATCGTGTACGTCGCCGCGCGCTCCGTGGAGCGAGCGGCGCCGCAGATCGTCGCGCTGCGAGAGTCCGACGGCACGAACGCTTGGGCACAGCCGTACGTGCCCCGCACGTCGAGCACCGCGATCGGCGCTCCCTCGGTCGTCGGCGGAACGCTCTACGTCGCCCTCGCCGACGCGACCGTGCGGGCCGTGGACGCCGCCACGGGTTCGGAGCGGTGGGCGACCCGGCTCAACGCGTTCGTTGGCGGAGCCCCGCCGGTGGTCGTCGGCGACGCGGTCGTCGTGGCCGACACCCGCGGTCAGGTCTATCGGTTGGACGCGTCCAGCGGCTCGCGGATCTGGGACTTCGCGATGAACACCTCGGTGATCGGGGCGCCGGCCGTCGCGGGATCGACGATCCTGGTGCCGACCGCCGACGGAGATCTCGCCGCGTTCGACCTGGACTCCGGCCACCAGATCTGGCGGGCGAGCCTCGGTGACGGAGACGCGGGCCTGGCGCTCGCGCTGACGGCCGACACGATCGTCCTCGCCCGCACGGGCTCGTCGCCGGGCCTCGTCGGCCTCGTGAACGATCCGAACGGCTCGCTGACGGACATCGAGAGCCCGACCGTGCTGAAGCCGGCGCTGCTCCTGGGCGGCTGGGCGCTGGCGGCGATCCCGCTCGTGCTGCTGCTCCTGCTCGCCGGTCGGGCCCTTTCCGCACGACTGGGGCCGGTCGGGCCGATCGGCGTCACCGAGGACTGGGACCCCGACGATCCCGCGTTGCGCGGAGGCGCGAACGGCGAGGACGAGGAAGAGGACGAGGACCGAGACCGATGACGAACGGCAAGAAGAAGCGCCGGCCGGCCGGCTCCTACCGCGCGCCCGTCGAGGCCTCGCCGCCGCGTCGGGGCCTGCTCGACTCGCTGTTCTCCCGCCCTCAGGGGGCGACGCCGATGCCGAAGCTGCGCACGACCCTCGGCCGCGGCCTCGCGACGGTCCTGACCGCGCGGCCGATCGTGATCGCGGTGCCGATCGTGCTGCTCGTCGAGTGGGGCATCCTGCTGGCCGTCGGGTTCCAGGGTCCGTTCAGTCTGCTGAGCGCGGTCTTCGGCGTGCCGCCGATCTCGACCTACGCCGACGTGGTGCTCAGCTCCAGCGCGTTCGCCCCGGCGGCCGGCGGCGGGCTCGGTGGCGCGGCGGGACCGTTGCTGGGCATCGTGCTGTTCCTCACGGCGAACGCCGCGGTGCACGCGTGGGTCACCACCGCGTCGGTCGAGTCGCTCCGCACGGGCGGGATCACGTCCTGGTCGGCGCGGCGGGCGCTGCACGTGCTGCCCGTGACGGTCGCCGTCGGCGTCGTGAACCTCGGCCTGCTGATCCTGGCGAACATCACCCAGATCCTCGGGGGCGGGATCGGCTTCCTCGTGTTCATCGGGTTGCTGACCGCGGGCGTCTACCTGTTCGCGTTCGCGCCGGCGATCGCGGCCGACGAGGACCGGTCGGTCCCGGCGACGCTGTCGCGCGCGGTGCGGGCCGCGCGGATGCCCGGGGCGAACAACCTGTCGCTCGCGGCCCTCTACGCGATCCCGGCGTTCGCACTGCTGCTGGCGCCCGTGCCCGGCGGCACGATCGGCGTGAACCCGTCGGTCGCGGCCTGGGCGATCTCGATCGCGCTGAACGTGGTCCAGGCGAGCGTCGTCGCGACGTTCGCGTACCGGTACCTCTGCGTCGCCGACGTCGTGCCGGAGGCGCCGGAGCGGTCGGCCCGCGGCTGAGCGGCGCGAACCCGCTGGTAGACTCGCCGCGCCGGCGCAGCCGCGCCGAGCACACACGTCCGGGGACCGTCGCCGGGGTCCCGCGCAGCGGGCCGGCGACGGGTCGAACCGGGCGGAGGGACAACCGAAAGGAGCTGCATCATGCCGGTCGTCACCCGGCGGGAGCTCCTCGAGGCGGGCGTGCACTTCGGCCACCAGACGCGCCGGTGGAACCCGAAGATGCAGCGGTACCTCTTCGGGGAGCGTTCCGGGATCTACATCATCGATCTCGAGCAGTCGCTCGCGGGGCTCGAAGAGGCGTACGCGTTCGCGCAGGGCCTGGGTCGCCGCCGCGGCACGATCCTGTTCATCGGGACCAAGAAGCAGGCCCAGGAGGTCGTCGCCGAGCACGCGTCCCGCGTCAGCATGCCGTACGTCAACAATCGCTGGCTCGGCGGGATGCTCACGAACTTCACCACGATCCGCACGCGGCTCTTGCGCCTGCGCGAACTGCGTGAGATGGAGGAGACCGGGGCGATGGAGCGCCTGCCGAAGAAGGAGGCGATCCGGCTTCGACACGAGCGGGAGAAGCTCGAGCGCAACCTCGGAGGGATCCAGGGACTCGAGCGTCTGCCTGACGCCGTGCTCGTGATCGACACGAAGAAGGAGCACATCGCCGTCACGGAGGCGCGCAAGCTCGGCATCCCGATCATCGCGATCGTGGACACGAACTGCGATCCCGACGAGGTCGACTACGTGATCCCCGGGAACGACGACGCGATCCGGGCGGTGAACCTCGTCACACGCGTGATCGCCGATGCCCTCGCCGAGGGGTACGGGATGGCGAAGGAGGAGGCCGTCGAGCGGGTCACCGCGCGCGCCCCCCGCCCGGTCGGAGGCCCGAAGCCGCAGGCCGCGCCGGCGGCGGTGGACGAGACCCCGTCCGAGGAGGAGGCGGCGGCGATCGCGGCCACCACCGTGTTCGAGCCGGATCAGCCGGAGGCGGAGATCGTCGCGGAGACCGAGACCGAGACCGAGACCGAGGACGCCGCGCCGACCGAGGTCGCGGGCGACGGGGCCGCCCCGGACGCGGCCGGGACGGAGGGCTGAGATGCCGGAGGTGACCGCCGCGATGGTCAAGGCGCTCCGTGAGGCGACGGGCGCCGGGATGATGGACTGCAAGAAGGCCCTGATCGAGGCCGACGGCGCCGCCGACCGCGCCGCGGAGATCCTGCGCGAGAAGGGCCTGGCCGGCGCCGCGAAGCGCGCCGGCCGCTCGGCGAACCAGGGGCTCGTCGATTCCTACATCCACTTCAACAACACGGTCGGCGTGTTGATCGAGGTGAACTGCGAGACGGACTTCGTGGCCAACACCGACGAGTTCCGTTCCCTCGTGAAGGACCTGGCGTTGCACATCGCGAGTCCGTCGGCGCCGCGCTGGCTCAGCCGCGACGACGTGCCGGTGCCGGTGCTCGAGCACGAGCGCAAGATCTTCGAGGCCCAGGCGAAGGAATCCGGCAAGCCGGACGACGTGATCCCTCGGATCGTGGAGGGGAAGATCGAGGCCTTCCTGAAGGACACCGTCCTGCTCGACCAGCCGTTCGTGAAGGACGACTCGAAGACGATCCAGGGCCTGCTCGACGAGGTGGGCGCCAAGACGGGGGAGAAGGTCGCGGTCCGGCGCTTCATCCGCTACCGCCTGGGCGAGGACGATGGCGAGGCGGGTAAGCTGGCGGAGCTGCCGGTCGGATAGAGGAGGGACAGCGGGGCGCATGGACGACGGCGGGGCGGCACGGCCCACGTACCACCGTGTGCTGCTGAAGCTCTCCGGCGAGGCCTTCGCTCCCGACTCCGGCACCGGCATCTCCGACGAGGCCACCGCGCTCGTCGCCCGCCAGCTCGCCGAGATCATCGATCTGGGGATCCAGCCGGCCGTCGTGGTCGGCGGAGGGAACATCTGGCGTGGCCGTCAGGCGCCGGGGATCGACCGGAACCGGGCTGACTACATGGGGATGCTCGCGACCGTGATGAACGGGCTCGCGCTGCAGGACGCACTCGAGAAGATCCACGTGCCGACCCGTGTCCAGACCGCGATCGCGATGAGCCAGGTCGCCGAGCCGTTCGTTCCGCTCCGCGCGATCCGGCACCTCGAGAAGGGGCGGGTGGTGATCTTCGCGGCCGGCCTCGGCGTGCCGTACTTCTCCACGGACACGTGCGCGGCACAGCGCGCGCTCGAGATCCACGCGGCCGCCTTGCTGAAGGGCACGAAGGTCGACGGGGTCTACACCGCCGATCCCTTCCTCGACCCCTCGGCGACCCGCTTGGACCTCCTCGCCTACGGGGACTTCCTCCGGGAGGGCTACGGCGTGATGGACGCGACCGCCGTCTCGCTCTGCATGGAGAACGAGCTCCCGATCGTGGTGTTCGATCTGCGACAGGAGGGGAACATCCGTCGCGTCGTGACCGGCGAGGCGATCGGGACGCTCGTGCACTCGGGGAAACCGGCATGACGATCGATTCCGCGATGAAGGACGCGACCCACAAGATGGAGCAGGCCGTGACGCATCTGAAGGATGACCTCGGGGGGATCCGGACCGGCCGCGCGACGCCGGCCGTGCTGAACCGGGTCACGGTGGACTACTACGGCACGCCGGTGCCGCTGAACCAGCTCGCCGGATTCTCGGTGCCCGAGCCGCGGCTGCTGCAGGTGCAACCGTTCGACCGCAACGCGATCGCCGCGATCGAGAAGGCGATCATGCAGAGCGACCTGGGAATCTCGCCCAGCAACGACGGGAACCTGATCCGCCTGGCCTTTCCGCCGCTGACCGAGGAGCGGCGCCGGGAGCTCGTGAAGCAGGTCCACGCGCGGGCGGAGGACGGCCGGGTGGCGGTTCGCAACGTACGTCGCCACACGAAGGAGGAGATGGAGAAGCTTGAGCACGACGGCGCCATCTCCGAAGATGACCTGGTCCGAGGCGAGAAGGAGCTGCAGAAGCTCACGGACCGGTTCGTGGCCGAGATCGACGAGATCCAGGGTCACAAGGAACAAGAGCTGATGGAGGTCTGAGGCGTGCCGAACGACAAGGGCGACGACGAGCTCTTCGAGGATCTCGACAAGTTCTTCGCCCCGATCCGCGACGTCGATTGGGACGAGCCCGAGGAGACCGCGACCCAAGCGCCGCAAGAGGCGCACGTCGAGGTTCGTGCCGATCCGGCCGACCGAGCGCCCGAGCCCACCGGCGAGCTGCCGGTCGTCGAGGAGCCGGCCGGGGCGACCGAGGGTTCGCAGGAGGCCTGGTACGACTCCGGCGCGCTCGCGCCGATCGACGAGCTGCTCGGTGAGCCCGAGCCCGTCGACGTCGAGGAGGACGTCGTCCTGGTGGTCGACGAGGACGAGGACGAGGACGAGGACGAAGGCGACGCGGACGCCGGCCAGCACGGCCTGTTCGAAGACGACGACGAGCTGGAGGAGGACGTCGTCGCCGGACCCTCGGAGGAGGATCTGGAGGCCGCCGCGGCGCACTTCGCGGGTTCGCTCGGGAGCTCCGAGACCTATCCGACCGAGCCGGTCGATGTCTTCGGCGGGCAAGGGTCCGAGCGTGATCTCCTGAGCGATCTCGGTGCCCCCGAGGAGGTCGAGGAGGCGCTCCTGTCGGACCTGCAGGACGACTCGCCTTCGCGCACGGTGGTGGTCGGCGCCGAAGGGTTCAGCGGCCCCAGCTGGCAGGAGCCTGCAGCCGTCGAGGTCGGCGCGGACCTCGAGCGGCGCGGCCCCGGACCGGGTGAGCGTGACGTTCCCGCGGCGTTCATGACCGGTGTGCTGCTCGCCGGCGTCGCGCTCGCCGCCCTGTGGCTCGGGTCGTGGGCGTTCGCGATCGTCGCCGGGCTCGCCGTGCTGATCGCACAGGGCGAGCTGTTCGGCGTGATGGTCAAGCACCACCACCAGCCGGCGACCCTCGTGGGCCTGGTGGCCGGCGTGCTGATGATGGCCGGCGCCTACTTCAAGGGCGAGGCGGCCACGCCCGCGATGTTCGCGCTGGGTCTGATGGCCACGTTCCTGTGGTACATGACCGTTCCGATCGAGCATCGCACCGACGTCACCCGCAACATCGGGCTCACGGTCCTGAACATGGCGTGGATCCCGTTGCTCGGCGGCTACCTGATCGCCACGCTGAAGCTCCCGGACGGCCGGGCGCTCGTGTTCTGGATCATCCTGCTGACGTTCCTGTTCGACACCTCGGCGTTCCTGATCGGATCGGTCTCGGGCGGCGGATGGTTCCCGCGGCCGCTCGCGCCGAACGTCAGCCCGAAGAAGTCGTGGGAGGGCCTCCTCGGCGGCACGTTGCTGACCGTGGTGGCCTCGGTCGCGCTCGTGACCGCGTTCGT
>DATHCP010000101.1:0-25700 GCA_035490535.1 Actinomycetota bacterium
TCGTCCATCTGGCCGAAGACGAGCGCGGTCTTCTCGATCACGCCGGACTCGGTCATGTCCAGGAACAGGTCGTTCCCCTCGCGCGTGCGCTCCCCCACGCCGGCGAACACCGAGACGCCGCCGTGCTGCTCGGCCTGCCGGCGGATCATCTCCTGGATGATCACGGTCTTGCCCACACCCGCGCCGCCGAACATCCCGATCTTGCCGCCCTGCACGTAGGGCTCGAGCAGGTCGATCACCTTGATGCCGGTCTCGAGCATGATCTTCTTCGGCTCGAGGTCCGCGAACGGCGGCGCCTCCCGGTGGATCGCCCAGCGGTCCGCCGACGTGATCGAGTCGGGGTCGGCGTCCAGCGGCTCGCCCAGCACGTTGTAGACGTGGCCGAGCACCCCTTCGCCGACCGGGACCGTGATCGGCTGGCCGGTGTTGACGACCTTCGTGCCGCGCACGAGCCCGTCGGTCGGCTTCAGCGCGATCGCGCGGATCGTCGAGTCGCCGATGTGCTGCGCGACCTCGCAGGTGATCATGGTGGTCGTGTCGCCGAGCGTGATGTCGACCGTGAGTGCCGTGTTGATCTCCGGAAGGCCCTTCGGGGGGAACTCGACGTCCACCACCGGGCCGATCACCCGGACGACCCGGCCGTCCGCGTGCTTCTGCTCCTGCGTCGTTGCGGCCATCGTCATCCCTTCTCCGCGGCGAGCGCTTCGGCGCCGCCGACGATCTCCATGATCTCGGTCGTGATCTCGTCCTGGCGAGCACGGTTGGCCTGCCGGGTGAGGATCTTGATCAGCTCCTCGGCGTTGTCCGTGGCCGCCTTCATCGCGCGGCGGCGTGCCGCGTTCTCCGAGGCCGCCGACTCCAGCAGCGCCGCGTAGACCTTCGTGATCAGGTACTGGGGCAGCAGGTGGTCCAAGATCCGTTCGGGCTCGGGCTCGAACAGGTACTCGGGCGGCACGACGCCGGCGGCCGGACCGCCGACCTCGTCGGGCGCGATCGGCAGGAACCGCTGCGACGTGGCCCGCAGGGTGAACGCGGAGCGGAAGTCGGTATACGCGCAATGCAGCTCATCGATCTCGCCGGCGGCGAAGTCGGCGATCAGCGCACGGCCGATCTCCTCGGCCTTCTCGTACGGCGGCACCTCGCTGAAGCCCTGCCAGCTGGCCCGGGCCGGCACGCCGCGGAAGCGGAAGTAGCCAACCCCCTTCTTGCCGATCACGTACAGGACCGGCTCGAGGCCGCGGCCCCGCACGCTGCGCAACAGTTCCTCGCCGATCTTCAGGACGTTCGCGTTGTACGCGCCGGCCAGGCCTCGGTCCGAGGTCACGATCAACACGCCGGCGCGCGCCGGCTGCGGCCGGGCCTCCAGGAGCGGGTGGTTGAGCGCGCCGGCCGCGTTGCGGGCGACGTCCTCCATCGCGGCGGTCAGCTGGATCGCGTACGGCCGCGAGGCCTCGACGCGCTGCTGTGCCCGAACGATCCGCGAGGACGCGATCAGCTCCATCGCGCGCGTGATCTTCTTCGTCGACTGGACCGACCGGATCCGCCGGCGGACGACGCGGAGCTGCGCACCCATCCCTAGCCGGCGGGCGCCTCGTCGGCGTCGGGCGCCGGCTCGGTGGTGGCCTCGGAGTCGTCGTCGTCGGCCGAGGACATCCGGTCCCAGCCGATGTCCTCACGCACCTCGTCCTTCGCCGTCGTGCGGCCCGGGCCCGACCCGGAGCCCTCGTCGGCCCCGGTGGCCACGAACGTCTGCGCGTAGTCGCGCACCGCCGCGTCGAGCGTGCCGAGGGCGTCGTCGTCCAACGTGCCCGCGTCGCGGATCCCCCCGAACACCTCCGGGTGCCGGGCCTCGACGAACGTCAGGAAGCCGTCCACGAACCGCCGGGCGTCCTCGACGGGGTAATCGTCGAGGTGGCCGTTCGTGACGGTCCAGATCGCGACCACCTCGCGCTCGACCGGCTGCGGCTGGAACTGCGGCTGCTTCAGGATCTCGACCACCCGCGAGCCGCGCGCGAGCTGCTGCTGCGAGGCCCTGTCCAGCTCGGAGCCGAACTGGGCGAACGCCTCGAGCGCCCGATACTGAGCGAGGTCGAGGCGCAGACGTCCGGCCACGGCCTTCATCGCCTTGATCTGCGCCGCGCCGCCCACGCGGGACACCGAGACGCCGACGTTGATCGCCGGGCGGACCCCGGCGAAGAACAGCTCGGACTCAAGGAAGAGCTGCCCGTCGGTGATCGAGATCACGTTCGTGGGGATGTAGGCCGAGATGTCGCCGCCCTTCGTCTCGATGATCGGCAACGCCGTCATCGAGCCGCCCCCGAGCTCCTCGGACAGCTTCGCCGCGCGCTCGAGCAACCGGGAGTGCAGGTAGAACACATCGCCGGGATAGGCCTCGCGGCCGGGCGGACGGCGCAACAGCAGCGAGATCTCACGGTACGCGACCGCTTGCTTCGAGAGGTCGTCGTAGACGATCAGCACGGAGTCGCCCTGGTACATCCAGTGCGAGCCGATCGCGGCGCCGGCGTACGGGGCCACGTACTGGAACGGCGCCGGGTCGGCGGCGCTCGCGTTCACGACGACCGTGTACTCCAGGGCGCCGTTCTCGCGCAGGGTGTCGACCACCTCGGCCACGGTCGAGGCTTTCTGGCCGATCGCGACGTAGATGCACTTCACGGCCCGGGGCGTGCCCCAGTACTGCTTCTGGTTGATGATCGTGTCCAGCGCGACCGCGGTCTTCCCGGTCTGCCGGTCGCCGATGATCAGCTGACGCTGGCCCCGGCCGATCGCGGTCATCGAGTCGATCGCCGTGATGCCCGTGTACAGCGGCTCCTTCACCGGCTGGCGCGATACGACGTTCGGCGCCTGGAGCTCCAGGGCGCGTGAGGCGTCGGCCGCGATCGGGCCCAGGTCGTCGAGCGGGCGTCCGAGGCCGTCGACCACGCGGCCGAGGAACGCGTCGCCGACCGGGACCGACAGGACCGTGCGAGTCTGCTTGACCGGATCGCCCTCCTCGATCACGGAGGCGTCGCCGAACAGGATGCAGCCGATCTCGGCCTCGTCGAGGTTGAACGCGAGGCCGAACAGCCCGCCCGGGAACTCGAGCAGCTCGTTCGCCATCGCGCTCGGCAGGCCGGCGACACGAGCGATCCCGTCGCCGGACTCGATCACCCGGCCGACCTCCTCGCGCTCGACGCCGGGCGACCAGCTCTCGACGTTGCGGCGGAGCGCCTCGACGATCCGTGCGGGGTCGATCGTTTCCGATGCCATCGCTCTCAGCTCCCGAGTGCCTGCTTCGCCTCGTCCAGGCGGCTCGCGACGGAGCCGTCGAAGACGAGGTCGCCGACGCGCGCCACCACGCCGCCGACGACGGTGGGATCGAGGACCACCTTGACCTCGACCTTGCGCCCGGTGGCGCGGGACAGCGCTTCCTCCAGCCGGGCGCGCTGCCGGTCCGAGAGCGGCACGGCGGCGCGCACCTCGGCGACCGCCAGCTCGCGGCGCTCGGCCGCGATCGCGACGACGCCGTCCGCGATCTTCGACAGCTCGCGGGTCCGGCCCGCCTCGATCAGGAGCGACAGGCCGGTGATCGTCATCGCGTGGGCACGCTCCCCGAGGATGTCGCGGACCAGGGCCTCGCGGTTCTCGACCGGCAGGGCGCGGTTCGTGAGCGCGTCGCGGAGCTCGGCGTTCTGTTCGGCGGCCTTCGCGAAGGCGAACAGCTCGTCGGCGACGCGGTCGAGCGCCCCCTCGGCCTCGGCCACGGCGGCCAGCCCCGTCGCGTAGCCGCGGACGCGCTGGTCCTTGCCGAAGAGCCGGTCGAGGAGCTCGGACACCTAGCGGCTCCCTCCGGCGACCTGCTCGATGTACTCGTCGATCAGCCGCTCGTGCGCGGCCGGATCGAGCTCCTCGTTCACGACGCGCCCGGCGAGGTCGACCGCGATCTGCGCGACCTGGTCGCGGAGCTCCTGGAACGCGCGGTCACGCTCGGCGCGGATCTCCTCCTGGGCGCGGGCCACGGTGTTCCGGGATTCCTCCTCGGCCTTCACCTGGATGTCGCGCCGCAGCTGCTCCGCCGTCGCGCGGGCGTCCTCGATGATGCGGTTCGCCTCGTCGCGCGCGCCGGCGAGCTGCGCCCGGTAGTCCGCGAGCACCTGGTCGGCAGCAACGCGCGTTTCCTCGGCCTTCTCCATCTCGCCCTGGATCCGCTGGCGACGCTCCTCGAGGAGCGTGCTCACCCGTGGGAGCACCCACTTCCAGAAGAAGAACAGCAGGATGAAGAACGCGAGCGCGGCGACCAACAGCTCGGTCGCCTTCGGATAGATGTTCTGTTTGTCGTTCCCTTCGGCGGCGAGGAGGGCGAGCGTGCTGGCGAGCATCCGATCCCCCCTCAGATGATGAACGAGAACGCGATGCCGAACAGCGCGAGCGCCTCGATCAGGCCGATGCCGATGAACATCGTCGTGCGGACCTGGCCGGCGTACTCGGGCTGCCGCGCCATCGCCTCGACGGACTTGCCGATCAGGATGCCCAGGCCGATGCCGGGGCCGATCGCGGCCAGGCCGATCACGAGGCCCTTGCCGATCGTCTTGAGGCCGTCGAGGTTCCCCGTGACCTGTCCGATGAGATGCAGCAACGTCCCCTCCTTGCCTAGTGCTCCTCAGCGAGCGCCTGCCCGATGTAGGAGGCGCTGAGGATCGCGAAGATGAATGCCTGCAGGGCCGAAACGAAGATCTCGAAACCGACCAGCACGGTGCCGAGCGAGAACGACACCGGAACCAGGATCCACGTCTTCGGGCCGTCCACGAGGAAGAAGATCGTGCCGACGAAGAAGATCGCCAGCAGGAAGTGCCCCGCCAGGAAGTTGGCCCACAGACGGACCGTCAGCGTGATCGGGCGCACGATGATGTTCGAGATGAACTCGATGAACATCAGCAGCGTGTAGCGCAACCAGCCCGGGGCCGACGGGATGATGCAGGTGTGCCGGAGATAGCCGAAGAACCCGTGCTTGCGGATCCCGGCGCCGTTGTACGTGATCCACGCGATCATCGCGAGGGTCAGCGGCAGCGCGATCCGACTGCTGGCCGACAGGCTGAAGCCCGGCACGACCTCGAAGAAGTTCCCGATCAGGATGAAGAAGAAGAAGGTGGTCAGCAGCGGCATGTACTTCGACGCGTCCGGTCCGAGCATCGGGAGCGCGATGTTCTCGCGGACGAAGTCCACGCCCAGCTCCATCAGCAGCTGGAACTTGCCGGGGATCACCTTCGGCTTGCGGAACGCGAAGAAGAACAGGCCGATCACGATCAGGGTCGTCAGGACGATCAACAGGATGATGAAGTTGAAGCAGAAGGTCTGCCCGAACACGCGGTACGACGGCCCGATGCACCGGAAGACGAAGTCCCCAGTGCCCGGCGGCTCGAACGACGCGGACGCGACGAGGCCACTCATCGGCGCGGCGCCGCCTCGAACGACCACAGGTCGGCCTGCATCGGACCCGTGAGGGTCTTCGCTTCGTAGACGAGCAGCGCGATCACCGACGGCAGTAGCGCCAGCGCGAACGCGAGTGGCGAGAACCACGCCAGCTGGTTCAGCAGGACGAGCGCCACGGTGTAGATCAGCAGGCGGACCACGTACCCGCCCAGCGCCACGATCGAGACCATCGTCGGCGACACCGTGGCCGCCCATGCCAGCGACCATGCGTTCGCCACGAAGTTCACGTAGACGATCACGATCGCGATCGCGGCCGACCAGCCGGCGTCGCGGCCGCCGAAGGCCGCCCCGACCACGAACGCCACCACCGTCGCGGGAAGGGCGAACGGCGTCACGCGGCGGACCAGTTGGTGCTCGGGCTCAGGCCTCGCCACCGTCGTCCTTCCCGTAGCGGAGCCAGATCGAATAGACCGCGAGACCGGCGCCGAGGACGAAGCCGATCCCCGTGGAGACCTGCTCCGCCCCGATCAGCTTCCCGATCAGGTAGCCGAGCCCTCCCAGGGCGACGATCCCGCCGATCATCGTCGACGTGATGGCCCAGCCCGTCTCCATGCCCGTCCACGCACCTTCGGGTTGCCTGGGCGGAGTCACGCGCGAAGTATAGTCAGCGCTTTTCCGAGCCGTCAAAACCGTTTCCGCAGGTCAGAGGGCACTTTCCGTCGCTTGTGAAAGCTTTCACAAGCTCGGAGGGCTCACCGGACGCCGACGTTGAACTCGGCCTCGACGTCGACCACGCTCTCATCCGGCTCGTTCGCCTTCTTCCGCGCCGCCTCCTCCTGGCGCTTGCGCCGGCCCTGGGAGACGAGGTTCATCGCGGCCACGATCACGCCCGCCGTGAAGATCACCGTGCCCAGCACGAAGACCTGCGGGGGGATCCCGACGCGCACCGCCGCGTAGACCCACAGCGGGAACGTGGTGGAGTTGCCGGCCACGAACGACGACGTGACGAAGTCGTCGATCGACAGCGCGAAGGCCAGCAGGGCGCCGGCCATGATGCCGGGATAGATCAGCGGCAGGGTGACCTTCCAGAACGTCACCCAGGGCGTCGCGCCGAGGTCCTGCGCCGCCCACTCCACGTTGAGGTCGTAGCCGGACAGCCTCGCCCGGACCGTGATCGTGACGTACGCGATGCTGAACATCACGTGGGCCAGCAGCAGCGTCACGAAGCCGCGGTCGACGTTCAGCGTGATGAAGAACCCGAGCAGCGACGCGCCCAACACGATCTCGGGGGCCGCGATGTTCGTGAACATCGTCTGCTCGACCCCACCCTTGCCGCGGAACCGGTACTTCACGAGGGCGAGGGCGAGCAGCGTTCCGACGATCGCCGCGACGATCGTCGTTGCGAGCGCCAGCTTGATCGAAAGGAAGAACGCGTCGCCCAGGCCGGGGATCCCGTTCCACTGCTGGTACCACTTGGTCGTGAACCCCTCCCACTTGTAGTTCACCTGCGGCAGGCGGGAGTGGGACTGGTTGAAGCTGTAGATCACCATGAACGCGATCGGGATCAACAGGTAGATCAGCACCAACCACGAGTAGACCGGCAGGATGTACGAGGTCCACCGGCGGCGCCGTCCCCGGGCCGGCGGCATCTCGACCGAGAGGTCGCGAACCCCGCCCTCGGCCGGCACCGCCGCGCTCACACGTACTCCTCGATCGTCCGCGCGCCGAGGATCTTGGAGTACGCGAAGATCCCGATCAGCATCGCGGCCATCAGGATCGCCGACAGCGCCGAGGCGGCCGGATAGTCGTTCTGCACCAGGAACGCCTGCTGGATCACGTTGCCGATCATCGTGTTGTTCGTGCCGCCCAGGATCGAGGCGTTCACGAAGTCGCCGGCCGCCGGCACGAACGTCAGCAGGAACGCCGCGAAGATGCCGGGGATCGCGAGCGGGAAGATCACCCGCATGAACACGCTGGTCCGGTTCGAATACAGGTCACCGGCGGCCTCGATCACGCGCCGGTCGATCCGTTCGAGCGCCACGTACAGCGGGAGCGCCGTGAACGGCAGGTAGTTGTAGGCCATGCCGGCCACCACCGCGATCCACGTGGCGAGCACGTGGTAGTTCTGCGGCAACAGGTGGAGGCTCTTCAGCGGCCCGAGGATCGGTCCCTGATCCGCCAGCAGGAACTGCCAGGCCGTGGTTCGGATCACGAACGACACGAAGAACGGCACCAGGAGCATCAGCAGGTAGAAGTTCTTGCGCCGTCCGCCGTAGAAGGCGATCCAGTACGCCAGCGGGAACGCGATCACGAGGTCGATCACCGTTGCGGCCCCGGCGTAGACGATCGAGCGGATCAGCTGGTCGGAGTACCGCGAGATCACGTTGCCGAATTCCCCGAAGTTCCACGTCATCGTGCACGCGTACGTGTTGGGGTCGCAGGTCTGCAGCGACAAGGACAGCATCGTGAACAGGGGCACGATGAACAGGATCGCGAGCCACAGGATCGCGGGCGCGCCGAGCAGGTACGGCGCAGGCTGGAAGCGCCGTCGCGCTCGACGCGGCGGCTCGTCCGGCTCTACTGGAAGATCGGGATGAACGTGTCGTTCCACGTCTTGAGGTCCTGCGCGTCCTTCCACTGGTAGTAGTTCTTCGAGGCGGCGATCATCTGGGAGTTCGGGAAGACGAGCGGGCTGTTCGCGACGGCCGGGTCGTGCAGGTCGGTCGCGATGATGCCCTTCGAGGAAGGCACCGGGCAGACGTAGTTGTTGTAGTCCTCGATCACGGCCTGGACCTTGGGGTCGTAGACGTAGTCCATGTAGACCATCGCGTCCTTCGGGTTGGACGCCGTATACGGCATCAGCATGTTGTCGGTCCAGAACATCACGCCCTCTTGCGGGATCGCGACCTGGAGCGTGTCGTACCCCTGCAGGCCGGCCTGGAAGATGTCCCCCGACCACGCCATCGAGATCCACGTGTCCTCGGCCTTCAGGGCCTTGATGTAGTCCTGGTCGTAGTAGGACCGGACGAGCGGCTTCTGCTCCTGGAGCTTCGCGGCGGCGGCGGTCCAGTCGTCGGGCGTCGAGGTGGCGGGGTCCTTGCCGAGCGCCAGGAGTCCCACGCAGCCGAGCTCGCTCGCGTTGCCGAACATGCCGATCTTGCCCTTGTACTGCGGGTCCCACAGGACGTCGACGCTGTTGATCGGGCCCTTGACGTACTTCGTGTTGTAGGCGATCAGCGTGTAGCCGGACTGCCAGGCCATCGTGTACGTGTTGCCCGGGTCCCACGACGGGTTCGTGACCAGCTTGCTCGCGTACTTGTCGAAGTTCGGCATCGCGCTGTGGTCCAGCGGGATCGCCCAGCCGAAGTTCAGCATGTAACCCAGCGGGTAGTCGTTATTCGTCAGCACGATGATGTCGTGCCCCTGGCTCTGTCCCGCCCGCAGCTGCGGCAGGATGTGCTGGGTCCAGTACGACGGGTTGTCCTGGATGTTCTCGGTGTAGTTGACCTTGATCCCGGTCTTCTTCGTGAACTCATCGAGCGATGGATGCGAGTTGTTCGGGCCGATGTCCATGTAGTACGGCCAGTTGTCGAAGTCCAAGACCTTGTGCTCGGACTGTTGCGCCCACCACGCGGCGGTGCCCATGTTCGCGTTCGGCTTGCCGGAGGCGGCCGAGCCGGTCGCGATCCCCTTCGTGCCGCACGCCGCGAGGATCGCCGAGATCCCGAGCGCCCCACCGGCCGCGCCCGCATACCGGAAGAGGTCCCGTCGCGTGAACCGTGACTGCGTGAGGCCGCGCAGCAGCGACGGATCGATCACGGGCTCGTCGGTCATTCCTCTTCCTCCTGTTCGGATAGCGGGCTGGAGGGTTGCACGGCGAACGTGTGCTCCGGGAGCCAGGTCAAGCGGACCTGCTCGCCGGGCGCCGGCGGCGCCTCGGCCCCGAGGTTCTGGACGTACACCGTCAGTTCGGTGCCGCCGGACGCCTCGATCTTGTACTGGTGGCTCACGCCGATGTAGGTGGACATCCGCAGCAGCCCGGTGATGCTGTTCGATCCGGGCGGCGCCGGCTGGTCATCCTTCGCGATCGAGATCTTCTCGGGCCGGACCCCGACCTTGACCTCCTTCGAGACCCCCGAGGGGATCCGTTGGGACGGGAGCTGGACCGTCTCCCCGTTGCGCAGCCGGACCGAGACGGTGCCGTTCTCCGAGGCGATCTCGCCGTCAAGCAGGTTCGAGGCGCCCAGGAACCCGGCCACGAACTCGGTCGCGGGGCTCTCGTAGACCTGCTCGGGCTCGCCGAGCTGCTCGATCTTGCCGTGGCGCATCACGGCGAGGCGATCGGACATCGTCATCGCCTCCTCCTGATCGTGCGTCACGTAGATGAACGTGATCCCGACCTCCTGCTGGATCGTCTTGAGCTCCAGCTGCATCTGCTTGCGGAGCTTCAGGTCCAGGGCGCCGAGGGGCTCGTCCAGGAGCAACACCTTCGGCCGGTTGACCAGGGCACGGGCCAGCGCGACGCGCTGCTGCTGACCGCCCGACATCTCCCGGGGCTTGCGGGTCTCGAACCCCGTGAGGTCGACGAGGCGCATCGCCTCCTTCACCCGGCTCTCGACCTCGTCCTTGGCGGTCTTCTTGCGTCGCAAGCCGAAGGCCACGTTCTCGTACACATCGAGATGCGGGAACAACGCGTAGGACTGGAACACGGTGTTCACGTCGCGCTTGTACGGCGGGAGATCGGTGACGTCGCGTCCGCCCAGGTAGACGGTGCCGAGCGAGGGTTCCTCGAACCCGCCGATCATCCGCAGCGTGGTCGTTTTCCCGCAGCCCGAGGGACCGAGCATGCTGAAGAACTCGCCTTCCTCGATGTCCAGGGACAGGTCGTCCACGGCCGCCGAATCCCCGAAGAGCTTCGAAACGCGCTCCAGGCGAACGTCGATCTCGGTCACTCGCACCCCCTCCGCTGGCCCCCTGCGGACGGCATCGCCGCTGGAAGGTGCCAGGGATCATCACACGATCGGCACGACCTTGGATAGCCGTCGCCCCGCACCGCGCCGGTCCTCCTGGTTGTACGAAGCGGCGAGGGGTGCGGGTTCCTCAGGAGGCCTAGGCGGCGGCGGCCGGCTCCGGTGGAGCACCGCCCTGGCCGCCATCCCCCCGCCCGTTCCCGTGGCCGTTCCCGTTGCGTCGCCGGCCGACCAGCAGCGGGAACGCCGTGACCGCGAACAGGATCGCGGCGCCGAACAGGATGATCCCGACCACCAGCCGACCGTTGATCAACCCGATCGCCAGCCCGCAGCCCGAGATCAGCGCGCTCCACAGGTACATCAGCAGGACGGTCTGGCGATGGCCGTGGCCGATGTCCACGAGCCGGTGGTGCAGGTGCTCCTTGTCCGCGACGCCGAGCCCGACCCCCCGTCGGGTCCGGCGGATCACCGCCAGGCCCACATCCAGGAACGGGATCGCCAGCACCAGCAACGGCACGACCGCGGCGCCTCCGATCGCGGCGAGATCCCCGTAGGCGGGCGGGAAGAGATTGCGGCCCACGCCGGAGATCGTGGACATCGCCAGGAGCATCCCGAGCAGCATCGACCCGGAGTCGCCCATGAAGATCTTGGCGGGATAGAAGTTCCAGGGCAGGAACCCGAGGCAGATCCCGGCGGTGATCGCCGCGAGGAGCGCAGCCTCGGAAGCGTTCCCGAACAGGCTCGGGCTGCGCACCATGTAGATGAAGAAGGCGATCGCCGCGATCGCCACCATCCCCGCGGCCAGGCCGTCCAGGCCGTCGACCAGGTTGACCGCGTTGGCCACCGCCACGATCCACACGATCGTGAGGATCGCGCCGAAGTTCCCCGAGAGCACCACGATCCCCTGGCCCGGCAGCCACGAGTACGCGAACCGCACGCCCAGCAGCACGATCACACCGGCGATGAAGATCTGGGCGGTGAACTTCGAAAGTGCGCTCATCTCGCGGGTGTCGTCGATCGCGCCCAGCCCGACCATCAGGGTGCAGCCGACGAGCGCGGCCACCGGCTCGGGACTCGCCGCGTTCACGCCGGCGAAGAATGGCAGGAACCGGGACAGGCCGAGCGCCGCCAGGAACCCGGCGTACATCGCCAGACCGCCCATCGTCGGCTTGGGGTCGGGATGCACGCGCCGGTCCGAGGGCTCGTCGATCACCCCGACCGAGATCACGAAGCGGCGGACGAGGGGCGTGAGCGCGAACGTCACGCCGGCGGCGGCCACGAACACCGCGAGGTACGCGTGCACGGGCGCAGTCTCGCGGGGCTCCCGCTGCCCGGCAACCCCTTACGGGTAGACCGGGAACCGGCGCAGCAGGTCGGCCACGCGCCCGCGGGCCTTGTCCTTCGCGGCCTCCTCGTCGGGGCTGCGCAGGACGTCCCCGATCACGCTGGCGATCTCGCGCATCTCCGGCTCGTCCATGCCGATCGTGGCGCAGGCCGGCGTCCCGACACGGATCCCCGAGGGCGCCGACGGTGGGTTCGGGTCGTAGGGGATCTGGTTCTTGTTCAGGGAGATGCCCACCTCGTCCAGCACCGCCTCGGCGGCCTTCCCGTCGCCGCCGAGCGGGCGGACGTCGACGAGGGCCAAGTGGGAGTCGGTGCCGCCGGAGACGATCCGGAGACCCTCGTCGGCGAGCCCGGCCGCGAGCGCCCGGGCATCGCGCACGATCCGCCCGGCGTAGTCGCGGAACTCGGGGGTCATCGCCTCCTTCAGGGCGACCGCCTTGCCAGCGATGTTGTTCTCGATCGGACCGCCCTGCATCATCGGGAAGACCGCCTTGTCGATCGCCCTCGCGTGCTCCTCGCGGCAGAGGATCATCGCCCCCCGTGGGCCGCGGAGCGCCTTGTGCGTGGTGAACGTCACGACGTCGGCGTGCGGCACCGGGCTCGGGAACGCGCCGCCCGCCACCAGGCCGATGAAGTGCGAGGCGTCGACCCAGAAGAGCGCGCCGACCTCGTCGGCGATCCGCCGGAACGCCGCGAAATCGATCGTGCGCGGATACGCCGTGTAGCCGGCCAGGATGATCCGCGGCCGGTGTTCGAGGGCCAGATCGCGGACCCGATCCATATCGAGCTGCTCGGTCTCGCGATCGACCTCGTAGCCGATGAAGTTGAACCACATCCCCGAGACGTTGACCGGGGAACCGTGGGTGAGGTGCCCGCCGTGCGCGAGCACCATGCCCAGGACGCTCGAGGCGGGATCGCGCGGCTCGAGGAACGCGCCGAACACGGCCATGTTCGCCGTCGCGCCGGCGTGGGACTGGACGTTCGCGTGCTCGGCGCCGAACAGCTCCTTCGCGCGATCGATCGCGAGCTGCTCCACGACGTCGACGTAGGCGCACCCGCCGTAGTAGCGGCGTCCCGGATAGCCCTCCGCGTACTTGTTGTTCAGCGTCGAGCCGACCGCGGCCAGGACCGCGGGGCTCGCGTAATTCTCCGAGGCGATCAGCCGCAGCGTCGAGCGCTCACGCTCGAGCTCGCCGGCGACCGCCGCGGCGACCTCCGGATCGGTGGACTCCAGGGCATCCCAGTCCGCGACGAACCCACGCATCCGCTACCGCTCCCCTCGCTCGATCGCCGCGATCTGCTCGATCCGCGGCACGTGCCGGCCGCCGGCGAACGGCGTCGCCAGCCAGACCCGGACGATCTCCTTCGCGTACGTCGGCGCGATCACCCTCGCGCCCATGCTCAGCACGTTCGCGTCGTTGTGCTCCCGCGACAGCCGCGCCAGGAACAGGTCGTGGCACAGCGCCGCGCGGATCCCCGCGATCTTGTTCGCGGTGATCTGCTCCCCCTGACCCGAGCCGCCCAGCACGATGCCACGATCGGCCTCGCCAGCCGCGACCGCGCGCGCGGTGGCGGCGCAGAAGGCCGGATAGTCCACCGGCTCGGTGGAGTCGGTCCCGAGATCGGTCACCTCGTGCCCCTCCTCCGCGAGGAACGCCACGAGCTCCTCCTTCAAGGGGAACCCGGCGTGATCGCTCCCGACCGCGATCCGCACCTCAGCGGCCCTCCCGGCCCGCGGCCACGTCGTCGGTCCGCCCGAACGCCGCTCGCACGAGCCGCTGCGAGAACGTGTCGAGTTCCCAGGCGACCGCCCGGTAGACCGACGGCGGCGCGCCCAGCGGATCGACCACGTCCTCGTCCGCGGGCCGCTCCGGGCCTCCCGATCCGCGCAGCGCGGCGGCGTCGGCGACGCGGCGGGCCAGGTCGTCCGCCCCGGCCGGCGTCCCCCGTGCCTCGAGGAGGCCGGTCAGCTCCTTCAGCGTGAAGGTCCGTTCGGCCGCAGCCGGCGCCAAGCGCCCGACCGCGTCGCGGTGCTCGGCGGCCATACACACGATCACGTCGGCCCCGTCGATCATCGACGTGTCCAGCTTCCGGGCCACGTGCTCACGGATGTCGACCCCCCGTTCCGCGGCCGCGTCGACCGCCTCCGGCGTCGCGCCGGATCCGTCCCATCCGGCCGTTCCTGCCGAGGAGACCCGCGGCGCGGCGTCCCCCAGCCGCCGAACGAACGCGGCGCGAAGGAACCCCTCCGCCATCGGCGAGCGGCACACGTTGCCGGTGCACACGACGAGGACCGCGCTCATCTCAGGCGGGCCCGGAGTCTACTAGCGGACCCTCGCCGTCCCACAGCCGCGCGATCGCGTCGGCCGACACGGCGCCGGCACGCAGGATCACGGGCTCGTCGCCGGTCAGATCGACGACCGTCGAGGATCCGCCGACGAGCGGCTCATCCGTGCACAGGTACACCGAAACCAGGTCGCCGAACGCGGCGTCGAGCTCATCACACGTCATGGCCGGGGGTTCGCCGGAGCGGTTCGCGCTGGTGACGGCGAGCGGACCGGCCCCCGCGAGCACGGCCAGCGCCAGCGGATGCGAGGGCATCCGCACGCCGATCGTCGTGCGGTCACCGCCGAGATCCCACGCGGCGCTGGCGGCGGTGCGCGGCAGCACGAGCGTCAGCGGACCGGGCCAGGTCGCGCCGGCGATCCGCTCGGCCCGTTCGTCGAACCGCGCGACGACGCGGGCGTCTGCGCGCGCGGCGACGAGCACCGGCAGCGTCAGATCGCGGGGGCGGCGTTTCGCGTCGAACACCCTCGCCGTGGCCGCCGGATCGTCGGGCCGGGTGCCGATCCCGTACACCGTGTCCGTCGGGAAGACGATCAGCTCGCCCCGGCGCGCCGCGGCCGCCGCCTCGGCCGCGGGACCCTCAAGCGCCATCGGGCCACGTCGCCGACAGCACGCGGTCGCGGCCGGTCAGATCGGACCGCACGGCCACGTCGGCGTAGCCGGCGTCGGCCGCGAGCCTCCGCACCGCCGCGCCGGCGGACGCCTCGATCTCCAGGACCAGCGCGCCGCCCGGCCGCAGCCACGGCCGCGCCGCACGGGCGATCCGGCCGGCCAGCTCGGGCCCTCCGAACACGGCGAGCGGCGGATCGGCCCGCACCTCGGCCGGGAGCTCGGCCGCAGCCTCGGACGCGACGTACGGCGGGTTCGCCACGACGAGGTCGAGCGACCCTCGAAGGGCCGCGGGGAGCGGCTCGAACAGATCGCCCCGCCGGACGTCCACGGCCAGACCGAGGCGAGCGGCGTTCGCGCGCGCCAGGTCCACCGCCTCGGGTGCGAGGTCGGTCGCCCACACGCGGGCGTCCCGACGCTCATCGGCGATCGCGAGCGCGATCGTTCCCGAACCCGTGCACAGGTCCACGACCGCCGGCGCCGGCCGGCCGGCGATCCGATCCAGCGCCACGCCGGCCACGACCTCGGTCTCGGGCCGCGGTACGAACACGCCCGGCCGGACCTCGAGCACCAGGCGACGGAAGCCCTGTTCGCCGGTGAGGTGCTGCAGCGGCGTGCCGGTGCAGCGCCGACACAGCGCGCGCCCGTAGGCGCGGGCCTCCGCCGGCGACAGCGGCTCGATCCGGGCGAGCACCTCGGTGCGGCCGGCGCCGAGCACCGAGAGGAGCAGCCGTTCCGCGTTCGCCTCCGGCGAACCCACGCCGTGGCGGTCGAGGTACGCGGCTCCCCGCCGCACCACCTCCGCGGGGCGCATCAGGCCTCGGCGTCCGCGAGCTGCTGCGCGCGCTCGGCCGCCTGGAGCGCGTCGATGAACGCGTCGAGATCCTCGCCGCCGGCGAGCACGTCGTCGAGGCGGTAGGAGGTCCGTTTGATCCGGTGATCCGTCACGCGCCCCTCGGGGAAGTTGTAGGTCCGGATCTTCTCCGAGCGCTCGCCCGAGCCGAGCTGGGCCTTGCGCTGCGCGGCCTCCTTCGCCTGGGCCTCCTCGAACGCCAGCTGGTACAGGCGCGCGCGCAGGTACCGCATCGCCTTCTCCCGGTTCTGCAGCTGCGAACGCTCCTCCTGCACCTCCACCCGGATGCCGGTGGGCTTGTGCACGATCCGGACCGCGGAGTCGGTCGTGTTCACGGACTGCCCGCCCGGGCCGCTCGAGCGGTAGACGTCGATCTGGAGATCCTCCGGACGGATCTCGACCTCGACCTCCTCCGCCTCCGGCATCACGGCGACGGTCGCGGTCGACGTGTGGATCCGCCCTTGCGACTCGGTGACCGGCACGCGCTGGACCCGATGCACGCCCGCCTCGTGCTTCAGCCGGGAGTACCCATCGGCGGCGCGGACCTCCAGGGAGACCTCCTTGAAGCCGCCGAGGTCCGACGGCGAGGACGCGATCACGTCGGTCTTCCAGCGGTGACGCTCGGCCAGCCGCCGGTACATCTCGAACAGGTCGCCGGCCCACAGCGCCGCCTCCTGGCCGCCGGCGCCGGCGCGGATCTCGACGATCACGTCCTTGCCGTCGTTGGGGTCCTTCGGCGTCAGGAGCCGCTCGAGCTCGGCGGCGAGGGCCTGGGCACGCTCCCGGGCCCGATCGGCCTCGCCGGCGAAGAACGCCGCCATCTCAGGATCGGTCTCGTCGTCGGCGAGCGTGCGGGCCTCGTCCGCCTGCGCGAGCGCCGCGCGGTATTCCCGGAGGGGCCGCACGACGTCGTCCAGCTCGGCGAAGCGCCTCCCGAGGGCGCGCATCCGGTCGGGGTCGCCCGCGATCTCGGGCGTCGCCAACTCGGCCGCGACCTGCTCATGGGCGGCCTCCACCTCGGAGAGCTTCGCGTCCAATCCGGCCTCCATGGACCGGAATCATCGCAGGGCCGAGCGGGCCGCCGCGCAGCGCCGTTCGCCCCGTCAGGAGGAGCCGGCGTCGTCGTCGAAGTTCACGTCGAGCGCGGCGAGATCCGGCAGGTCGACCGCCGTCTCCGTCGAGGCCCACAGGTCCTCGTACCGCGGATCGATCAGGTCGTCGTCCGGGGACGGGGCCTTCGGCTGCGTCTTCGCCGGCGCCTGCTGCTTCGCCTGCGGCTGCTGCACGGGAGCGGAGGCCTTCGGCTCCTCGACCGGCTCGACCTCCGCGGCCTTCGGTGGCGCCGACGGGGCTTCCGCGCGCATCTCGGGCGCTGCTCCGAGCGGTTGCTCCATCGCGGCCGCCGCGTGCGCGGCCGGCGCGTCGACCGCCGTATCGTCGAGCGACACCTCCAGGTTGTCCGCGACGGTCAGCAGCCGCGAGCGCATCTCGTTCATCTGGGTCAGCAGCGACTCCCTGCGCTCGGAGAGACCTCCGAGGATCCGCTGGGCCTCCTCGCGCGCCTGGGCGAGGGCCTCGCCGGCCTGCTGCCGTGCCTCCTCAGCGCGTGCCTGCGCGTCCAGGTTGATCCGGTCGGCCTCCGCGCGCGCCTCCTCCAGGATCCGCGCCGACTCGATCTTCGCCTCGGCGACCACGGCGGTCGCCTCGCGGTCCGCGTTCTCCAGCAGGGCCGCGAATCGCTTCGAGAACGCGTCGTACGGATCGGCGCCCGCGACGGCTTGCGCGGCCTGCTGCGGCGCGGCTGCCTGCTGCCGGCTGCCCGCCGCCGCCATCTTCGCCTCGCGGGCTTCCTTCTCGAGCGTTTCGACCTGGTCGGCCACGCGCCCCAGGAACTCACGAACCTGATCGGGGTCGTAACCGCCCTTGCGGACGGTCACGAAACCGCGCTTGCGGATCTGTTCGGCGCTTGGGAGCAACGGGACGTCGAGGTCGCTGGACATGCAGGCACCTCCCGGGGCGTCTGTGGCTGGGGCCCCATCTTCGGCGTCCGGCTCTCGCGATGCAACGACCCGATGGGCATCGCCCGAACGGCCGACGCGCTGCGCGTTCAGGCCGTGTCCGCCGCCTCGCGTTCGCGCCGGAGCACCTCGCGGAACGACGCGACCGCCACCTCGATCTGCCCCACGTCGGGCTCCTGGGTCGTGATCTTCTGCAGCCAGATGCCGGGCGCCATCAGGGCCCGCATGACGGCCGAGTCGGGGAACCGCGCGCCCAGACGGAGCGCCTCGTACGCGAAGGCCGCGATCACCGGGATCGCGATCAACCGGGAAACCAGGCGCCACACGATGCCCGGCGTTCCGAAGAACGTGAAGACGAAGATCGTGATGATCATCACGATGATCAGGAAGTTCGTGCCGCAGCGCACGTGCTCCTTCGGATACCGATCGATCCGCTCGGGCGTGAGCGGATCGTCGTGTTCGTACGCGGCGATCGTCTTGTGCTCGGCTCCGTGGTACTCGAAGACCCGGTGGATGTCCTTCGTCCGTCCGATCAGCCAGAGGTACCCCACGAACAGCAGGACGCGGAAGACGCCTTCGGCGACGTTCACGAGGACGCCGTTCGTCGGCACGTGGTCCTCCGCCCAGGCGAACAACGTCGTCGGTCCGAGCACGAAGATCGCGAGGAAGGCGATCATCGCCACCGCGAGCGCCACGCCGACCTGACGGCGCGAGAGCTGCTCGTCCTCCTCCAACGCACGGTTCGACGCGATCGTCAGCGCGCGGATCCCGATCGCGAGCGACTGCCCGAGCACGATCACGCCCCGGAGGAACGGGCGGCGCCAGATCGGATGCCGGTCGGCGACCGAGTCGATCGCGTGCGACTCGACGTGGACCGCACCGGTGGGTTCACGCACGGCAAGCGCCCAGTGCTGCGGGCCGCGCATCATGACGCCCTCGAGGACGGCCTGGCCGCCGTAGAGGTGGGTCGGTGCCGCCTGGCCCACGCGGCTCAGCCGCGCTTGGCGGCCTGCTGGGCGAGCTGGGTCTTCTCGTACCGGCGCTGGAACCGCTCCACGCGCCCGCCGGCGTCGACCAGCTTCTGCTTGCCCGTGTAGAACGGGTGACAGTTCGAGCAGATGTCGGAGCGGATCTCGCTCACGGTCGAGCGTGTCTGGAACGTGTTGCCGCAGGAGCAATGCACGTTCGCGATCTGGTAGTCGGGGTGGATCCCCTGCTTCATGTCGTCTCCTTCGACGGCCGGGCTCAGTTGCCGGCCGGTGCCTTCGCGATGTCCTTCAGGAACAGCTCGTTCGACTTCGTGGCGCGGAGCTTGTCGATCAGCAGCTCGAGCGCCGCGCCGGGCTCGAGGGCGTGCAGGACCCGGCGGAGCCGGATCACCAGCGCGAGCTCCTCGGGCGGCAGGAGCAGCTCCTCCTTGCGGGTGCTCGAGGCATCGACGTTGATCGCCGGGAACAAGCGCTTCTCGGCCAGCTGCCGGTCGAGCCGGATCTCCATGTTGCCGGTGCCCTTGAACTCCTCGAAGATCCCGTCGTCCATCCGGGACCCGGTCTCGACCATCGCGCTCGCGATGATCGTCACCGAGCCACCCTCCTCGATGTTGCGCGCCGCGCCGAAGAACCGCCGAGGCGGATACAGGGCGGCGGAGTCGATGCCACCGGTGAGGATCTTGCCGGAGGCCGGCATCCCGAGGTTGTACGCGCGGGTCAGCCGCGTCATCGAGTCGAGGATGATCGCGACGTCCTGGCCCATCTCCGCCAGCCGCTTCGCGCGCTCCAGGACCAGCTCGGTCACCTGGATGTGCTGGTCGGTCGGCTTGTCGAACGTGGAGTACACGACCTCGGCGGCCTGGACGGTCCGCTGCCAGTCGGTGACCTCCTCGGGACGCTCGTCGACGAGCAGCACGATCACGTGCGTGTCGGGGCTCGAGGCGATGATGCCGTTCGCGATCTGCTTCAGCACCGTGGTCTTGCCGGCCTTCGGCGGCGCGACGACCATGCCGCGCTGACCCTTCCCGATCGGCGCGATCATGTCGATGATCCGCTCGGTCACCGCGAGCGGCCCGTTCTCCAGCCGGAACCGGTCGTTCGGGAACAAGGGTGTGAGCTTGTCGAACACCGGCCGGGCGGACGCCTTCTCCGGGTCCATCCCGTTGACCGACTCGACCTGCAGCAGCGCCGGGTACTTCTCGTTGTTCTTCGGCTCGCGGATCTTGCCGGCGACGGTGTCGCCCTTGCGGAGCTGGTGACGGCGGACCTGCGAGAGGGAGACGTAGACATCCTCCGGCCCCGGAAGGTAGCCCGAGCATCGGAGGAACCCGTAGCCCTCCGGCAGGATGTCGAGGATGCCCGTGCGGCTCGGCGCCGTCTCGAGCTCGACGACGCGGTCCTGCTCCTCGCGGATCCGGCGCTCCTCGCGCTGGCGGCGGCGGTCCTCTCGGGAGGGCCGGCGGCGGCGCTCGCGGTCGACCTCCGGGCCACCTTGGCCTTGGCCTTGGCCTTGGCCTTGGCCTTGGCCTTGGTTCTGGGCCTGGTTCTGGGACGGGCTGCCCGCAGATCCCTGCGGGGCGCGGTTCCGGTCGCCGCGGTCACGCTGCCGAGCGTCGTGCCCGTCGCGCTCTCGCGACCGGTCGTCCTCGCCATCGGCCGGCTCCGGCGAGGGCGCCGGGGTCTCGACGACGGCCGTGGCCTCGCCGTTCGTGGCGCCGCCGCCGTTGGAGGACGCGGCCACGATCGCGTCGATCAGGCCGGCCTTGCGGAGCTTCTGTGCGCCCTCGAGCCCGAGGGACTGCGCGATCTGCTGCAGTTCGGGCAGGAGCTTCGCCTCGAGGACGCTGCGGTCCATCGTGGTGTCCATCAACGTGGTGCCTCTCCTTCCAGTTCGGTCTGGAGCTTCTGCCAGTCGGCCGAGAAGCGCTCCAGTCCGATGTCGGTCAGCGGGTGTTTCACGAGCTTCGTGAAGACGTCGTACGGCATCGTCGCGATATCGGCGCCGGCGACGGCGGATTCGACGACGTGCATCGGGTGGCGGAGCGAGGCCGCCAGCACCTTGGTCTCGTAGCCCTGAACAGCATAGAGGTCGCAGATGTTCCCCAGCAGGGCCATCCCGTCGCTGGCCACGTCGTCGAGGCGACCCAGGAACGGCGACACGATGTACGCGCCGATCTCGGCAGCCAGGATGGCTTGCGCGGGAGAGAACACGAGTGTCACGTTGACGCGGTGCCCTTCGTCGGTGAGCCGCCGGCCGGCCTCGAGGCCGTCGGGCGTCATCGGAACCTTCACGATCGCGTTGGGACCCATCGCGGCCAGACCGATGCCCTGCTCGTACATCCCATCGGCATCCCCGGCCGTCACCTCGAGCGACACGTCGCCGGGGACCTCCTCGAGGATCTGCCGCCACACCTTGTCGGGGTCGGCCGCCTCGTGCGCGAGCAGCGATGGGTTCGTCGTCACCCCGCCGAGCACGCCCCAGCGGTTGATCTCACGGATCTCCTCGATGCTGGCGGTGTCGAGGAAGAGCTTCATCGCGTCCGTCCCTCCGTCCGGCCTTCCCGCAGGCCTTCCCTCGCGGCGCTGGCCCGACCCTCCGCCAGCTCGGCGGCGCGGGCGGTCGCCTTCTCCATCACCAGGTCGATCACCGATGCGATCGACTGGTCGAAGCTGTGGTTGGGGATCACGGGGACGCCGTGGGCGAGCGCCTGGCTCTTCACGTAGCGCTGGATCCTGCGGATCCCGTCGAACCCCTCTTCGTAACGGATCGCGGGGCGGGAGGCCGCCGCGCCCTCTCGGGCGGCGAAGTGGGAGCGGTGCCGCTCCTCGTCGTCGACACCCACCACGAAGGGTACCGCGAGGATCGTTCCTGCGTGGGAGTCGACGTCGAAGAACCCCGGGACGACGTGGGCCCCTTCGATCACGATGCTGGTCCCCTCCGCCGCGGCCCGCTCGATCAGGGCGTTGATACCGACGGAAACGGCGGCCGTCTGCTCGCGGAAGCCCAGGGTGAGCGCGTCGGCGGCGCGGGTGGGCGGCTCGCGCAGCGCCGAGTCCGCCTGGAAGGACGAGACGTGCAACGTGGGCATCAGCTCGGGCGAGAGCATCGCCCGCATCACCTCGCGGATCGCGTCGGTCGCGACCACGCGCACGATGCCGAGGCGCGCCGCCAGCTGGGTCGCGATCGTCGACTTGCCGACGCCGGTCGCACCCCCGATCAGGATCACGACCGGCACGTCGAGGTTCTCCACGTCGCGCCAGCGCACGAAGTTCGTCGCGTAGCGCTCCCCGGCCAGCTCGCGGATCACGTCGAGCGCCAGGTCCGACAGTTCCGCCGACGTGATCGAGGCGTGCCGGCGCTCGAGCAGCCGAAGCTCGACCTCCTCGGCGACCTGGTACGCGCGGTACGGCGACAGCCCGGTCACCATCACCTGCGAGGCGAGGAGGCCCTTCGAGAAGGGCAAGCCCGGCTCGCGGTCGGAGATCACGATCTGCGCGCTGCGGGTGCGCTCGCTCATCGGTGTTCCTCCGTCGCCGCGCCGCGGTCGATGCCGCGGGCGACGGCCAGGTCCAACAGCTCCGCGAGGGCGGCGTCCAGGTCGGCGCCATCGCCGAGCGCCTCCGGCCGGTTGTCGACGAACGCGACCTCCGCGCCCCGCGCCACGGCGTGCTCGCAGGCGACGTCCACGGCGGCGGCCTTCAGCTCGGTCAGCAAAACGTCGTAGTCCCCCGCCGCGTCCAGATCCTCGGCGAGCCCCGCGCGGTCGGCCAGCCTCGCGCTCCAGCCGGTCACGCGCACACCCGAGGTCTCCTCGAGGTGCCGGACCTGGCCGGCGGCGGCGATCCGCGATGCGGTGGTGGCGAAGAACACGTTCCGTCCTCGTACATCTGCCAAGGGAACCGGGCGGAGTTCGGTCGGTACGACCCGGGCGTCGCCAAGTGCACCTCGGAGATGCGCGGTGAGTTGGGAGAGGGCTTCCGGCCCGAGGACCGGGCTCCTCGCCATCGTAACCAGCGCGAGGTCGGCTCGCAACAGCCGGTAGGGGCCGAAGTAGCCCCGGAGGTACTCGAGCGGACAGTCCGCCGGCACGACGAGGACCCCCGCATCCCAGGCGATCGGCGGGATCGAGGCTCCACTGCCCTCGAGGATCGCGAGGCCCGGGCGGCGGGTGGCCGCGATCGCCAGCGCCGCCTCGACGTTGCTCGCGTACGGCGCTCCGGCCAGGCCACCGCCCGCGCGCCGGGCGCCGATCGTCGTCACGCCGGTGGTCAGTGCGTCCTCCAGGTAGTCCGACGCCGCGTGCTGGCCAGCGCGAACCAGCTGCAGCAGGGTGTCGAGACCGACGGTTCCGGCCTCCGCGACCTGCGGCTCGGCCGGCCCGCCACGACCCATCGCGACCACGATCGGCGCGAGTCCGCGGTGGGAGGCGCGGCGCGCCACCTCGCCGGCGATCGCGGTCTTGCCGGTGCGCTTGCCCGTGCCGATCACCGCGAGCGTCGGCACCCCGGCCGGCGAGGGTGCGGCCGGTGGAGGCTCGAACCGGAAGTCTGCGCCTTCGTACACGAGCCCGCGGCCGAGCACGACCGCGGCGACCTCCATCCGCTCGCGGTAGCCGAGCACCGGCTCGTCGGACAGGTCGAGGACGAGGTCGGGGTGCAGCTCATCGATCGCGGCCGCCACCGCCGCGCCACGCTCGGCGCCACCGCGCACCGGCAGCCCCAGATCGAGCGCGCCGCCCGCATCCAGCTTCTCCCCGCCCCCGACCAGCACGGCCGCGACGACCTCCAGCCCGCGCCGGCGCGCGACGTCGATCGCCCATCGCGTGACCGGTGGGTAGTGTTCGCCGTCGACCAGGACGAGCGCGCGCATCGGATCGGTGGCGGATGCCCCCCTCGGGTTCGGACCGGCCCGGTCGTTACCGGGTCTCGCCCACGCCCGCGGCCTGCTGCACGGGCGCCTCGCGGTGACGGCGCGTCGACCCGACCAGAGCGAACCGAGCCATCAGGTGCCGGTCCCCGCCGAACGGGAAGACACGGTGGATCTCCACCTCGTCACCGTCGAAGTCCAGGACGTTGTAGCACGGCTTGCCGAAGCCGCGCACCCGCAGCGACGACACCGTGCCGGCGTTGGCGATGTAGAGATCCTCGAGCCGCCAGACGTACGGCACGTGCTTGTGACCGGACAGGACGACGTTCACGCCGGCGTGCACGAGGACCTCAAGGAGGTCGCCGGCGTCCATCACGGTGGAGCGCTCACGGCCGGTGCCGGGGATCGGCAGCAGGTGATGGTGCAGCACGAACACCTTCAGCGCCGCCGGCTCCGCGAACCGTTCGGTGATCCAGTCGTAATGGACCCGACCCACCTGGCCCTCGTTCAGGTCGGGCTCGCTCGAGTCGACCCCCACGATCCGGACGTCCCCCACGTCGTGCGACCACATCCGGGGCCCGATCAGGTCTTCGAAGTGGAGGTACCCGACGTTGCGCGAGTCGTGGTTGCCGGGCACCGTGAGCAGTGGGGCCTCGATCCGCTCGGCGTACGCGAGCCAGGCCTTGTACTCGGGACGGAATCCCTCGTTCGTCAGGTCCCCGGACACCACGACCGCGTCGGGACGGAGCTCGTTCAGCTCTGCGATCACGCGGTTCATCAGGTTCGGCACGAAGTGCGCCGAGCCCACGTGCGGATCCGAGATGTGCGCCAGCGTGACCACGGCATCGAGTCTAGCGAGGGCGTGCGGAGCGTCGGCCCGTGGCACCATGGGTGGGATGTCCTTCCTCGACCTGGTGCTGGTCGCCTTGCTCGTGCTCTCCGCGATCGGCGGGTACCGGCGCGGCGCGCTGCTGCAGGGGTTCGGCCTCGGCGGCGTGATCGTCGGGCTCGCGGTCGCGGCCGTGGCTGCCCGCTCCGTCGCCGGCCTCTCGAACGACCCGTTCACGCGCTCGGCGATCGTCCTCGCGGTCCTGCTGGTCGGGATGGCGATCGGGAACCTCCTCGGCTGGCTGATCGGCTCCCGTGTGCGGAAGCACGTGACGTCGCCGGGTCCCGCCCGTGCCGACGCGGTCGGGGGCGCGGCCCTCTCGGTCGGTGCGCTGCTGCTCGCCGTGTGGTTCGTGGCGCTGAACCTCTTGCACGGCCCGTTCCCCGCGGTGTCCTCCGAGATCCGGACCTCCGCGATCGTCCGGACGCTCGACGACGTCTTCCCGCCGCCGCCCTCGTTGCTGACCGGACTGGAGCGCGCCGCCGACCTCCTCGGCCTCCAGAACACGTTCGTGGGGCTCCCCCCGCTGCCGGCTCCGCCGGTCCCGCCGCCGTCCGATCCGGAGGTGGCCGCCGCGGCCGCGAAGGCGCAGCGGAGCACCGTGGAGATCCTCGCGGACGGCTGCCAGGCCGGCTACCGCAACGAGGGCTCGGGCTTCGTGATCGGATCCGGCCTGGTCGTGACGAACGCGCACGTGGTTGCCGGAACCGACGCGCAGGCGGTCCTCGCCGGCACGGCACGGCTCCACGCCGACGTGGTGCTGTTCGATCCGGAGCTCGACATCGCGATCCTGCACGTGACCGACCTGAACGCGCCCTCGCTCGCGCTGGCCGCCGACGAGGTCGAGCGCGGCGCCGGCGGCGCGATCCTGGGCTTCCCGGGCGGCGCGCCGCTGCGCGCCTCGGCCGCCGCGGTCCGGCGGGTCTTCGACGCGACCGGGCGCGACATCTATGGCCGCGGCCGAGAGACCCGGCGGATCTACGAGCTGCAGGCCGACGTCCACCCCGGCAACAGCGGCGGGCCGTTCGTGTTGCCCGACGGCCGCGTCGCCGGGATCGTGTTCGCGAGTTCGCGCCTGGACGACCGGATCGCGTACGCGATCGTCTCGACCCAGGTCGTGCCGCTCGCGCAGCAGGCCGCGGGCCACACGCAACCGGTGAGCACCGGTCCCTGCGTCGGGGGCTGAACGGGGGGTCGGATCAGGCCGGCGGATCCTCGACGACCAGCTCGAAGCCTGCGGCCCGGACCCCCGGCCGAAGGATCCGCCAGGAGCCGGGGGTTCCGAGCACCTCGGGAGTGAGCTCGGACCCCCCGTGCTCGAAGGCCAGGATCGACGGACCCGCGCCCGAGACGCACCACGGCACGCGTCGCGAGGCGAGGACGTCGAG
>DATHCP010000102.1:0-30464 GCA_035490535.1 Actinomycetota bacterium
CCTGCGATCTCCAGGGCCGCGCCCGCGTTCAGCACCACCACGTCGCGCCTCGGTCCGAGCTCGCCGTCCAGGATCTGACGGGCGATCTCCGCCGAGGTCTGCGCGTCGCCACCCACCAGGTCGCGCGCCTTCGCGCGCGGCAGCCCGAATCGGGTCGGATCCAGGTGGGTCTCGCGGACCGAGCCGTTCTTCACGTCGTAAACGGTCGACAGGCCGGTCGTCGTCAGCTCGTCCAGCCCGTCCTCGCCGCGGAAGAGGCGCGCACGGATCCCGCGGCGCGCGAGCACCTCGGCCATCATCGGCAGCATCCGCTCGTCCGACACCCCGACCACCTGCGCGTGGGGCCGGGCCGGGTTCGTGAGCGGCCCCAGGAAGTTGAACACCGTCGGCACCCCAAGCTCGCGCCGCACCGGCCCCGCGTGCGCCATCGCCGGATGGAAGTTCGGCGCGAACATGAACGCGACGCCGGCCTCGTCCAGGCAGCGCCGCACTCCGCGCGCGTCGAGGTCGATCTTGACCCCGAGCGCCTCCAGCAGGTCGGCGGAGCCGCAGTTCGAGGTGGCCGCGCGGTTGCCGTGCTTCGCGACCGGCACCCCGGCGCCCGCGACCACCAACGCCGAGATCGTCGAGATGTTGAAGGTGCCGCTGCGGTCGCCGCCGGTCCCGCACGTGTCGATCACGGGCTCGGGCGGCTCGACCGGGTTCGCGAACGCGAGCATCGTTGCCGCAAGCCCGTCGATCTCGTCGGCCGTCTCGCCCTTCGTGCGGAGGCCCAGGAGGAACGCGCCGATCTGCGCCTGCGTAGCCTCGCCGGCCATCACGTCGCGCATCGCGGCGGCGGCCTCGTCGGTCTCGAGGTTTTCGCGACGGGACAGACGCGTGAGGACGTTCGGCCAGAGTGCGGCGTCCGCCATGAGGTTCGGCAGGCTAGCAGGCGCCCCGCTCGCTAGACTGGGTGCCTCCGCGGGCGTGGTTCAATGGCAGAACGTGAGCTTCCCAAGCTCGAGACGGGGGTTCGATTCCCCTCGCCCGCTCCAGGGGTTCCGCGTCGAACGGACAGGGTAGGCATCGCGATAGCCCCCGTGTGAACACCTACGGGGCGAACTCCTCCGGGCACAAGGGATACCCGAGAGGGACCGTCTGAGACTCTGGATGGATGCGCGGAACAGCCGGGGCGATCGGCCGTCACGTGCTCGTCGACGGGATGGCTGGATCCGGGAAGAGCACGTTCTCTCGTGCACTTTCGCAGGAGACCGGCCTCCCCGTGATCCATCTGGATGTCCACTACTGGCAGCCGGGCTGGGTCAAGCCGTCGCAGGGCGCATGGCGAGGGACGCAGCGCCGCGTGCTCGGCGGCGACGCCTGGATCGCGGACGGCAACGACCTCGAAACGCTCGACCTTCGGCTGGAACTCGCAGACACCGTCGTGCTTCTCGACACGCCTTGGTGGACATGCGCGGCCCGGGCGCTCAAACGAGGACTCGTCAAGCCGGTCGGGGAGTTGCCCTACGGCTGCCGGGATTCGTTCTGGCGACGTTTGCGCGATGAATGGCGGCTGGTCGCCGTGATCGTGCGCGGTCGCCGTTCCGAGGCCGAACGCACACTCGAGATCGTCGCCGAGCAGGGGCAACATGCCGCGCTCCACGTGCTCGGGTCGAAGCGGGAGGCACGGGCATTCCTCCGCGGACTCAGCGGCGACGGCTGACACGCTCGCGTCGACCACGAGGTCACCATGTCGGGCAGGTCGAACGTGGGGTGATCCACCCACCACGAGGTCGGAGCGGAGCGCGACCGAAACGTCGATCGGCGTCGGTGGGATCTCCGGCGGCCTCCCGGTCCGATCCGTCTCGCTGCGCCGTCAGACGCCGTCGAGGATGCCGCGCAAGGTGGCGGTGTACTCCCCGAGCGCCCGCCGACCGGCCGGCGTGAGCGCGATCGAGGTGCCCGCGGAGGGACCGTCGTCGCTCTTCTCGGTGACCACATAGCCCGCGTCTTCGAGCTTGCGGAGGTGGGTGATCAGGTTGCCGGGCGTCAGGTCGAGCATCCGCTGCAGGCGCGGGAACGACACGGAGTCCCCCTCCCGCAGGGCCGCCAGCGTGACGACGATCCGCAGCCGGGCCGGCGCGTGGATCAACGGGTCGAGCGTGTCGTCGCTCATACCCGGCGCAGCTTGACGTACCGCGAAACGCCGATCACCACGAGGCCGACGAAGCTGGCCACGGCGAGCACGCCCCATACCCCGGACGGTCCGAAGAACGCGGCGATCGTCCCGATCACCAGCACGGTGACCCCTTGCGCCATCTCGCCCCACCGCTCGCGACCGGCCGAGAGCGCAGCGAAGGCGGCGCCGACGACGAGCCACGGCGCGGCGGCGTCGAACACGCCATACACGAGCGCGGGCCCGAAGCCGTTGGCCTTGAGCGCGCCGTCGAAGACGAAGACCGCGATCCACGGGATGCCGATCGCGAGCCCGCGGATCGCGTCCTCGCGGCGGGACGGTCCTCGGACGCCGCGGGTGGCGCGGCGGTACGCCGTCGTGCTCACCACCCCCGAGACCACGACGATGCCGTAGACCCAGCCGATCACGGCGAGGCTGGGCCCGACGTACGGGTCTTGGTGGCGCACGGAGAGCCACAGTGCACCGTAGGCGGCGCCCACCACCACGGCCGCGAACAGGTAGCCGAGCGGTGTCGTCTGCTCGAAGCTCCGGCGCGCCTTCCGACGCGTGCTGACGAGCAGGTCGGCGGCCTCGCTCGGGTCGAAGGGGTCGTCGTCACCGGCGGCTGGGGAGGGCGGAGGAACGTCGTGCGAACCGTTCATGAGGGTCTCCTTCACCGGACTTTGCAAGACAAAGTTACCGCTGTTTGCGTCACAAAGTCAAAGGGCCCGTGGCCGGGAGTGCCTACCGGGAAATCCCCCGTCGCGCTCGTGACGGGCCCGGGTGGGCCCCGGTAGCCTCGATGGGAACCACGTGGCGGCGCTCGCAGGAGCGACCGCCCGTCGCGTCGCCGTTCGATCGCCGCAACCCCGTTGCTCCCACGATCGCGGCCGGACGACGCCCGAACCCGGGAAGGGGAGCTGGATGAAGAAGTCGTTCGCACTGCTCGTGATCGCGGCCTCGATGATCGCGATGACCGGCGTCGCAGAAGCAGCGAGCAACCCGATCGTGTTCAAGAGCGTGCCCAGCCAGTTGCCGGGCAACATGCCGAGCATCGGCTTCCAGGCCACGCAGACCGGTCAGGTCGGCGACGCGATCAGGCTCGCGCCGGGCAAGCGCCGGCTCAAGGCGGTCACGGTCGTGATGAGCAGCTGGGCGTGCCAGACGGGCGGCTGGAGCACCGGCGACTGCGCGAGCACGCCGGGCGCGACGTTCAAGCAGCCCATCACGCTGACGCTCTACGGGTACGGCTCCGGCGGCGCCGTCGGCCCGGTGATCGCGCGCAAGACCCAGACGTTCGCGATCGGGTACCGGCCGACCACGAACGAGGCGAAGTGCCCGGGGACGCCGGCGACCCAGTGGTACTCGAAGCACGACCGGAAGTGCTACAGCGGGTACGCGCAGCAGATCCGGTTCGACCTCGGCAAGCGCAACCTGAAGCTGCCGACCTGGCTGATCTACGGGATCTCCTACAACACGAGCGGCTATGGCGCGCACCCGTACGGCTACGCAACCACGTGCTCCTCGAGCACCGCGGGATGCCCGTACGACTCGCTGAACGTCGCGGCGGCGGCCGGCTTGCCGGCACGCGGCCAGGACATGTACCCCTCCGGGATCTACCAGGACAGCCAGACCCCGGGGAACTTCTGCGACAACGGCACGGCCGGGACGGGCACGTTCCGCCTCGACGACGGCTGCTGGACCGGCTACAACCCGCTGGTGCAGATCCGTGTCAAGCGGTAGCGAGGGCGCGGCTAGCCGGGGTGCACCCTGTACGCGAGACGGTGTCGGGCCCACTTCCCGATCGAGGCAGCCCACGCCGCGACCCGGCCGTTCGTCGCCTGGCGGCAGCCCGAGGCGTGCACGGTGACGAGCAGCACTTCGCCTCCCGGGTAGTTGAAGAAGAAGCCGTAGATCGGGCCCACGTCGATCGGGCACGCATAGATGACGCCGGGAGGAACCCGCCGGAGCGCGTCCAGGGTGGCGACGATCGTCTGCACCTCGCCCGGGCCCGTGATCCCGACCCGGGCCTTCGGGCCACACAGCACGAGTCCGGTCGGCGCCCCCGGAACGAGAACGTGTGTCATGCCGGGAACCTCGTTGCGGCGCACGGGCCACCTCAGGTCCCGCGGACAGGTGACCGGCACGAGCTGCACGGACGCCTCCGAACCCGAGGGGAACCGGCCGCCGACGGTCACCGGCGACGTGGACGGTGCCCGGCCTCCCGTGCACGCCGCGATGGCGAGACACACGAGGCCGACCAGGGCCGCCGGCCGGATCGCGCGTGCTCGAGATCGACGCCGCATCTCCCGTAGACGACTCGGCGTCCACGATGGTTCCGCGAAGGCACCACGTCATCCGGGTCGAGAACTTCGGGAGCCGCGTGGCACGATGGAGCCGTGCGGTTCGTGCGGCCTCTCGTCGGCGTTGTCCTGATCGCGGTCGGCGCCGTTTGGACCTTCCAGGGGTACGGCACCCTGAAAGGGAGCTTCATGACGGGCTCTCCGCTCTGGCTCTGGATCGGCCTCGGCTGCGTCGTCGTCGGGATCGTCGTGCTCGTGTGGACGTTCACGCCCCGCCGGCGCTCCTCGCGGGGTGGGTGAGCCGGTCAGATCCCCAGCTCGCCCGCGCGCCGGACCAGCTCAACCCGTGAGGCGACGCCGAGCTTCGCGTATGCGTTCCGCAGATGGGACTCGATCGTCCGTTCGCTCAGGAAGAGGTGGCGCGCGATCTCGGGCGCGGTCTCGCCTGCCACGGCGAGCTCCACGACCTCGCGCTCGCGCCGGCTGAGCGCGTCGACGCCCATCAGCGGGCGAGCATGGCGGGGTCGGTGCACCGTTCCGGTCACGAACGCCTCGACGGCGTCGAGGACCCCGTCGGCGTCCTCGAGCCACGGGCGGTGATCGGCGCCGGGGAGCTCGACCAGCGTCGCACCGGGGATCCGCTCGGCGAGGTACCGGCCGTTCCCGGCCTCGACCCACCGATCGTCCGTGCGATGGATCACGAGCGTGTCGGTCCTGAGGTTCGCGAGCGAGCCTCGGACATCGAGCCGGCCGTTCATCTCCATCAGGTCGCGCGCCATCCCCGGGCTCGCACCGGCGCGCAGGTAGCGGGCCCACGCGGCGTGCGTGGGCGGGTCGGGCGGGAGGTCGGGATAGACGATGTCCCACCACGCGCCGGTCGCCCAGGCCTCGTCGAACCGATCGAGGAAGAGCTCGACCCACTCGGGCGGCGCACCGCACGGGTAGTCCTCGGTCGCCACCTTCTTCGCGTAGGAGCCGTAGAGGATCAGCGACGCGACCTGGTCGGGATGCTCGGCGGCGAACGCGATCGCGAGTGCTCCGCCCTCCGAGATGCCGAGCAGGTGCGCGCGCTCGGTTCCAGCCGCGTCCATCACGGCGCGGATGTCGTCGACGCGCTCATCCAGGGTCGGCGCGCGCTTCATCGGGTCGGACAGCCCCGTCCCCCGCTTGTCGAACACGATCAGCCGCGCGAACGACGCCAACCGATGGAGGAAGCGCGCGAGGTAGGACCACTCCCACGCGGCCTCGACGTGCGAGACGAATCCGGGCACGAGCACCAGATCCGGCGGTCCCTCGCCGAGGATCTGGAAGGCGATGTTCACGCCTCCGCTCCGTGCGTACCTCGTGGCCGGGGCCGAGCCCACCCCGCCATCGTAGGCACGTGCGACGACCGCCGCAGGCCGGAGGAGGCCCGCGGCGGTCGCCCGTGCGTGGCGGGCGTTCAGCCGACCGGAACGCCGGACGCGAGGGCTCGCACGTCCGCGGTGGTCAGCGCGTTCCCGCCGATCGCCCAGTCGCCGCTCTTCACCTCTTCGAGGACGCACCAGGTGACGCCGCGCATGTTCTCGCCCTCGATCGACACCATCGTCTCGGTGAGCTTCTCCAGGATCTCCCGCTTCTGCGGCTCGGAGAACACTCCCTCGATCACCTTCACGTTGATCAGCGGCATCGGTTCCTCCTTCTTCCGTCGTCGGACCGTTCCTCGGGTCGCGCCGCCTCCTGTCGACGCCTCGTGCCGACGATAGGAAGGGGCCTGAGCCGCTACATCCGTACCGATACGGAACCTCCCGGACGCCCTTCCGGGCACGACCGACCGATTTTCCTCGGGGTTCGCATGAGCGGAACATGTCCTTCGTGGATCCATGGCGCATGCGAGCAGGCGACGAGGTCGTGTCCCTCCCCACGGAGGAAGGCGTCGGAGCAGGGGCCCGCTTCGACGTGTTCTTCGAGGAGGAGCGCGAACGGGTGTTCAAGGCCCTGTACTTCGTGACGGGCAACAAGCACGACGCGGAGGAGCTGACGCAGGAGGCGTTCCTGAAGCTCTGGGAGCGGTGGGGCGACATCGATCGGATCGATGATCCGACCGCCTACCTCTTCCGGGTGGCGCTGAACGCGTTCCGGCTCCGCCGACGCCGAGCCGCGATGGCCGTCCGGAAGATGCTCCCCGCGACGGAGCCGAACGACGGCTTCCTCGAGGCGGAGATGCGGGCCGACGTCCGTGCGCTCCTGATGCAGGTCACGCCGCGGCAGCGGGCCGCGCTCCTGCTCGTGGACCTGCTCGGGTACCCATCCGAGCAGGCGGCGCGCATCCTGCGCGTCCGGCCGTCCACGGTGCGGTCCCTGGCGACCCAGGGCCGGCAGACGCTGCGAGCGGAAGGAGCGCGCGATGCCTGAGGTGCAGGAGGTCTTCCGCATGGCGACGCAGAAGGTGCGCCAGGATCCCGGGGCCCAGGAACGGCTCCAGGGACGACGGCAGCGCAACGATCGGAACCGGCGCGCGGGCTCGATCGTGGCCGTGCTCGTGCTGATCGCGGTGGCGGCCGCGATCTTCGCCCGGGCGCAGAGCGGAACGAAGGAAGGGCCGGCTCACCCGGGCGGTCCCCCGGTCGGGCCCTCGCAGCCCCCGACGCTCACGAACTCGATCGTCGACCTGCACGGGGGCACGATCACGCCGCTGCCGGCGTCGTTCCGGAACGGTGGCTCGTACTACGCGGCATCGCCGGACGGGACGAGGGTCGCGTTCAGCTTGTGCTGCAGCCGGCCAGGATCCGTCTTCGTGGCGAACCTCGACGGCACGGGCCTGCGGGATCGGATCACGCCAGATCTGGTCGGCGGCATGGGAGCGCAGTGGTCGCCGGACGGAACGCGGATCGTGTACCAACAGCGGGACTTCGCCACGGAGGAACTGGGGAAGCTCGTCGTCCACGACGTCGGGACGGGGCACGACACGACCGTCGTGGACTTCGGGACCGCCTCGAACGGCTGGTGGTTCCTGTTCCCGAGCTTCACGCCGGACGGCCGCATCCTCTACATGCGCCCGACCCGGTCCAGCTGGAACCTCTGGTCGGTTCCCTCCACGGGTGGTGGGACGCCGACGCTCGTCCAACGGAACGTGGCGTGGGGAGGCATCGCACCCGACGGGACGCTGGCCTACGTCGCGTCCATGTGCGTTCGATGCACCTCGGACTTCTCGGGCCGGGACCTCATGATCCGACCGGCGGGCGGCGGCGCTCCCCGCGTGCTCGTCAGCGGCGGCGCGATCCAGTGGATCCGCTGGTCTCCTGACGGGACCCGCATCGCGTACATGGACTCCGGGGAGATCTTCGTGGTGACGGTTGCCAGCGACACCATCACGAGGGTCGGCGACGGCGGCAGCGGCACGACGGTCGAGTGGCTGGACGACCACAGGCTGTTGATCGGTCCCGGCGCCTGATCGAACGGCCGGACCGCGGGCCCGCGACCGCTCAGGCGGTCGCGGGCAGCGCGGTCTCCGGGACCGGTTCGGACGCCGGCCGACGCGCGAGCCGCCGCACCACGTAGCGCGCGTCCCGACCCACGCCGGGCACCGAGTCCGAGCCGAGCGCGAACTGGAACGGCAACCCGACGAAGGCCAGGCCCGGCTCGTCCTGCACGACCCCGCGCACGTGCCGCGGCGCGCCGTCCTCGTCGAAGATCGGCAGGTCGATCCACGACAGGTCGTGGCGGAACCCGGTGCACCAGATCACCGTCGTCGGATCGAGCACCGCGCCGTCCTCGACCACCGGCCAGCCGTCGTGCACGCCGACCGTCCTGCCGACGCGCTCGACGCCCGCGGCGAGGATCTGCTTCGGCTTCACGCGGATCAGTGGATCGCCGCGGCCTAGGGTCTTCGCCTTCATCCGCCGCCCGATCGGGGTCCGCAGGGTCGCCACGTGCTTGCCGAGGAACAGCACGACGCGGGAGCCGATGTGCCGTCCGACCCACGCGTCGATGTCCACGGGGACGTGGCCCCGGTCCGGACCGGAGAGCCACACCCGGTGCCCGGGCGCGAGGTCGAGCGAGATGTCGGCGCCGGAGTTCCCGACGCCCACCACCAGGACGGGTCCCTCCGGGATCTGGGACGGGTTGCGGTAGGCGCTCGAGTGCAGCTGCAGGATCGCGGGGTCCAGCGAGCGCGACGGCGCCGGGACGCGCGGATCGCGGTGCGCGCCGCTGGCCACGATCACCTGCTCCGCCTCGAGCCGGCCATCGGTCGTGTCCAGGACGTAGGTCACGCCCTCGCGCGACAGCCTCCGGACCCAGACCCCGTTCCGGACCGGGAGCTCGCGACGCCGCGCGTACCCCTCGAGGTAGTCGGCGAACTCGTCGCGCGTCGGCGGCTGCTGCCCGGCCTTGCGGTACCGATCGAACGGCAGGCTCACGCCGTACGCAGGTGTGAACAGCCGGAGCGAGTCGTAGCGCTCGCGCCAGTTGTCCCCGATCCGCTCGTGGCCGTCGAGGATCACGAACGACCGGCCGGCCCGCCGCAGGTACGCACCCGCCGAGAGCCCCGCCTGTCCGCCGCCGATCACCACCGCCTGGAACCGCTCCGCCGTCATCGGTGCCTCCTTCCGTACGTCACGAGGACGCTACGGAGGAGTGGGGTGGTGCCGCATCGCGGGAACGCACCAATCTCGACGGGCGACGGCGTGGTGAGAACGCACCACGCCGTGCGTCAGGCGAGGCCGTGCTCGAACGCGTACGCGGTGGCCGCGGCGCGGGAGGAGACCCCGAGCTTGGCGAACATGTTCTGCAGGTGGCGGGCGACCGTGTGCTCGCTGATCACGAGCTCGACCGCGATGTCGCGGTTCGTCCGTCCGGCGGCCACGAGCTTCAAGACCTCGGCCTCGCGGGCCGTGAGCCCGTCCGGCAGCGCGGGCGAGCCCGACAGGAGCCCCTCGAGCTCGGCGGCGTCGCGGGCGGCGCCCAGGTCGCGCAGTTCTCCGGCGGCGGTCCGCAGCGCGAGCT
This sequence comes from Actinomycetota bacterium, assembly GCA_035490535.1. Classification (GTDB taxonomy): domain Bacteria; phylum Actinomycetota; class UBA4738; order UBA4738; family HRBIN12; genus AC-51. The sequence goes on from DATHCP010000102.1 coordinate 9,448, forward strand.
CGCCCTGGTCGCGTTCGCCGCACGCCAGCAGCGTCCGTCCGATCCACGCTCGGACGCGTGCAGCCTCGTACGGGAGCTGGAGCTCCTCGTAGGCCGCCAGCGCCGGGCGGAGCCGCTCGAGCGCCGCGTGAGGATCGGCCCTTGCGGCCACGACCCCGTCGGTGGCCTGGGCGAGCGCCTGGAGCGGCGCGGTACCGGCGTCGTCGGCGATCGCGCGGAGCTCCGCGGCGGCGCCGGCCGCCTCCTCGAGCGCGCCGCTCGCGGCCGCGATCTCGGCCAGCGCGGCCAACAGGCGGGCACGCCGGGCGGGCTGGCGCTCGGCGGCGATCGCGGTCTCCAGGGCGGCCCGCGCGTCATCCACCCTCCCGCGAGCGGCCCACGTCAGCGCGGACCCGGGCTCGGGGTCGGCGCCGAGCTCGCGCCCGCGACCGAACGCCTCCTCCGCGCCGGCCAGATCTCCCCGGCGGAGTCGCACCTCGCCGAGCTGCACGAGCGCCGGCCCCGCGAGCGGCGGGTCGATCTCGAGCAGGCGCGCGGCGGCGCGGGATACCTCGTCCTCCGCCTGCGGCCAGGCGCCGCGCAGACGGGCGACGTGCGCGTGGTTCACCGCGCACATCCCGGGGTACGGCGCATCGTCCTGGAGCGTGGTGCACCAGGTGTGGGCGGCGTCGCTCCACTCCCCCGCCCGCCGGACCTCACCGAGCTCCAAGCACGCGGCGATCAGCCCGCAGTAGATCACCCCCGTGAAGTACGGGTCGAGCTCGCCGGTGAGGACCGAGACCATCGCCTCGTCCATCGAGGCGAGCCCTTCCGGCACGAGCCCGGCGTCGATCGAAGCCAGACCCCGCGCGTACAGCGCCATCGCGATCACGTCCCGGTCGCCGAGCCGCTCGCCGATCTCGAGGGATCGATCGGCCAGCGAGATCGCGTGGTCGAGATCACCCTGGAACCGCGCCACGTTGGACCGGACCATCTCGAGGAGCCCCTTCCCGGGCCCGTCGGGAAGGTGCTTCGCATGCCGCTCGGCCCGCTGCAGGAAGCCCGCGCCGATCGCCGGACGATCACGGATGAAGTGTTCGATCGACAATCTCGCGGCGGTGGCCGCCGCGCCGACGTCGTCACCGGCGGCCGCGTAGGCACCGTAGGCGCGCTGTCGCGCCTCGATCGACTCGTCGAATCGGGACCGCCACCACGCGGCGTCGGCCAGACCCTCCAGGTCGACGGGCGACAGGTCGTCGGGATCCACGCGGTGGAACGCGTCGTAGGCCGCGTCCCAGTTCCGCGCCGCCAGCGCGGTCCGCGCCTGATCGATGATCCCCGGCATGTGCTGCGACCTCCGGCGGAGAGGCTAGCGCGGTCCGGCGCGCAGGTACCGCGGCGCGGTCGGGCACAGGTCCACCAGCGGACAGGCGCGGCAGCGGGGCGTCGGCGCCTTGCAGACCTCGCGACCCAGGCGGATCAACGCGACGTGCAGCGGCGTGCGCAGGCCCTCGGGGACCAGATCGTGCAGGATCCGGTCGGCCTTCTCGGCGCTCGCGCGCGGCGGCACCAACCCGAGGCGCGTCGCCACCCGGTGCACGTGGGTGTCCACGGGGATCGCGTCGCGGCCCAGCGCGAAGGACAGCACGACGGCCGCGGTCTTGGGGCCGATCCCCGACAACGACGTGAGGTAACCGCGCACCTCGGCGTCGGACAGTTCCCGCAGCCGCGACAGATCGAAGGCGCCCTCGCGTTCGCGGACCTCCTCGAGCACCGCCTGGATCCGGGGCGCCTTCGTGTCGGCGAGGCCTCCGGAGCGGATCGCGTCGGCCACCGCAGGCGTCGGCGCCCGGACCACCGCCTCCCAGGTGGGGAACGCCGCGCGCAGGGACGCGAAGGCCCGCTCGGCGTTCAGGTCGCTGGTGTGCTGCGACAGGATCGTGAGGATCAACTCGTCGAGCGGATCGACGGCGCGGGGCGGCGCGAGCGGGCCGAAGCGCAGGTCGAGACGCCGCAGGATCGCCCGGACGCGGCGCGGGGTGGCTGTGGCGTCGGGGGTCAGGGCGGCGCGGGCCATCGGGCGATGCTAACGGCGGTCGCGCTACCCCTGGCCGCGCGCCGCGTTGCGGAACTGGGTGAGAGCGGGCTCGAAGCTGAGCCGGATCGAGCCGGTGGGTCCGTTGCGGTGCTTGGCCACGATCAACTCGGCCTCACGCTTCTTCTCCGGGTCGGCGTCGTCGCGGTGGATGAACATCACGACGTCGCTGTCCTGCTCGAGCGAGCCCGACTCGCGCAGGTCCGACAGCTGGGGGCGCTTGTCCGCGCGGGCCTCCGGGTTGCGGTTCAGCTGCGAGAGCGCGAGCACCGGGATGTGGAGCTCCTTCGCCAGGAGCTTCAGCGAACGTGAGATCTCGGCGACCTCCTGCTGGCGGTTGTCGGGGCGGCGCGCGAGCGGGCTGGTCATCAGCTGCAGGTAGTCCACGATGATCAACGAGAGGCTGCGGCGGCCGGTCCGCATCCGGCGGGACTTCGCGCGGATGTCGACGATGTTCACGTTGCCGGCGTCGATGATCGACAGCGGCGCGTCGTGCAGCGTCTCGCCGGCGGCCACGACGCGGGTCCAGTCGTCCGGCCCCACGCGCTTGTTGCGGATCCGGTCCCACGGCACGCGCGCCTCGGCGCAGAGCAGGCGCATGCCGATCTCGTAGCGCGACATCTCCAGGGAGAACATCGCGACCGACTCGCCCTGCACGGCGACGTTGCGCGCGACGTTCATCGCCAGCGAGGACTTCCCGATCCCGGGGCGGGCCGCGAGGATCACGAGGTTGCCGGGCTGCAGCCCCGACATCAGGTCGTCGAGGTCGCGGAACCCGGTGGGCAGGCCGGTGTAGGCCGACTCGCGGTTCTGGATCGCCTCCAGGTCCGACATCGCGTCGTTCACCAGGTCGCCGATCACGGCGGTCTCGTCGGCGTCCTCACGCCGGGCGACGTCGTAGATCCGCTGTTCGGCGCCATCGGCGATCTGATCGGCCTCCACCGCACCGGCGTAGGCGCCGTCCATGATGTCGGCGGCCGCCGCGATCAGGCGTCGACGCAGCGCCGCGTCGGCGACGATCCGCGCGTAGTGCGTGGCGCCGGCCGGCGTGGGCACCTCCTCGACGAGGTCGCGCAGGTACAGCGCGCCGCCGACCTCCTCCAGGGAGCCGCCGCGGCGCAGGGCGTCGACGGCGGTGATCACGTCGACCGGCTCACCGTGGGCGAACAGGGTGCGCACGGCCGCGTAGATCTTGCCGTGCGCCGAGCGGTAGAAGTCCTCCGGGTCGAGGGTCTCGACCACCTCGGCCATCGCGTCGGTGGACAGGAGCATCGCCCCGAGGACCGAGCGTTCGGCATCGAGATCCTGCGGCGGCAGACGCTGGCCGGCCGGGATCCGGACGACCTCGTCAGCCGCACGCGCCACCGGCACCGCCCCTTTCCCCCTGCCCCGACTCCGACCGACCGGGGACGGTACGCCCCCCGGAACCGCCGCGACAGTGGAGAACCCCTGTGGATTGCCGAGGGGCAGGTGGCCGGCCGAGATTCCTTGTCACTCCGGCTCTGAGCAGGGTTTTCCCCATGTGGACGGGCATGTGGACAAGTGTGCAAACCGCCTCTGACACGCCCGGGAACGCCGAGGGGGGACGCCCCCTCCCGGAGCGTCCCCCGATGGCCTGCGCCGGGCCCGGAGCGCCTAGCCCGCCGCGGTCACCTCGACCGTCAGGACCGGCTCGACCTCGTGGAAGAGCCGCACGCTGACCTCATGGGTTCCGACGGACCGGATCGGCTCCTCGAGGCGGACGTCGCGACGGTCCACCATCACGCCGGAGCGCGCCGCAACCGCCTCGGCGATGTCCGAGGCCGTGACCGAGCCGAACAGCTTGCCCTCCTCGCCGGCACGCGCCTCGATCCGAAGCGGACCGGCCGCGATCAGCTTGGACGCGATCGCCTCGTACTCGCCCTTCTGTTTCGACAGGCGGGCGCCGTGCTGGCGCTTGAGCGAGTCCACCTGCTTCAGGGAGCCCTTGTCAGCCTTGATCGCCATGCCGCGGGGGATCAGGTAGTTGCGCGCGTAGCCGTCGGCGACCTCGGCGACCTCGCCCGGATCCCCGAGGTTCTCGACGGACTTCTGCAGGATGACCTTCATCGCGCGCTGTACGGCAGCAGGGCCATCTCACGGGCGTTCTTCACGGCGGCGGCCACGTCGCGCTGATGTTGCACGCAGTTGCCGGTCACGCGCCGGGCGCGGATCTTGCCGCGCTCGGACACGAACTTCCGCAGCACGATCACGTCCTTGTAGTCCACGTACTGGACCCGGTCCTTGCAGAAGACGCAGAACTTGCGCTTGCCCTTCTTCTGCCAGGCGGCGTCCTTGTCTCGCTTGCCCTCGCGCTTGCCGCGCTTGGGTCCAGATGGTTTACCCGGCATCCAGGGGTGTCTCCTCTTGGTCGGTGGAGGCCCCGACCGGCGCCGCGACCGCCGCGCCCCAGTCGCCGCCCGAAGACGACGAGGAGGAGCTGCTGCGGCTGGTCTTCGTGACGCTGGCCGTTGCCCATCGCAGGCTGGGGCCGAGGTCGTCGGCCTCGATCTCGATCACGGTGCGCTTCTCGCCCTCCTGGGTCTCCCAGGAGCGCTGCTTCAGCCGGCCGGTCACCACCACGCGCGTGCCGCGCGTCAGCGACTCGGCCGCGTTCTCCGCCAGGTTGCGCCAGCAGTTGACCGCGAAGAACGACGTGTCGCCGTCGGTCCAGTTGCCGGCGGCGTCGCGGATCCGCGTGGAGTACGCGACGCGGAAATTGGCCACGGCGGCGCCGTTGGCCGTGTAGCGCAGCTCGGGATCATCCGTGAGGTTCCCGACGATCGTGATCTGGTTGTCGCTCGCCATCGAGCGGTCCCCCTTCGTTGCTCTCTACGCCTCGACGGAGGCGGGGGAAGCGGTCGCTTTCCGTTCCTTGCGTTCCTCTTGGGGCTTGAGGACCGGCGGCAGCAGGATCTTGTGCCGGATCACCTCGTCCGCCAGCTTCAACGCGCGCTCGAGCTCGGCCTGCCGCGCGGGCTCGGCCGTGAACCGCACCACGACGTAGTACCCCTCGTTCTGGTGGGCGATCTCGTACGCGAAGCGCTTGCGGCCCCATCGGTCGAGCTTCGTGACCGCCCCGCCGTCGGGGGCGATGATCTTCGTGATCCGCTCGACCGCCGTACCCACGAGGGCCTCGTCGGCCTCGGCGGGCAGGATGAGCATGCCTTCGTACTCCCTCAACGTTCACCTCCTCTGGACTGGACGGCCCCCCCGGAAGGGGGAGCAGAAGGATGAGGGCTGCCCAGCAGTGTACGGGACGGCGACGGGTCAGGCCGCGGGCCGCTCGTCCTCGGCCGAGCGGTGACGGTAGCGACCCTCGTGCAGGTCGTACCGCTCGGTGGGCGGATCGGCCGGCCCCCCGATGCCGGGCACGAGCAGATGCGCGGGAACCGGGCCCTCCGGCAACGGGTAGCACCGGCCGTCGAAGGGCCCGCCCACCAGGATGCCGAAGCGCGCCCGGCCCAGCGTGAGCACCTCTGCCCACGGCTCGATCGGGATCGACGGGGTCATGCCATCGTCACGACGGTTCATGGCATGGTTCCCGGCAGGTTCATGGTGGACCTCCTTCGTTCATCCTGCGCACCGTACCTGTCGGGTCTGACATGCCCGTTCTCCAGCTCCGGCGCGGGTACACTCGGCCAAAGGCCGTGCACTCATCCAAGGGGAGGCGCGAGCAGATGACCGTCACGATCCACGACCTGCGTGCGTGGAAGTCCGAAGGGAAGCGGTGGGCGATGCTCACCGCCTACGACTTCCCCACCGCCCAGATCCTCGACCGGGCCGGCATCCCGGTGCTGCTGATCGGCGACTCCGTCGGCCGCAACGTGCTGGGCTACGACGACGAGCTGCCCGTCACGATGGAGGAGATCCTGCATCACACCCGCGCGGTGGCGCGCGGGGCCGAGCGCGCGATGGTGGTCGGCGACATGCCGTTCATGTCGTTCCAGGTCTCGGTCGAGGAAGGCGTGCGCAACGCCGGCCGCCTGATCAAGGAGGGCCACGCGCACGCGGTGAAGCTGGAGGGCGCCCAGTACGACCTGGTGCACCGGTTGGTGGACATCGGGATCCCGGTGATGGCCCACGTGGGGTTGACCCCGCAGTCGGTCCACGGGCTCGGCGGCTACAAGGTGCAGGGTCGTGGTGAGGCGGCCGCGAAGGTGCTCGATCAGGCGCATGCGCTGGAGAAGGCCGGCGCGTTCGCGATCGTGCTCGAGGCGATGCCGGCCGAGCTCGGCGCCGAGATCACGGAGGCCGTGCAGATCCCGACGATCGGGATCGGCGCCGGCAGCGGCACCGACGCGCAGGTCCTCGTGATCAACGACCTGCTCGGACTGAGCGAGAGGCCGCCCAAGCTCGCGAAGGCCTACGCCGATCTGCGCACCACGATCACGGACGCCGCGACGGCGTTCGCGCGCGACGTCGAGAGCGGCGCCTTCCCCGACGCCGACCACTCGTACTCGTAGGAGATCGCCGCGCGCGGCGGTTACCGATCGGCGCAAGCCCGCCGCCTATGCTCGCGACGTGGGAGACCTCCGCCGGCGGCCGGGCCTGCTGCTGGCGAGCGCGTTCGCGGTGCTCGTCGCGATCGGCGCCCACCGAGCCGTCTCCCTCGGCGACATCTCGGCGCTGCTCCCGATCAGCGCGGGGCTCTTCGCGGGCGCATGTTCGGTCGCCGCGGTCGCGTATCCGGATCGACGCGATCCCGCGCTCCTGCTCGTGTCGGCGGGCGCCGGCGGGGTGGCGGCCCAGTACCTCCTCTGGGCCGTCCTGATCCCCCTGGCGTGGTCGACCACCGCTCCCCACGCCTTCGATGTTCGGGTCGCCGGCGGCGTGTACGGCTCGATCGCCGGGGCGTTCGCCCTGGCGGTGTGTCTGGCGCTCACCGTGCCCTGGCGAGACCGAAGGGGGCGCCCGCCGCTGCGACCGCTCGTCGTCGGAGGGACCGTGGCCGCGAGCCTGGCGCTCGTGGATCTCGTCGTGCTCGTGGTGCAGCCGACCGCGCCGGCGCCGGCGATCATGTCGAGCCTCGTCGTCGGGGTCCCCGTGCCGACCGTCGCGGTGGTCGCGGCCGCGGGGCTGGTGGTGATCGCCGCGACGGCCGCAACCGTGCGCACCGCGCCGCGGCCGGGGTGGTACCGATGGGTCGCCGGATGCGCCGCCTCGATCGGTGTCGCCGCGGCCGGCACGGCACTGTTGTACCTCGTGAACGTGCGGTGGGTGACGGAGGTGGCGATCGCCTGGCAAGCGGCGATGCCGGCGGTGGCGGCGGGCCTGCTCCTCGTGGGCGCGCTCGCGGCGGGGCGGGCCGACGCCACGCAGATGCGCCGGGCCACCGACCGTGCCGAGGCGGTGCTGGCCGGCCGCTCGGAGATCGCCTCGGTGATCGCGCACGACGTGCGCGGGCCGGCATCGTCGATCAAGAGCATCGCGTCGTCGATGCGGACGAACTACGCACGACTGGGCGACGCGGAACGGCTCGAGTTCGTCGGGATGATCGAGGCGGAGTCGGGGCGCCTCCTCCAGCTGGTCGGGCAGATGTCGCTGGCGCTCAAGGTCGACGCCGGCTCGATCGAGGTCCGGCGTGAGGTGCGGCCGCTCGGGCCGATCGTGGCCAAGGCGGTGCACGACGCGGAGATCACCGATCGGCCGGTCGAGCTCGAGACCGAGGAGGACGCCGAGGCCGACGTCGACGCGCGGTGGCTCCAGGAAGCGATCGGCCAGGCCCTGGACAACGCCGTGAAGTTCTCGCCGGCCGGCGGCCAGATCCGCGTCTCGTTGATGGCCGACGGCACCGACGCGGTGATCCAGATCGCCGACGATGGACCCGGCGTGCCGCCCGAGGTCCGCGACCAGGTCTTCCAGAAGTTCGCCCGATGGCGCCCGTCCGGCTACGAGGACCGGCCCGGGAGCGGCCTGGGTCTGTTCATCACGCGCTCGCTGGTGCGCCAGCAGGACGGCGACGTCGTCCTCGGATCCACGGCGGGTGGCGGTACCATCCTGCGGATCCGGGTGCCCAGGAAGGGGTGACGCATGGGCGCGGCGCGTCGCGTGTCCCTGCTCTTGTGCGACGACCACAAGGTGTTGACCGACGCGCTGGCTACCGTGGTCGGTCTCGACGACGAGCTCATGCTCGTCGCCCCGCCCGTGCACACGGCCGAGGACGGCGTTCGCTTGGCAGAGGAGCACCTGCCCGACGTCGTGTTGATGGACATCGTGTTCCGGGGCGGCGGGATCAGCGGGATCGAGGCGACGCGCCGCATCAAGGAGGCGTCGCCGTCCACGAACGTCGTGATCATGACCGCGCACGACGACGACCGGCTCATGGTCGAGGCGGTCGAGGCCGGCGCCTCGGGGTTCCTCTCGAAGGACGAGGCCGCCGAGGACCTGCTCGCGGCGGCGAAGTCGGCCGCCGAGGGCGAGGTGCTGATCGATCCCGCGACCCTCACGCGCCTGCTGGCCCAGGTCTCCCGACAGCGCGAGGAGGAGCGCGACGCCCTGCGGCTGCTCGGCGACCTCACCGAGCGCGAGCGCCAGATCCTCGGCCTGCTCGCTCGCGGGATGCGCAACGACGACATCGCGAGAGAGCTGTTCATCAGCCCGCAGACCGTCCAGACCCACGTGCGCAACATCCTGGGCAAGCTGCGCGTCCACTCGAAGCTCGAGGCGGTGGCGTTCGCGGTGCGCCACGGCGCGATCGACGTTTCCTGACGGGGCATCCGCCTACCCGGAAGCGGGTATCAATCCCGGCCTCCCCCGCGACGATTCTTCGGGTGCGACGCCATCGAACCTTCCCGGGACTGCCACCCCCTCGGCGGGCCCGGGGATGACTGAAGGCCCGAGCGAACCCCTCCCTCGCTCGGGCCTTCATCCATAGGTGCCGTCGCGGATCACCGATCGACGGAGCTTCCCGGATGCGGTGCGGGGCAGGTCATCCACGAGACGCACTTCGCGCGGCGCCTTGAAACGGGCGAGGCCGTCGCGGCAGTGCTCGCGCAGCTCCTCGAGGGTCGGGGGATCGGCGGGATCGGCCGGAACGATCCAGGCGACGACGCGCTCGCCCCACTCCGCGTCCGGGAGGCCGGTCACCGCGACGTCGGCCACGCGCCGCTCGGACCGCAGGACCGCCTCCACCTCGTCCGGCCACACGGTCTCGCCGCCTGTCCGGATCGCGTCGTCGGCCCGGCCGTCCACGACGAGCCGACCCTCCGCGTCCAGCGAGCCCAGATCCCCGGTCCGCAGCCACCCGTCCACCGTGAAGGCGCGGGCCGTCGCCGACGGATCGTCGCGGTAGCCCTCCATCAGGGTGGGGCCTCGGAGCTCGATCGCGCCGTCGCCGGCGATCCGCATGTCGGTCTCCTCGAACGGGATCCCGTCGTAGGCGACGCCGCCGCACGACTCCGTGAGGCCGTACGTCGACACGACCCGGGCGCCGAGTCGTGCGGCGGCGTCGCGGAGCGCCGGCCGGAGCCGGCCGCCGCCGACCAGCAGCACGCCCAGCCGCGCGAGGTCCGCGGCCGTGGCCACCAGCCGCTCGAGCATCGTCGGCACGAGCGATACATGGGCGCCCTCGGGCGCCTCGTCGGCGAGCCACCGCGCGTCGAAGCGGTCCCGCACCTCGACCGGCGCGCCGGCCAGCGCGCCGCGCAGCAGGACGAGCAGGCCCCCGACGTGTGCCGGCGTGAGGCAGCAGACCCACGGATCGAACGCCGACGCGTCGATCCCGCTGAGCGATCCGGCGACGGCCGCGCCGACCGCGCGCCGCGGCAGCTCCACGAGCTTCGGCTCGCCGCCGGTGCCGCTCGTGGCCACCACCGCCCAGGCGCGCTCGGGATCGGCGTCGGCCGCACCGCCGAACAGGACCTCCTCGTCGGGCGTCACGAGCATCGTGGGTGACGCCGCCGTGATCAGCCGCCGCTGCTCGCGCTCGCTCAGTCGGACATCGATCGGGAGGAAGGAGGCGCCGGAGTCCGCGTGCGCGGCCAGGATGTCGAGCCAGACCGCACCCGGAGGGATCGCGTAGGCGATCAGCTCCCCCGCGTTGGCCCGCCGGTGCGCCGTCACCTCCACGTCGGGTAGCCTAACCGTTCGAGTCCGCGCTCTAGGAGTTGATGGTCGCATGGTCGAGTGGGAGCCGAAGGGTGAGCAGGGCGACGTCCGCTACGAGGTGGCGAGCGGCATCGCGAAGATCACGATCGACCGGCCAGAGGTCCGCAACGCCTTCCGTCCCAGGACCACGCGCGAGCTGATCGCCGCGTTCGAACGGGCCCGCGACGATCCCACGATCGGCGTCGTGATCTTGACGGGCGCCGGCACCGAGGCGTTCTCCAGCGGCGGTGACCAGAAGATCCGCGGTGACGACGGCTACGTCGACGAGCAGGGGATCGGGAGGCTCAACGTCCTGGACCTGCAGATCCAGATCCGGCGCTTGCCGAAACCGGTGATCGCGATGGTCGCCGGCTACGCGATCGGCGGCGGCCACGTGCTGCACCTGTGCTGCGACCTGACGATCGCCGCGGAGAACGCGCGCTTCGGCCAGACCGGCCCGCGCGTCGGCTCGTTCGACGGGGGCTACGGGATCGGCCTGCTCGCGCGGCAGATCGGCGAGAAGCGCGCGAAGGAGGTGTGGTTCCTCTGCCGCCAGTACGACGCCGCCACCGCGCTCGATTGGGGCCTCGTGAACGCGGTGGTGCCGCTGGAGGAGCTCGAGGCGACGACCCTCGCGTGGGCCGAGGAGCTGCTCGCGAAGTCGCCGCTGGCCCTGCGCCTGCTGAAGGCCGGGTACAACGCCGGCGTCGACGGCCTGGCCGGCGTGCAGCAGCTGGCCGGGGACGCGACGCTCCTGTACTACATGACCGAAGAGGCGCAGGAGGGCCGCGACGCCTACACCGGCAAACGCGCCCCCGACTTCTCGAGGTTCCCGAAACGGCCGTGAGCGCTCCCGCCCCCGCCGGCTGGCGCGTGTGGTGGCTGGGCGCGCGCCCGCGCACGCTGGGCGCCGGGCTCGTGCCGGTGATCTACGGGACCGCCGCCGCCGGCACCGTGATCTGGTGGCGCTTCGGCGCGGCGCTCGTGGTCGCGGCCGGGCTCCAGATCGGCGTGAACCTCGCGAACGACTTCTTCGACGGCGTGCGCGGCGTGGACACGGCCGAGCGCCTCGGTCCGCCGCGGCTGACGCAGAGCGGCGCGGCGTCCCCGCGCGCGGTGTTGATCGCGGCGCTCCTGTCGATCTTCGTGGCCGGGGTCGCAGGGCTCGCCCTGGCGCTCGCGACGGAGCCCGCGCTCGTGCTGGTGGTGGGCGCGCTCGCGATCGTCGCGGCGCTGTTGTACAGCGGCGGGCCGCGACCCTACGCCGGGCTCGGTCTCGGCGAGCTGATGGTGTTCGTCTTCTTCGGGCTCGTCGCGACGTGCGGCACGACGTTCGTGATGGTCGGCACCGTGACGGCGGCGTCGTGGTGGGGCGCGGCGACGCTCGGCATGCTCGCGGTCGCGATCTTGGAGGCGAACAACATCCGCGACCTCGACACCGACGCCGCCTCCGGCAAGCGGACCCTCGCGGTGCGGATCGGCGACCGGCACGCGCGTGCGCTCTACGGCACGCTCGTGGTCGGCGCGTTCGCGACGATCGTGGCCGGCATGCTCGCGTACATCATCGACCCGACCGTCGGGCTCACGCAGTGGGGGCTCGTGGGGCTCGCGGCGTTGCCGTTCGCGATCCAGCCGCTCGACATGATCCGCACGGCGACCGGCCGCGAGCTGATCCCCGTGCTGGTCGGCACGGCGAAGCTCCACGCCGCGACCGGCCTGCTGATGGCCCTCGGCTTGGGGCTGTCCCACACGGTGTGAGCCCGTGAGCCTGGCCGACGACTCCCTCGCCTGCGCCGCGGCGCTCGTCGACGCCTTGGTCGCCGGCGGCGTACGGCACGCGAGCGTCTCGCCGGGATCGCGCTCCACCGCGCTCGCCCTCGCGCTGCGGCGACACGGCGGCGTCGCGGTCCATGTCCACCTGGACGAACGGTCGGCAGCGTTCTTCGCGCTCGGGATCGCGAAGGCGAGCGGCGCGCCGGTCGCGCTGGCATGCACGAGCGGCACGGCGGCGGCCGAGTACCTCCCGGCCGTGGTCGAAGCCTCACAGTCGCGGACCCCGCTCGTGGTGCTCAGCGCCGACCGGCCGCCGCGCCTGCGCGGCACCGGCGCGAACCAGACGATCGAGCAAGAAGGGCTCTACGGGGGCTACGTGCGCGCGTTCCTCGAGCCGCCGGTGCCCGCGTCGGCCTCGGATGCGGCCGCGTGGGCCGACGTGGGGGCACGAGCCGTGACGGCGGCGACCGGACGACCGGCCGGACCGGTCCACGTGAACTGCGGGTTCGAGGAGCCGCTGGTGCCGGAGGGCGCATCGCCGCGCGCGACCGGCGGCGCGCCGGCGGCCGAGCCGGCCGACGACGGCGCGGATCGTGACGTGGCGCGCGACGCGGTGGCGCGTCTCGTCGGGACGTACGCCGGCGCGCGCGGGGTGATCGCGATCGGCGGGCTCCGCCCACCGGCGACGCTCGCGCTCCTGTCCCTCGGCGAGCTCCTGGGCTGGCCGGTGCTGGCAGAGCCGTTGTCGGGGCTGCGGGTGGACGCCGCCACGGCGGGACGGTCCCTCGGAGCGGGCCCGTGGCTCGCGGGGAGCGCCGCCTGGTTGGACGAGCACCGGCCCGAGGTGGTGCTCCAGGTCGGCGCGGCGCCGACCACGCGCGCGAGCCAGGCGCTGGCCGCGACCGCCGAGACGCTCGTCGTCCTCGATCGCGACCACCTCGACCCCGATCCGGACGGTCGTGCCGCGCTGCGCCTGCTTGCCGACCCCGAGCTGACGGCGGCGGTCGCGTGGGACGCCGCGGCGGCCGGCGACCCCCCGCGCGCCGCCGATCCCGCGTGGGCGGCCGGATGGCGCACGGCCGACCTGGTCGCGCGCGCCGCGGTGGACCGCACGATCGATGCGTGGGACGAGCCGTTCGAGGGACGGATCGCCCGCGACCTCGCCGGTTTCGTCCCCGGCGGCGCGCTCCTGTGCGTCGGGTCCTCGACCCCGGTGCGGGATCTCGACGCCTACATGGCCCCCCGTCGGATGCCCCTGATCTGGACCCGCGACGACCTCGTGCGGTCCCTCGCGAACCGCGGCGCGAGCGGGATCGATGGGTTCGTCTCGACGGTGCTCGGCGCCGCGACGGCCGACGTCGGCCCGACGTACGCGTTGCTCGGTGACCTGACGTTCCTGCACGACGCCGGCGGGTTCGTCTGGTCGGCGCGCCGGAGCGCCCCCGCCGTGCTCGTCGTCGTGAACAACGGCGGCGGCGAGATCTTCTCGCTGCTGCCGCAGCGGGAGCTGCCGGAGCACCGCGAGCTCTTCGTCACGCCGCACGGGACCGACCTCGCCGCGGTGAGCGCGGCCGCCGGCGCCGGCCACGAGCGCGTGGGGACCGCGCGGGCGTTCCTGCCGGCGGTCGAGCGCGCGGCGCGTGAGGGCGGCGTGCGCGTGGTCGAGGTCGTGGTCGAGCCGGAGCGGAACCGGGCACGCCGCGGCGAGGTCCGCGACGCGGTGGACGCCGCGCTCGCCGGCGCAGCGGCCCGGCGGGACCTGCGCTAGCGTTCGGCTCCGTGACGACCTTCCGCGGGCCGTTCGCCGACGTGGCGGTGCCCGACGTGCCGCTGCCGGACTTCGTCCTGCAGGGCGCGGCCGCCCATCCGGATCGCGCGGCGCTGATCGACGGACCATCGGGGCGCACGCTCACCTACGGCCAGCTCGCCGCGGGCGTCTGGGCGGCGGCCGCCGGCTTGGCCGCGCGGGGGTTCCGCCCCGGCGAGGTCGTGGCGCTGTTCGCGCCGAACCTCCCGGAGTTCGCGCTCGCGTTCCACGGGGTGCTCGCGGCCGGTGGTTCGATCACCACGATCAACTCCCTCGCCAGCGAGGAGGACGTCCGCGCGCAGCTCGCGGCCGCGCGAGCGCGGTTCCTGATCACGGTGCCGCCGTTCCTCGACCGCGCGGCGCCGGCGGCCGCGGCAGCGGGTGTCGAGCGTGTGCTCGTCCTGGGCGCCGAGGCGCCCGAGGGCACCGAGCCGTTCGCCGCGCTCCTCGCCTCGGGGTCCGAGGCGGCCGTGCCGACGACCGCCCCCGAGGCGATCGCCGCGATGCCGATGTCCAGCGGCACGACCGGCTTCGCGAAGGTGGTACAGCTCACCCATCGCAACCTGGTCGCGAACATCCTGCAGTCCGACGCGGTGATCCAGATCACCGGCGACGACGTGATGATCGGCGTGCTGCCGTTCTTCCACGTCTACGGCCTGACGGTCCTGGTGAACCTCGCCCTGTTCAAGGGGGCCACCGTCGTGACGATGCCGCGTTTCGAACTCGAGAGCTTCCTCGGCCTGCTGCAGGACCATCGCGTGACGTTCGCGTGCCTCGTGCCGCCGATCGTGCTGGCGCTCGCGAAGCATCCGGCGGTGGATCGCTACGACCTCTCGGCCATGACCCACGTACTCACCGGCGCGGCGCCGCTGGACGGCGCGATCGCCGAGGCCGCTGCCGCGCGCCTGGGCTGCAGCGTGCTGCAGGGCTACGGCCTGACCGAGACGTCGCCGGTCCTGAGCGCGCCGACGCGCGACCCCGCGCAGGGACGCCCGGCCTCCTCGGGCATGATCTTGCCGAACACCGAGATCCGGATCCGCGACGTCGCGACCGACGAGCCGCTCGGCCCGGATGCCGACGGCGAGATCATGATCCGCGGCCCGCAGGTGATGGCCGGCTACCTCGACGATCCGCAGGCGAACGCGTTCACGCTCGAGCCCGACGGCTGGCTGCATACCGGCGACATCGGTCACGCCGACGCCGACGGCTACCTCTACGTCGTGGATCGGCTGAAGGAGCTGATCAAGTACCGCGGCTTCCAGGTGCCGCCGGCCGAGCTCGAAGCGATCTTGGTCCGGCACCCCGAGGTCCTGGACGCCGCGGTGATCCCCGCGCCCGATCCGAACGCCGGCGAGGTGCCGAAGGCGTTCGTCGTTCGGGCGCCCCAGGCGACCGTCACGGAGGGCGAGCTGCTGACGTTCGTGGCCGAGCGCGTCCCGTCCTACAAGAAGGTCCGGCGGGTCGAGTTCATCGAGGAGATCCCGCGCTCGCTGTCCGGGAAGATCCTGCGACGGGCGCTCGTGGAACGCGAGCGGGCCACCGACGCTTAGCGGACGATCCAGCCGTCGACGGCGACCGCCGAGCCGCGGCTGGCGCCGCCGTGCGTGCCCAGCACCACGATCCGGATCGTGTGTGCGCGGTCGGCCAGCCCCGAGACCGTGATGTCGCGCCCGAACGCGACGTGCGGTGCGTACAGGCCGACGGTCCGCACGGTGCGTCCATCCACCCAGATCTGCGCCCGCCCCATCGCCGGGCCGAACGCCGTGACCCACGTGGCGCCGGTGCCGTGGAAGTGCAGCTGCACGCTCGCGCCGGCGATGTCGCTCGCCACGTACGCGCCGTCGGTCGCCGGGGAGGCCGCGACCGATCCCCACGTCCCCGGGCCGGGTGCCGGCGAAACGTGCAGGACGCCCGAGGAGCGGATCGCGTCGACCCCCACCTGGGTGCCGTGCGAACCGGTCCGCGCCGTGCCGAGCGCCGTGATCGTCACCTCGTGCGACCCGCCGCCGAGCCCGACGAACCGATAGAGCACGCCGGCACGGAACGTCGCCGCGTAGCCGTCGAAGGTCCCGCGCGATGTCCCGTCGATCGAGATCCGCGCACGCCCCATCGTTGGACCGGCGATCGTGGACACGACCACGCCCCCACCGCGGAAGCCGAAGGAGACCGAGGCACCCGGCCGGCGTTCCACGAGGTACGAGCCACCGAGCGCCCGCGGATCGGCGCGGCGCGCCCACGCGAAGCGGGTGCCCGCACCCGCCTCCGCGAGCTCGACCGCGGCGTCGAAGCGGACGGACACGCTGGTCGGCCCCGTCACCGGCACGACGCAAGTCGTCGCCGGGTTCGCGCCGGCACAGTCGCCGCCCCACGCGCCGAACCCCGAGGCCGAGTCGGGACGGGCCGTGAGCGTGACCGGGCGCCCGTACGGATAGACGACGCTGCACGCCGTCGCACACGACGCGCCGCCGGGGGAGGACGCCACCGTGCCGGCGCCGCTGCCGCCGACGGAGACCTGCACCGGATAGCCGAACACCGCCGAGGCCGTCCGGGACCCGAGCGTGGTGACGGTGCAGGCCGGCGAGGTCCCCGCGCACGCTCCGGTCCAGCGGAGGAACGTCGCGCCCGGATCGGGGGTGGCGGTCAGCACGATCTGGTCGCCGGGGTTCGCCAGGCGACTGCAGCGAGTCGCGGCGCCGCCGCACGTGATCCGCGCACCGCTCACCGAGCCGCCGCCGCTCGGCGTCACGTTCAGCCGCGCGATGCGGACGCGCCCGAGATTCGTCCCGTTCAGGTGGTCGCGGTCGACGTGCGTGGTGATCCCGTTCACACGGCCGGTGTTCGTGTACTGCCACACGGTCCAGTCCTTGCCGGCCCAGCCGGCGGCCGGAACGTCGACCCCGTTCACGCCGACGCCCCAGTGCGCGATCCACATCGCGTAGCCGTTCTGCGCGAACCACTGCGTGTCGCCCATCGCGACGCGCCAGAAGTACGGGCTGGCGTAGACCAACGGACGCACGCCGATCCTCTCGCGGACGCGCTCCACCCACGTGCGGACCCAGGCCTGCAGCTTCACGGGCGGCAGCCCGCCGGTCTCCTCGATGTCGAGGGACGGCACGAGGTCACCGGCGGCGTTGCGGGCGGTGGCCACGAAGTGGTCGGCCTCCGCGACGGCGTCGCCGGGCTTCGCGCTCGGCGTGGCCCGGTGGTACGCGCCGACCACGACGTGGTTCGCGGTGGCGCCCGCCTGGTTCGCGGCGAACGACCCGTCCACCTCGTCCACGCCCTTCGTCGCACGCATGATCACGAAGCGGACGTCGCTCGTGCGGACCTTCGTCCAGTCGATCGTGCCCTGCCACTTCGAAACGTCGATCCCCCCGAGCATCGGCGGCGGCGCGGCGACCGCCGGCAACGCCGGCATCAGGGACAGCGCCGTCACGAGGGTGGCGGCGAGGACGAAGCCGGCGACACGGATCGGGCGCACGGAGATGAAGTCGGCGCCGACCCGGCGGGCCTTGATGGGGGTCGGGGAACCCAACAGGGGCGCGAGCCTACACGCCCGTGCCGGAACCGTCGGTCACCCGCGGCGCGCTACGGCTCAGGTGCCTTCGCCCGCAGGGACGACCGAGATCGACGGGAAGTACGCCGGCGGGTCCGGGGTCCGGGGCTTCTCGAAGAGCGAGCCCACCGCGTCCAAGGGGACCGGATCGACCGCGTAGACGTCCCGGAGCCTGGCCTGGAGCGCCAGCGGGTCGACGTCGGTCGGGCGGGTGCGGCGACCGTCCTGGACCTGGATGCCGCCTCGGTGGACGGTGCAGAGCGTGTAGAAGCAGCCCGCGAACGCGTGGACCACCGCCGGCGTGCCGGGCCCGGGCTCGAACCACGCGCACATCGAGCAGACGAGCCCGAGCCGCGCGGGATACGCGAACCGCGCCCGCCAGCCCTGCTCGTGCTCGATCACGGTCCCCCACATCGAGACCGTGCCGACCGCGCACGGCGGCGGCCACGCGGGGCGCGGCCGCTCGAAGGCGTCGAGCGAACGGCTCGCGTAGATCCCGCACGTGCAGTGGAGCGCCGGCGCCACGTGCCGGCCGGCGCCCCGCGCCATGATCGCCGGCACGGCGCACCGGGCCACGACCGGCCGCATCGGCTCCCACGCGTCGACGCCGGACCCCGCCGGCAGCAGGCGCGGTTCGACGGGATCGTCGGAGACGTTCCAGATCCGCCAGCCGGAGATCGGCTCCTCTCGCCGCTCGGCGGGCATCGGAACGGTCATGCGTCCATGCTGCGCCGGGTCCCGCGCTCAGGCAACCGAGGGCGGCGGACCGGAGATCCGCTCCAGCAGCGCGTCCCGGATCGCCGGCCGTGATCCGAAGACCAGCAGGAACAGCGCCTCGCGCGCCAGGCGCTCGGCGTGGTGCCCCGCCAAGATCGACCGGGCGCCGCCGGCCACGACGAGCGCGCTCGCGGCCCGCACGGCCAGCTCGCAGGCGCGGGCGCGTGCGGCGGGCAGTGCCGCCGCGCCGGCCGCATCCAACCCGGCGCGTGCCGCCTCGAGCTCCGCCTCGAGCGCGTGCGGGCCGAGCAGCGTCAGGCACCGCCGGATCACGCCGAGGGCGAGCGAGCCGTTCATCCGCAGGCCCGCGGCGTCGCGCCCGAGCACCGCTTCCAGCGGCTCGTCACCGACGATCCGTTCGGCCGGCACCCGGTGCCCGTCGAAGCGCAGCGTCACCGTGCCGCTCGCGTTCACCGCGACCAGATGGAGGGGGTCGACGGCGAGCGTCGGCCCGGCCGTCGCATCCACCAGCGCGCGGACCACGCGGTCGCCGCGCCGCGCGGCGACCATCACGACGTCGATCACCCCCCAGCCCGAGACCCACGGCGCCTCCCCGTCCAGCAGCAGGTCGTTCCCGTCGGCGCGGGCGCTCAGCAGCGGCGGCCCGGGCCGCTCGCCCGCCAGGGCGATCCCGGCCCGGCGTTCGCCGGCGCACAGCGGCTCCAGCCACGCCTCGCGCAGCCCCGGCGTGCCCGAGCCCGCGACCGCGCGGACCGGGTTGCGATGCTGCAGCCACACGAACGTCGTGGTGAGGCATCCCGACGCGAGCACCTCGACGACCCGCGCCGTCGTCGCCGCGTCCAGATCGCGTCCGCCCGCCTCGCGCGGGCCCGCGATCCCGTAGAACCCCTCGGCGGCCAGCCGGTCCAACGTCGAGCGCGGCAGCAACGGCGACGCGTCGGTCGCGTTCGCTGCCGGGAACAGGACCTCGTCGGCGATCGCCGCCGCGCGGGCGAGGACGTCGTCCATCGCGCGGGCTACGAGATCGTCGCGCCGATCGCCCGGCCGATCGCGTACGTGACGAGCGTCGCGGCCGCGGCCAGTCCGAGCATGCGCAGGGCCGAGTAGACGACGCCGCGACCGGTCAGGAGCGAGGTGAGCCCGCCGACGACGGCGATCGCCACCGCCGCCAGCACGAGCGACGCGATCACCGCGGCGTCGCCCTGCGCGAAGAAGAACGGGATCAACGGCACCAGGGCACCGAGCGCGAACATGCAGAACGACGAGATCGCGGCGCCCCAGGGCGAGCCGAGTCCCTCGTCGGGATCGATGCCGAGCTCCTCGCGGGCGTGCGTGTCCAGCGCCACCTGGGGGTCGCGCATCACCTCCTCGGACATCCGCCGGGCCAGATCGTCCGAGATGCCCTTCTTCCGGTACAGGTAGGCGAGCTCGGCTTTCTCTCCCTCGGGATCGGAGCCCAGTTCGTGCGCCTCCAGGTGGAGCATCCGCTCTAGCAGCTCCCGCTGGACCCGCATCGACACGTATTCGCCCGCTCCCATCGAGAAGGCGCCCGCGAGCAGGCCGGAGATGCCGGCCAGCACGATCACCGCGCGGGACTGCGAGGCGCCGGCGAACCCCATGATCAAGGCCGTGTTCGACACGAGCCCGTCGTTGATGCCGAAGATCGCCGCGCGGAGCGCGCCGCTCTTGCCCATGCCGGTCGGGGTCTCATCATGTACCGGCCCTGGATGCGGCCGAAGATCGGCGCCGCGCCGAGTGATCCGCCGGCGCGCGTCGAGCAGACGCGGCAGATCGGCCTTCGTCCGGTGGTCCTCCGGCGTGAGCTCGGCCATCGACCCAGCCTAGCGGAGCCTCTCCGCGGGGCGTCGTCGTCGTCACGCTCGTGGGAGCATCACGCCATGCCCGGCCTGCAGGACGTGCCGAAGGACGTGCGAACCGTCTACCTCGGCGAGTTCCTCCCCGACCACGCCCGTGCGATCGCGGTCGAGCTCGACCAGCAGGAGATCGTGTGGTGGTCGAAGGAGCCGAGCGTCTTCTCGAAGATCTGGGACCGGGGCGGGATCCACCTGTTCGTCGACCGGACGAAGCTCGACCTGGCGAGGGCGATCGCGGCCGGCGTCGCAGGCTAGTGCACGCTCAGCCCCAGCGGAGGGCGTCGAGGAAGGCGCGGAACTTCCGGGCGGTCTCGTCCAGCTCGGCCTCGGGGACGCTGCCGGCGACGATGCCGGCACCGGCGTAGAGCGTCGCCCGCTGTCCGTCGAGCACGGCGCAGCGCAGCGCGATCGCCCACGCGCCGTCGCCGGTGGCGTCGACCCAGCCGACGGGGCCGGCGTAGGTCCCCCGGTCGAACGGCTCGAGCTCCCGGATCGCCGCGAGCGCCGCCGGTCGCGGCGTGCCGGCGACGGCCGGCGTCGGGTGCAACGCAGCGACCAGCTCCAGCACGTCCGGCGCCGGATCGGCCAAGACGCCGCGGAACCGCGTCGAGAGGTGCCACACGTTCGGCGTCTCCAGCAACACGGGCTCCGGATCCCAGGCGAGCTCCGTGCAGAGCGGGCCGAGCACCGCCGCGACGTCCTCGACGACGAGCCGGTGCTCCTCGCGGTCCTTGGCCGAGGCGGCCAGTTCCTGCGCGAACGCGCGGTCCCGCGCCGGATCGCCCGAGCGCGAGGCCGAACCGGCCAGCGGGTTCGCGTGGACCCGAAGGCCGTTCCGGGAGACGAGCAGCTCCGGTGAGGCGCCGACGAGGGTGCCGCCGGGCACCGGAACCGCGAACGTCGTGGCGGCCGGATCGACGGCGCGCAGGCGGTGCGCGAGCCGCCGCGGATCGAGCGTCCGGCCGGCCTCCACCTCGATCGTGCGGGCGAGGACCACCTTGCGGAGCTCGCCGTCCTCGATCCGGTCCAGCGCATCGCGGACCGCCGCCCGGTAGTCCTCGGCAGCGGGCAGCTCGCGCAGCTGCGGCT